>CAZPTI010000018.1:0-35815 GCA_964588925.1 uncultured Anaerolineales bacterium | reverse complement strand
GACCTGATTGCGCTCCGCGCCGAGCATCGAGCCCCATTCGGCCAGCGGCGGCTGCGCGCCGAGGCCCAGGAAGGACAGCGCGGCTGCATCCAGGATGGCCGTGGCGATGCCGAGCGTGCCCGCGACGATCAACGGGGTCAGCGTGTGCGGGAGGATGCTGCGCGCCAGGATGCGGCCCGACGGCACGCCGACCGCGCGGTCGGCCATGACGAAATCGAGCTCCTTGACCTGCAAGACGCTGGCGCGCGCCACGCGCGCGTAAGCCGGGATGGACACGATGCCGATGGCGAGCAGCGCGTTAATCAGCCCCTCGCCGAGCACGGTCACGATGGCGATGGCGAGCAGCAGTGCGGGGAACGCCAGCAGCACATCCATGAAGCGCATGATGACGTTGTCGCCCCACCCGCCGAGAAAACCCGCGACTGCGCCCAGGGTCGCGCCGATCAGGATGGCAAACCCGACGGTGGTAAAGCCCACGACCAGCGACACGCGCGCGCCGTAGACGATGCGGCTGAAGAAGTCCCGCACGTTGCCGTCAATGCCCATGATGTGCTGCGGCTGGTCGGCCGGGCAGCCGAGGAGGTGGATGCACGGCGGCATGCGCTTCTTGACGTTCTCCTTGCCGATCAGGACCTCGTTCGGCGGATAGGGCGCGATGACCGGCGCGAAGATCGCGGTGAGGGTCAGGATGACCAGGATGACCATGCCCGCGACCGCGGACTTGGTGCGGAAGAGCGCGCGGATGGCGTCCTGCGAGGGGCTGCGCGGCGGACGGCTCGCGATGGCGTCGATGGTCTGGCTGGAAGCTGTGGTGGCAGTCGTCATGGATGGCTTTCTTACCCCAGCCGGACGCGGGGATCGAGGAATGCGTAGAGCAAGTCGACGAACAGGTTAATGATGACGTAGGCCGCGGCGATGATCAGCGTGAAGCCCTGGACGATGCCATAGTCGCGCGCCTGGATGGCGTCAAACAGGATGCGGCCCACGCCAGACAGGTTGAAGATCGTCTCGGTCAGCACCGCGCCGCCGAGCAGGCTGCCCAACGACAGGCCAATGATGGTGACGACCGGGATCAGCGCGTTGCGGAAGCCGTGGCGCATGACGACCCCGCGCTCGCGCAACCCTTTGGCGCGGGCGGTGCGGATGTAGTCGAGGCCGAGCACGTCGAGCAGGCTGGAGCGCGTCATACGCGCGATGAGGGCCAGCGGGATCGTGCCGAGCGCGACCGCAGGCAAGATCATGTGCCGCCCCGCGTCGACGAGCACCGGGAAGTTCAGCGTCACCAGCGAGTTGAAGAGGTACATATTCGACAGGAACTCAAGCAGGGTGCGGAAGAATCCCGGCGGCGGATTGATATTCCACGTCTCCATCAGGCTGGGGACGATGACGCCCGGAGAGATGCGCCCCGAAGGCGGCAGCGCAAAGGGGGTGTCTTTCAGGGTCAAGGCGAAGATATAGGCCAGCATCAGCCCCAGCCAGAAAACGGGCATTGAGACGCCGATGTTGGCGATGAGCATCGTGCCGACGTCGATAATGGAGTTGCGTTTATAGGCGGACCAGATGCCGAGGATGATGCCAAAGATGGTCGCAAAAAGCAGCGCGCACAGGGTCAGCTCGACCGTCATGGGCAGCCGTTCGACGAGAAGCTGACTTACCGGGCGGCCATAGCGGAACGACTGGCCGAGGTCGCCCTGCAACACGTCGCCCATGTAAATGCCGAACTGCGCCGGGATCGGTTTGTTGAGGCCGTACCGCTCGTTGAACGCGTCGCATATCTGATCGGTGGCCTTCTCGCCGAGCATGGCGCGGCACGGATCGCCGGGGAGCAGACGCGCGAGCGCAAAGGTCACGAACAGGATGCCGAGGAGCACGGGGATCGCGGCAAGAAGTCGCTGGCTGATGAAGCGAAACATGAATGCTCCCGACGGGAGGGATGGCGGCCCCGGACGGCCGAAGAAGCAGGCGCGATAAAGGGCGGTAACAAGAACGGTAGGGGCGGCGCGCCAGCCGGCTGGCGTTGAGCCGCCCCTACGTGGGAAGGGTGTTATTCGGCCGGCGGCGCGTTCAGGAACTGCCCGAACAGGCCGGGGAAGTAGGTGAAGGAGCCGTCGCGGCCCTTGTGCAGCGGATGCGCGGCATCCCACTGCACGGCGTAGGACAGGATGACGTCCTTCGGGTCGAGATCGCTGCCGTCATGGAACTTGACGCCCTGGCGGAGCTTGAAGGTCCATTCGGTCAGGTCGTCGCTGGCTTCGAAGCTCTCGGCCAGACCCGGCTCGACCGCGGTGCCGCCAATCTCGTAGGCCAGCAGCGGCTCATTGATCTGCTCACACGCGCGCAGCGACTCGCCGTCGGTCTCGTCGGCGCAGTACAGGCCGATGGGCTCAGCGTTTTGCATCCAGACGAGCGTGTCACGTCCGCCCGGGTCCATCACGCTAAAGCTCTCGTTACCAAGCGGGCTGGCGTGGGCGCCGGTCACATCCGCCTTGAATGCGGTCGCGGAGCCGCCGTGCGCAACTGGCACCATCGGCACGTGCTGCTTGATCAGGTTGTTGGCCTCGGCGTACAGCTTGTTGCGCTCGGCCGGGTCGGACAGCGAGGCCGCTTGCTTCAGCACTTCGTGGATGTCGGGGAAGCCCGCGCCGAACTGCGGCGAGGCGCCCGCGCCAAAGTGGTAGTCAAGGAAGTTGGTCTGATCCGGGTAGTCCGCGCCCCAGCCGAGCAGGTACATGGTCAACTGGCCTTCGTCAGCCGCATCGAGGAACGCGCCCGATTCCATGACCGTGATGTTAACCGTGATGCCCAACTCCTTGAGCTGCGCCTGGATGTCCTGCGCCACGAGGCCGGGTTCCGGCAGGTAGCCGCGGACCACGTCGCGGTAGGCGAGATCGACGGTGAAGCCATTCTCGAAGCCCGCTTCCTTCAGCAGGGCCTTCGCGGCTTCAACGTCCGTGTCGTACCACGGTTCGCCCTCGCAGCCGCCGGGGATGGCGCACGGGGTGAAGTGCGTGGCGACCTCGGAGCCTTCGGGGTAGAAGTTGTCGACGATGCGCTGCCGGTCGAGGCCGATGGCGAGCGCCTGGCGCACCTTCTCGTTGTCGAACGGCGGCTTGTCGCGGTTCATGCCGAGGTAGAAGATGTTCAGAGCAGGCCGCGGGTACAGCTTGAGGTTGGTGTCGTTCTTGATGGTCTCGAAGTCGTCGGGGCTCGGGTTGTCGATGCCGTCAACCGTGCCGGCCTGGAGCTCGAGCAGGCGCGCTGCGCCTTCCTTCTGCCAGCGGAAGACGAGGGTTTCGGCCTTCGCCTTCTCGCCCCAGTAGTCTTCGTTGCGGGTCAGGATCAGGCTGTCGCCCTTCTGCCACTTCTCAAGCTTGTACGGGCCGGTGCCGACCGGGTTCTCGATCAGGGCCGGGCCACCGCCGCCGGTGGCTTCAAGATGCTCGGACGGGTGAATCTGGAATGCGGAGAACGCCACCTTCGACGGGAAGGCCACGTCGGGGCTGCACAGCGTGAACTTGACGGTGCTGGCGTCGACCGCCTCGATAGACTTGATCAACCCGCCGTACTCGCAGTCGACCGCGGAGTAGCTGGTGTCGGTGACAACGGCCTGGCTGCCCGTCGGCGCGGGGGTTTCGCCGCCCGCCGCTTCCGGCGCCTTGCCGATCCACTTCTCGTAGATCGTGTTGTACTCGCCGTTGCCCTTGACGTTGGCGAGGCCGGCGTTGAACAGCGGGAGGATGCCCTTCGGATCGCCCTTCTGGACCGTCAGCGCGTAGACTTCGTTGGTGACGATCTCGGATGCGATCTTGAGCTTGCCCTTGAACTGCTCGGCCTGAAGCGCGAAGTTGGCTGCGACGGGGTAGTCGACGACGACCGCATCCAGGTTGCCGTTGACGAGGTCCTGGAGCGCGAGGTCGGGCGTGTCGTACTGCTTGGGTTCAAGGCCGAGGTTGCGGACGGCGATGGCGCCCGTGGTCTCGATCTGGACGCCGATGTTCTTGCCGGCCAGGCTCTTGTCGTCGGTGATGTCGGCGTTGTCCGCCAGCACGACGATGGCCTGATTCGCATCGAAGTAGCCTTCGGAGAAGTCGTACTTCTGCCTGCGCTCGTCCGTCACGGTCACGGAGGACATGATCGCGTCGTACTGGCCCGCTTCGAGGCCCGCGAAGATGCCGTCCCACGCGACGTTGTTGATTTCGACTTCGAACTTCTGATCGGCGGCAATGGCCTTGAGCAGGTCGATGTCAAAGCCGGTGAGTTCCTTCGCCTCGTTCACGAACTCCATGGGCGGGAAGGACGCGTCGGTTGCGACAGTGAACTTCTTAGCGGTTTCCGCCGGGGCGGCGGTCGGGGCAGGGGCTTCCGTAGCCTGCGCCGGGGCCTCTGTGGCCTGCGGCGCAGTCGTGGGTTGGGCTGCCGGGGTGGCGGCGGGAGAACCGCACGCCGCAATCATGCCGAGGAGCATGATCGTCACGGTCAGCAGGCCGATGAGCTTAAACTGCTTCATCTTGTGAGTCTCCTCCTGTGTACTGAGCGATGAACTTGACCGATGCGGCCAGGGCCTAACGAGCGAGCTCCGAGGACCAGGCGCCTCCTTTAGCGCCCAACCGGACCATCGCCACACAACGCTGTGAGGGACAGACAAAGAAAGAACAGTAGAGTACGGGGCATTATAACGCGCATGGTGCGTATGTCAAACAAGCTTTTTCGCGCGCGTGTTGCGCAGGGCGGGTGTTGCGGAACATAGCGCAACAAGTTTTGGCTGATTTGTTACACTTCCCGGCGCGGGCGCCCCAACCGGAACAATTTGCGCTGTTCCGCAACAGTTTTGAGAATTCGGGGCGGGGCGGTGGATTGTTCCGGTTGAAGCGAAACAAACGGATTTTGCGCGATTTCGCGCAACGATTTTGGTTTCTCGGATCAGACGGGCGCAATTCGCGATTTTGCGCGAAATTTAGTTTTGCCGTAGCGCGGCTGCGATGCGTGGGGCGTGTTAAGGAGCGATAGCTTTTTTTGTTCTCCTATCTTTACTATAACATATGTTCGTATGGGAAGTCAAGGGGATTTCCAAAATGGGGTAGTTTTTGGAACGCGGAGGCGCGCTCGGGGTCTCCGCGCTTCGTGGCTCCGCTATACTCTGCGGCTCCGTGTTCCAAAAACTGCGCGCGAGGTTGCAAGCTTAAAAACTGAAAGTCGAGTATTGACACGCGCCGCGTCTTCTGTTATCGTAACTTGTAGTGACAGGATTACAAGTTGACGGGCTGCACTGATCCAACTTGCTTGTTCGGTCACGCTTCGACTTCATCCACTTTACCAAGCGCGCTCATAAGGAGGTGAAGTTAGCGCCAGCCCAATTTCTTCGCTTTGCTTTTCAGTAAGCCCAATCGGAAACCGTTCAAAGGAGAGGTTACCATGACGAAGAGGTTCTTCCTGGTCTTCAGCATTGCGCTGGTTGTCGTAATGCTGGCCGCATGCGCGCCGGCATCTGCGCCGGCGCAGCAGGGCGCCGCGCAAAGCTCGGGCCAGACGCAGACGCAGGCCGCCCAGCCTGCCGCATCGGGCGACTGCAAGGACAGCCCCACTCCGCCCCCTCTGGCGAAGAAGGACAAGTACAAGGTCGGTTTCTCGCAGGTCGAGACGAACAACCCCTGGCGCATCGCGCAGACCGAGAGCATGAAGGCCGAAGCGCAGAAGCGCGGCTGGGAACTGGTCTACACGGACGCGGGCGGCTCGGAAGCGAAGCAGATCGCCGACATCGAGTCCATGATCGCCCAGAAGGTCGACCTGATCTTCATGGCTCCGCGCTCTGAGAAACCCCTGGCTGAAGCCGCGCTCAAGGCTAAGGCCGCGTGCATCCCCGTCATCATGCTGGACCGCGACGTAGATCACTCGATTGCCGCCCCCGGCAAGGACTACGTCACCATGATCGGCTCCGACTTCGTGAAGGAAGGCGAGATGGCCGCCGAGTGGCTGGCGAAGGCCACCAACAACAAGGCGATCATCATCGAGCTGGAAGGCACCGTCGGCTCCTCCCCGGCGATTGACCGCAAGAAGGGCTTCGACGAGACCATCAAGAAGTACCCCGACATGAAGATCGTGGCCTCCCAGACGGGCGACTTCGCCCGCGATAAGGGCCGCCAGGTTGCCGAGACGCTGCTCCAGGCGCACCCGGACGCGACGGCGATCTACGCGCACAACGACGAAATGGCGATGGGCGCCATCGCGGCCCTCGAAGCTGCGGGCAAGGTGCCGGGCAAGGACGTGATCGTCGTCTCCATCGACGGCACGAAGGACGCCGCGCAGGCGATCATCGACGGCAAGCTCGGCGCGACGGTCGAGTGCAACCCGAAGTTCGGGCCGAAGGCGTTTGACACCGCAATCGCTTACGCCAACGGCGAGACCTTCCCGGCGAAGATCGTGAACCCGGACCGCTTCTTCGACAAGACGAACGCGGCCGACTATCTGCCGGAAGCCTACTAAGGCCTAACCGTGCGATAGTGAGACAGCGCGGCCGACTGCGCTGTCTCACTATCGCACTATCGTCCTATCGCACTGTTTCGCAAGGATGGTTTTTGTGGATTCACCCGACGTTCTGCTGCAAATGCGGGATATTCGCAAAGTGTTTCCGGGCAATATCGCCCTGGACGATGCCTCGCTGGAAGTGCGCCGCGGCGAGGCGCACGCGCTGGTGGGACAGAACGGCGCGGGCAAATCAACCATGATCAAGATCCTCACGGGCGCGTATCAGCGCGACGGGGGGACGGTGCTCTTTAACGGCAGCCCGGTCGAATTTCGCTCTCCCGCCGAAGCGCAGCATAACGGCATCAGCACCATTTATCAGGAAATCAACCTGGTGCCCCTCCGCTCGGTGGCCGAGAACATTATGCTCGGCAAGGAGCCGACGCGGCTGGGGATGATCGACTGGCGCAGGATGAACCGGGAGGCCGACGAGCTGCTGCGGCACGTGGGCATTCATATCGACGTCACCCGGCCGCTGGCCGAGTTTAATATTGCCATTCAGCAGATGGTTGCCATTGCGCGAGCCGTTTCCTTTAAGAGCCAGCTTGTCGTGATGGACGAGCCGACATCCTCGCTCGACGACCAGGAAGTCGAAACGCTGTTCGCGACCATCCGACGGCTGAAAGCCAATGGCGTTGCCGTGATCTTTATTTCCCACCGCCTGGACGAGCTCTTCGCCATTTGCGACCGGGTCACGATCATGCGGGACGGCAAAACCATTGAGACGCGCGACGTCAAAAACATCAGCAAGCTCGAACTGGTCTCGCGCATGTTGGGGCGCGAAGTGGGCGATGCGCAGCGCGGCGCAACGAGTTTCACGCGCGCGGGCGAACGCGCCACGGGCGACACGATCCTCGAAGTCGAAGGCATCGAGAGCGACACGATCCTGCGCAACGTCAGCCTGAGCGTCAAGCAGGGCGAAATCATCGGCCTGGCCGGGCTGCTGGGCGCGGGGCGAACGGAGACCGCGCGCGCGATCTTCGGCGCGGACCCGATCACTTCGGGCCAAATCCGGCTGAAGGGCCAGACGCTGCGCCTCGGCTCGCCGGGCAATGCCATCAAGGCGGGCATCGGCTATTGCTCGGAGGATCGCAAGGCGGAGGGCATCATCCCGGAACTGTCGGTGGCGGATAACATGGTGCTCGCCGCGCTGCCGCACATCTCGCGGAACGGCCTGGTGTCGCGCGAGAAGCGCCGGCAAATCGTGGAGGAGTTCATCCGCCTGCTGGCAATCAAGACCTCCTCGCCCGATCAGCCGATTCGCGAGCTCTCCGGCGGCAACCAGCAGAAGGTGCTGCTGGCGCGGTGGCTGTGCCTGCACCCCGAGCTGCTCATCCTCGACGAGCCCACGCGCGGCATCGACGTCGGCGCGAAGGGCGAAATCCAGAAGATCGTCAGCCAGTTGGCGGAGAACGGCGTCGGACTGCTCATGATCACGTCGGAGATCGAGGAGTTGACCGAGGGCAGCGACCGCGTCGTCGTCATGCGCGACGGCGCGTCGGTGGCGGAACTGAAAGAGGATGGCATCACGCAGGGAGCGATCATGAAGGCAATGGCCCACGGCGCGCACGATGGCTCTACGGCTGAAGGAGCGACGGCATGAGCACGACGACGCAAGGGGCGCCCGCCAATGCGCCGGCTGCGGACCGCAGAGGCGCGAAAGCCGATGCCGCCGCGCGGCGGTGGGCCCGGCTTCGCTCCTATGGCATCCTGCTTGCCATCCTCCTGCTGGTCATCTTCAACGTAATCCGCATCCACAACCTGATTTACAGCACGCCGACGTTTATCGAGCGCGGCACGGTGGCGGCGGAGTACGCGCGGGCCTTGCAGCAGGCGCTCAGCGTGAACCTGACGCAGGTGGCGACCATCGTGATCGTCGGCATCGGCATGACCCTCGTCATCTCGACCGGCGGCATCGACCTTTCGGTCGGCGCGGTCATGGCGATTGCCGGGCAGGTTGCCCCGCTGATCTTCCTGGGGCCGATTGCGGATCGGTTCGGCATGGGGATCGCCAACTTCCTGGCCCTCACCGTGCCCATCGTCGTGGCTGCCGGTTTCGGCCTGATGAACGGCCTGATGGTCACAAAGCTGCGCTTCCAACCGATTATCGCCACGCTCGTCATCTTTATCGGCGGGCGCGGCATCGCGCAGGTGCTGACCAACGGGTATCTGCAACCCTTTAAGAACCCCGACTTCCAGTACATCGCGCTCGGCCGGCCGCTCGGCATCCCGACGCAGGTCTACATCATGTTCGCCGTGGTGCTGCTGGCCGCGTTCATCGTGCGGCGGACGGCCTTCGGGCGGTACATCCTCGCGATTGGCGGCAACGAGCGCGCGGCGCGGCTGGCAGGGGCGCCGGTGGCGCGGGTCAAGACGCTCGTGTACGTCATCAGCGGCGCGCTGGCCGGCATTGCGGGGTTGATCGTGGTCGCGATCAATGCGGCGTCGGACGCTAACTTGAACGGCATGAACATGGAGCTGGACGCCATCGCGGCGACCGCGGTCGGCGGGACCCCGCTGACGGGCGGCCACGCCAATATCCTCGGCACGCTGCTCGGCGCGCTGCTGATCCAGCTTGTCCGCTACACATTGATCTCTATCGGCGTGCCGTACGAGTTCGCGCTGGTGGTCAACGCGTTCATCATCCTGGCCGCCGTCTACTTCCAGCGCCAGAAGGCCGCGTAGCAAGAGGGAAATTACGGTATGACAGCAACTGCGCAAGAGCAAACGAGCCAACGATCCCTGCGCGGCGCCTTGGGGAGCTTTCTGCGCGGCGGGCAGAGCCGCCTCGTGCTGCTGATTCTGGTGGCGGTTTTCGCGCTCGGCTCGATCGTCTTCGGCGACACCTTCTACGGCGCGTACAACATCAAGACCATGCTGGTCTACAACTCGATGTTCGCCTTTATGGCGCTCGGCGTCACGTTCGTGATTATCACGGGCGGCATCGACCTGTCGATCAGCTCGGTCGCGGTGCTGGCGAGCATGCTGGCCGCGTGGTTCAGCCGCTTCGGGCTGTTGTCCGCGCTGATCCTCACGGTGCTGATCGCGACCCTGATCGGCCTGTTTAACGGCTGGATGGTGGGCAAGCTGAACATTCAGCCGTTTATCGCGACGCTGATCACGTTCATGGCTGCGCGCGGCCTGGCGTTGATCGCGCCGAAAATCTTCGCGATTTACCTGCCCGCGATTTTCCCGAACACACCGATTGAGTTCTGGAATGCCAACGTGGCGGACTACTCCATCGGGATCGACCGGACGAAGAACTTCCAGTCGATTACGGGCGAGCTGTGGGGCATCCCCATCCCGATCATCATGATCGTGGTCGCGTACGCCATTGGCGCCATCGTCCTCGGCTACACCCGATTTGGCCGGCACACGCTGGCCGTGGGCGGGAACGAGGAGGCCGCCCGGCTGATGGGCCTGCCAGTGGCGCGGATCAAAATGGCCGTCTATGCGATCAGCGGCGGGCTGGCGGGGCTGGCAGGGGTGATCCTTGCCTCGCGGAGCGGCACGGCCCTGCCCACGGAGGCGGTCGGCTGGGAGCTGCAGGCCATCAGCGCAGTCGTGGTTGGCGGCACGCTGCTGACCGGCGGACAAGGCTCGGTGATCGCGACGCTGTTCGGCGTCCTGCTGCTCGGCCTGGTCTTTAATATTCTGAACTTTATTAATGCGGGCGGTTTCAGCCTTACGGTATACTGGCAGTCGGTCGTGCGCGGCGTATTCCTGTTCCTCGTGGTCCTGCTGCAAAGCCCCTGGTCGACCCACCGGAACAGGCCGGCCCGCAATTCTGGAGCCTCGGCCGAAGCGGCTGCTTCGGCGGAAGCCGCACGGCCGCGGAGTGTGAGTCATGGTAGTTCCGACGGCGCGTGACGGCATCGATTTTGGCAGCCCGATCCCATACTATGCGCAACTGATCCAGTTGCTCAAGAGCAAGATCGACAGCGGCGACTGGCCCGCGGGCAGCCAACTGCCGGGCGAACCGGAGTTATGCAACCTGTACGGCATCAGCCGAACCGTCGTGCGCCAGGCGCTGGGCGAAATGGAACAGCAAAGCCTGATCGTTCGGCGCAAGGGCAAAGGCACTTTTGTCGCTGAGCCGAAGGTCAGCGAGAGCCTGGCGCAGAAGTTGACCGGTTTTTACAGCGATATGGTCGAGCGCGGTTATCGCGTTGCCACGGAAGTATTGCACCAGCGCCTGACGCCCGCGACGGACAAGATCGCAGAGTATTTGCAGATCGCGCCCGAAACGCCGCTCATCGACATTCGCCGGCTGCGGTTCGTCAACGAGGAACCCATTCAACTCGTCTCGAGCTATTTGCCCTATGCGATGTGCCCGCGGCTGCTCGACGTCGACCTGGCGCACCGGTCTTTGTACGATGTGTTGGAGAACGAGTGCGGCCTGTGGATCGCGCGGGGGCGGCGCTTCATCGAGGCGGTGGCGGCAAACGAGTCGGAGGCGCGGCTGCTCCAGATCGAGCGCGGCGCGCCGTTGATCCTGCTGGACAGCGTGAGCTTCCTGGAGGACGGGCGGCCGGTCGAGTATTACCATGCCGTGCACCGGGGCGACCGCTCGCGTTTTGAAGTGGACCTCGTGCGCGAACGGGCGTGGAACCTCCAGGGCGAGACAGCCGGCCGTAGCGCCCAGTATCAAAGCGTAAATGGTGTGGGGATCAAGTGACAGTAACGGGCAGGGTTTTTAACATCCAGCGGTTCTCCATCCACGACGGACCCGGAATCCGCACGAGCATCTTCCTCAAGGGGTGCAACCTCGCGTGCGAGTGGTGCCACAACCCTGAATCGCGCAAGTCGAGCCAGGAGATACAGTTCTTCGCGCAGAAATGCGCGCTGTGCATGGCGTGCATGGAGGCGTCGCCGCGCGCGCACTATCTGGGCGCGGAGGGGGAGCACGTCTTCGACCGGAGCGAGCTGGCGAAGGGCGAGCCGGACGGAGTGGACGAGTGCCTGTATGATGCGCTGGTGTATGTGGCGAAGTTTATGACGGTGTCCGAGGTCGTCGAAACGGCGATGAAGGATGCGGATTACTATCGCAATTCCGGCGGCGGCGTCACCTTTACGGGGGGCGAGCCGATGTTGCAGAAGGAGTTCGTGGCTGAGGCGGCGGCGGAGCTTAAGGCGCGCGGGGTTCACGTCGCGCTCGATACGGCGGCGCACGTCGATTGGTCGGATTTCGAGCATGTGCTGCCGGTTATCGACCTGGTGCTGCTCGATCTCAAAGTGATGGACCCGCAGGTCCACAGGCGGTATACGGGCGTGTCGAACGAGCGAATTATCAGTAACGCGCGACACCTGGCCGCATCTAATATTGACATCATCGTCCGAGTACCCGTCATTCCGACCGTCAACGCCACCGAGCACAACATGATTGACACCGCGGAGCTGATCAAGGATTGGCCCCGCCTCAAGCATGTGGAGCTGCTGCCCTACCACGATATGGGTGTCGACAAGCATGCCAGCCTCGGACATCCCGGCGAGCAGCCCGTTTTTGAGACCCCGGCGCCGGAGCGGCTGCGGGAGTTAGCCCGCCCGTTCGAGGCGCGCGGGGTGCGCGTCAAGGTGTAACGAAACCAGTTCGGGGAGGTCGAGATGTTGCCTGAGCGAATAGCCGAATCGATCGATCAGTGGTTCGATAAAGACTACCGGGCCACTTTCTACGAGCGCGTCCAGTATCTGGTGGAGAGCGAACCGCTCTTCGCAGACCTCCCGCTTGCCGTCCGCTACGCGCGCACCCTCGAATATATCCTCGCGCGCATCTCCGTGTTCATCCGCCCCGGCGAGCGCATCGTTGGCTCGGTGGCCGAGATCGTGCCCACGCCCGAACAGGCGCAACTGGTCAACGACCTGTCGAAGCAGTGGTGGGACGTTCCGCTGGAAGAGATTCAGAAGAAGGCGCTCTTCTTCTATTCGTACGGCTGGCTGCGGCGGCGTCCGCCGTGGTTTATGTCGATGGGGCATCTGGCGCTCGACTGGGAGGGGATTATCACGCGGGGGCTGGCGGACTACGAGCAGCACGCGCGGGAAGTCCTGGCGCGGCCGGATGTGGCGGGCGACCCGGACAAGGTGAACTTCCTGACGGGCGCGATCATCTGCTACGAGGCGCTGTCGGCCTATATCGCGCGGTACGCGGCGCAGGCGGCGGCGGATGCGCAGACGGAGCGCGACCCCTGGCGCAAGCTGGAACTGCGCGAGTTGAGCGAGAGCTTGCGCCACCTTTCTCGCGGCCCTGCGCGCAACTTCCGCGAAGCGCTCCAGCTCATGTGGCTGGTCATCCTGCCCCTGATGAAGGTGGCCGGCTGCGGCGTGTTCAACCTGCACCGCATGGATCAATACCTGCTGCCGCTGTACGAGCGCGACCTGCGCAGCGGCGCGCTGACGCGCGAGAAGGCGCTGGAGCTGATCGAAGAGTTCTACAACAAGAACAACGAGATCATGACGCCCACGGATCATATGTCGTGGGACGTGGAGAGCACGACTTACACGCTCGAAGTCACCTTTGACGACCCGAACTACCTGACGCTCGGCGGCCTGCTGCCCGGTGGCAAACCCGGCGTGAATGACCTCTCCTGCCTCTTCCTCGAAGCGCAGCATGCGATGGGGCTGCGCAACCCGTTTGTCGTCGTCCGCACCTACCCCGGCATCGACGAGACGTTCTGGCAGATGACGTGCGACGCGGTGCGCGACAACGCCACGGTGGTCATTTACAACGACGCGACCATGATCCCCGCGCTCAAGTCGTACGGCGTGGCGGAAGAGGACGTGTACGACTACGGCTTCTACGGCTGCAACGACCCGAATTTGCCGGCGAACGAGGGCGGGCTGCGCCAGTTGTGGTTCAACATGGTCAAGCCGCTGGAGCTGGCCCTGCACGAGGGCGAGTATCCAATGGCGCCGGGGCGCGGCAGCAGCAAGAATGAGTCGCAATACTCGCTGGAAGACCGGATGATCGGCCTGATGACGGGGCCGTATTACGGCGCGCAGACGCCGCCCGCGTCGGCCATGCGCTCTATCGACGACGCGCTGGACGCGTACCGGCAACAGGTGCGCTTCCTGCTGGAGGATTACCGGCAGGCCATCGAGCGAGACATCGAGATCGAGCGCGAGGCGTTCCGCGGTGGGCTGCGCATCGAGGACTGCTTCCTGCGCGGCACGATTGACAACGCGCAGTCGTGGAACCACGGCGGGACGAAGTACCACAAGATCACGTTGCAGGGCAGCGGCATGGCGTCGGTGGCGGATTCGCTGGCGGCCATCGAGCAACTGGTGTTTCGCGACCGCGAGATGACGATGGGCGAGCTGGCCGAGCTGCTGCGCAATGACTTCGCGGGGCAGGAGCGGCTGCGGACGCGGCTGGCGCGGCGGATGCCGAAGTACGGCAACGACGTCGAATGGGTCGATCAACTTGCGGCCAGGGTCGTCGACATCTTCTGCGACGAGGCGGCGCGCGTCAACCGGCCGGAGTATCTCTACAAGCTCTTCCCGTGCATCTCAACCGACCGCGACTTTACGACGATGGGGCTGCACGTGGGCGCGACGCCGGACGGGCGCTGCGCGGGGCAGCAGATCGCGGAGAACCAGTCGCCGACCGAGGGCGCGGATATGAACGGCCTGACCGCGCTGCTCAACTCGGCCGCGCGGCTGCCCTTCCACCGCATCACGGGGGGCCCGCTCAACCTGCGCATCCATCCGTCGGTGGTGAAGGGCGAGGAAGGGTTGCAGGCATTCGCCGCCACGCTCAAGACGTATTTTGAGAAGGGCGGCATGCAGGTGCAGGTGAATGTGGCGAGCCGGGAGCAACTGCTCGCCGCGCAGCAGGAGCCGAACAAATACCGCAGCCTGTGCGTGCGCGTGACGGGGTACAGCGCGTACTTCACGCAGATGGGCAAGAAGGCGCAGGATGAGTTGATCCGGCGGACGGAACAACATTAGAGGCGAAGACCTGACGGGTTCTAAAAAACCCGTCAGGTCGGTGATGAAGGAGGTCACAGTGGACTTGGAGTTGCGCGGCAAGGTGGCCGTCATTACGGGCGGCAGCGTCGGCATCGGGCTGGCGGTGGCGCAGGGGCTGGCGGCGGAAGGCGTGTCGGTGGCGCTGGTGGCGCGGAACGGCGAGCGCGCGGCGGCCGAGGCGGAGCGGATCGCGCGCGAGTGCGGCGTGCAGGCGGTCGGCATTGCGGCGGATGTGAGCAAGGCCGAGGACTGCGACGCGGCGCTCAAGGCGATCCACGAGACGTTTGGCGGCGCGGATATCCTCATCAACAACGCGGGCACCGGCAGCAACGAGACCATCATGGACGCGCCTGACGAGAAATGGCAGTACTACTGGGACCTCCATGTCATGGCCGCGGTGCGCCTGTCGCGCGGGCTGATTCCGGCGATGCGCGCGAGGGGAGGCGGCGTCATCCTGATGAACTCCTCCATCTGCGCCAAGCAGCCGCTCGGCTATGAGCCGATTTACAACGTGACGAAGGCCGCGCTGATGATGTTCTCGAAGGTGCTGTCGAACGAGGTGATCGGCGACAACATCCGCGTGAACTGCATCAATCCCGGACTGATCCTGACGCCCGACTGGGTGAAGACCGCGACGCAGTTGACCGCGGGGACGGATCAGACGCCGCAGGAGTATCTGAACAAGATCGCAGTGGATGCGGCGCCGATTGGCCGCTTTGCGTCGCCGGAAGAACTCGCGCACTTTTTCGTCTTTATGTGCTCGCCCCGCTCCAGCTACTGCGTCGGCTCCGCGTATTATGTCGACGGCGGGTGGCTGAACGTGGTCGCGTAATGCAAGTCATACCCGTCAGGTGCGCCACTTCGTGGCGGTCGAAACCTGACGGGTGTTCCAACCCTGGAGGAACAGCAATGAAGCAGGCAGTGATGACCGCGCCCGGTCAGATCAGCATCCGTGACGTGCCCGCGCCCGAACCCGGCCCCGGCGAGGTGCGGCTGCGCATTCAGCGCATCGGGGTGTGCGGCTCGGACGTGCATGTTTACCACGGCAAGCACCCGTACACCGGCTACCCGGTCGTGCAGGGGCACGAGTATTCGGCGGTGGTCGATTCGGTCGGCCCGGATGTGACCGGGTTGCGACCCGGCCAGAAGGTCACTTCCATGCCGCAGGTGGTGTGTGGCGAGTGCGAGCCGTGCAAGCGCGGGGATTACCACATTTGCGACAGCCTCAAGGTGGAGGGGTTCCAGGCGCCCGGCTGCGCGCAGGAGCTGTGGGTGACGCCGGCCGCGAAGATCGTGCCGCTGCCCGATGCGTTCAGCTTTGAGCAGGGCGCGCTGGTTGAGCCGGTGGCGGTTGCGGTCCACGCCGTGCGCCGGGCGGTCTCGCAGGGCGCGGCGGTGGGCGAGGGGCTGAAGGGGCGGCGCGTGGCCGTCCTGGGCGCGGGGCCCATCGGCAACCTCGTCGCGCAGGTGTGCCGCTCGGAGGGCGCGCAAGTGCTCGTCACCGACCTGAGCGCGTACCGGCTGGACGTGGCGGGGCAGAGCGGGCTGGAGAACGTGTCGGACGCGCGAAATGAGTCGCTCAAGGACGCGGCGCTGCGCGTGTTTGGGCCGCAGCGGTTCGACGTGGCGTTTGAGTGCGTGGGCGTCGAGGCCACGATTACGGCGGCCATCGAGACCATCGCCAAGGGCGGGACGCTCGTCGTGGTGGGGGTGTTCGGGGAGCTCCCGCGCATTAACCTGGGTTTGGTGCAGGACCGCGAGCTGAACATCCGCGGGACGCTGATGTATCAGCAGACGGACTACGAGCGCGCGGTCGAGCTGATCGCGTCGGGCGAAGTCCGCACCGAGCCGCTCATGTCGCAGCACTTCGCGTTCGACGATTATCTGTCCGCTTACCAGTTTATCGATAAGCAGGGCGACAAGACGATGAAGGTGTTCATCGACCTGGCGTAGGCGGAGAGAGCGCGTGAGCAAGCGATACCTCGTCGGCGTGGACCTCGGCACGAGCGCCACCAAGGCGACCCTCTACACCGTCGACGGCGCACCCGTCGCCGAAGCCTCCGTCGGCGTCCCCCTCCACCATCCTTATCCGGGCGTGGTGGAGCAGGAGATGGCCGATTTCTACCGGACGGCCGCGGAGACGGTGCGGCGCTGCGTGGCGGATGCGGGCATCGAACCAGCCGAGGTGGCGTCCATCGCGTTCGCGAGTCAGATGGCGGGCATCGGCGCGGTCGACGAGGATTTCGCGCCGGCCGCGCGCTTCGATTCGTGGCTCGACATGCGCTGCCAGCCTTACATCGAGGAGATCGACCGGCAGCACGGCGACCTCGTCACGCGGCTGACCGGCTGCCCGCCGACCTGCGACCACGGGCCGAAGATCCTGTGGTGGCAGCATGAGCGGCCAGCGGAGTATGCGCGCATGGCGCGCTTCGTGGCGCCGTCGGGCTTCGTGGCGGGCAAAATAGCCGGGCTCAAGGCTGAGGACGCGTTCATCGACTACACGTTCCTGCACTTCACGGCGTTGAGCGACGCGCAGGCGGGCACGTGGTCGAACGAGCTCACGAGCCGCCTCGGAGTCGATCCGGGCAGGCTCCCGCGTATTGTCCCGCCGTGGCAGGTGGTCGGCGAGGTGAGCGACGCGGCTGCGGCTGACTTCGGGCTGGCGGCGGGCACGCCGATTGCGGCGGGCTGCGGCGACACGGCGGCGGGCGCGCTCGGCGCGGGGATTGTGGAGCCGGGGATGCTGTTCGACACGGCGGGCACGGCGTCCGTGCTGGCGGGCTGCGCGGATCAGTTCGTCGCGGACGTGGAGCACCGCGCGCTGCTCACGATGCGCTCGGTCGCGCCCGGCCTGTGGCATCCGCTGGCTTATATCGCAGGCGGCGGGCTGGCGTTGCGCTGGTACCGGGAGAACTTTTACCGGCGAGGCGCGGGCGACGGCGACCTGTACGAGGAGATGACCGAGGCGGCGGCCCAGATTCCGCCCGGCGCGGAAGGGTTGTTCTTCTCGCCGCATCTCGGCGGACGCATCTGCCCGGCCACGCCTGCGATGCGCGGCGCGTGGGTGGGGTTCTCGTGGGGGCATGGGCGGGGTCACTTCGCCCGCGCGATCCTCGAGGGCGTCGCCTTTGAGTACGCCTACTATCTGAAAATCCTGCGTGAGCTGATCCCCGACCTGCGCCTTGTCGAGGCGCGGGTGATCGGCGGGGGCGCGCGCAGCGCTCGCTGGAACCAGATCAAAGCGGACGTGTTGAACGTTCCGTATCAGCGGCTGGCGCGCGAGGAGTTTGGCACGTGGGGCGCGGCGCTGATTGCCGGGCACGCGGTCGGGCTCTTCCCGAACCTGGCCGAGGCCGCGTGCGCTGCGGCCGAACGGCGCGGCCAACCTGTCACGCCACAGCCCGATGCGGTTGCGGCGTACGAGCGCCTGATCCCGCAATACATCCGCTGGGAGGACGTCCTGAGCGACGCCTTCCGCGCATCACCCGTGGAGTAGTCATGTCCAGTCCGATTCGCGTTTGTCTGATCGGCGCAGGCCGCGCCGGCCGCGTCCATGCCAACTCGCTCGCCCACCACGCGCCCGGCGCGCGGCTCACCGCTGTCGTCGACGCGGTCGCCGCCAACCGCGACTCGGCGGGCGAGGATTTCAACATCGAGCCGAGGGGCCGCTTTGCCGCCATCGAGGACGCGCTGACCGACGGCGAGTTCGACGCGGTGGTCATCACCACGCCGACCTTCACGCACAAGCCACTGGCCGTGGCAGCCGCAAGCGCGGGCAAGCACGTCTTCCTCGAAAAGCCGATGGCGTTGACGCTGGCCGAGTGCGACGAGATCGAGGCCGCAGCGAAAAAGAGCGGCGTGGTCCTGCAACTTGGCTTCATGCGCCGCTTCGACCCCGACTTTGCGGCTGCTGCCGCGCGCATCGAGGCGGGGGAGATCGGGCAGCCGATGCTGGTCAAGTCGCTGACGCACGGGCCGGGCCTGCCGCCGCCGTGGGCGCGCGACCTGAGCACGTCGAACGGGCTGCTGGCCGAGGTCAACAGTCACGACTTCGACGCGGTCCGCTGGCTGATGGGCTCCAACCCGCAGCGCATCTACGTCGAAGTCGCGAACTTCAAGGGGCCGAGCCGGGGTGTGGACACGCCGAACTTCTACGACAACGCGCTCACCAACATCCGCTTCGAGAGCGGCGGGCTCGGCTCCATTTCGGGCGTGTGCCCGTGCGACTACGGGTACGATGCGCGCGTCGAGATCGTCGGCGAGCGGGGCATCATGCAAATCGGCGAGATGCGCGGGCAGTCGGTCATCGTCTGCACCAGCCGCGAGCAGGGGCTGATTACGCCCATCTATCGGACGTGGCCGGAGCGGTTCGCGTGGGGCTACATCAAAGAGATGGAGCATTTTGTGGACTGCATCGCGAAGGGCAGGCAGCCGAAGGTCAGCGCGCAGGACGGTCGGTGGGCGGTCGCGAGCGTGCTGGCGGGCAACAAGTCGTGGCTCGAAGAGCGCCCCGTGCTGCTGGAGGAAGTGCTGAATGGCTGACATGCTGGCGGCGGTTTACCGGGGGCCGGAGGACATCCGCCTGGAGCAGCGGCCCGTGCCGGAGATCGGGCCGGGCGAGGCGCTGCTGCGCGTGACGGCGGCGAGCATCTGCGGCACGGACATGCGCATCCTCCACGGCGGACACCGGAAGTACGGCGAGGGCACGGTGCGCATCCCCGGCCATGAGGTCGTGGGCGAGATTGCCGAAGTCGGCGCGGGCGTGACGGGCATCGAGGTTGGGCGGACGGTGTTTGTCGCGCCGAATATGGGCTGCGGCCACTGCCGCCAGTGCCTTTCGGGCAACAACAACCTGTGCGCGGATTACCAGGCGGTTGGGGTGACAATGGACGGCGGCTTTGCCGAGTACATGCGCATCCCGGCCGCGGCGGTCAGCCAGGGCAATGTGATGCCGCTGGCGCCCGGCACGTCGCCGGCGGTCGCCGCGCTGGCCGAGCCGTTCGCGTGCGCGCTGCGCGGGCAGGATGCGGTGGGGGTGCGCGCGGGCGATGCGGTCGTCGTCGTGGGGGTGGGGCCGATTGGCGCGATGCACATCATGCTGGCGCGGCTGCAAGGGGCGGCGCGCATCTTCGCGAGCGACATGAACGCGGAGCGCCTTGCGCTGGCGCCCTCCTTCGGCGCGGACCGCACGGTCAACCCGGCGAGTGAATCGCTGCTCGACGTGGTGATGGCGGAGACGGACGGGCAGGGGGCGGACGTGGTCATTATTGCCGCGCCCGCGCACCGGGTGTTCGAGCAATCGCTGCGGATCGCGGGACTGGGCGGGCGCATCAACTTCTTCGGCGGACTGCCGAAGGACCGGCCGGAAATCACGCTCGATGCGAACCTCGTGCATTACAAGGAGCTCAAAGTGACCGGCACCACCGCATGCAGCACGGAGGATTGCCGCCGCGCGGCGGCGATCATCAACTCCGGCCGCGTGGACCTGTCACCCCTCGTACAGGCGCGCTATCCGCTGACGCAAATCCACGACGCGTTCGTGGCTGCGGGCGGCGGGCAGGCGATGAAGGTTGTCGTGGAGCCCCGCGTATGAGCGGAGCCGCCACGCTGACCACGGTGCTCGGCCCGCATCCTGCCGATGCGCTTGGCGTCACGGACGCGCACCAGCACGCCTGGATCGAACGCGTCATCGGCGTGGACGAGGGCGCGCCCCGGTTGGAAGACCTCAGCGTGGTTGCGGCGGGGCTGTCGGCCTACAAGGACGCCGGGGGCAGCGCGATCGTGGACTGCCAGCCGGACGGGTGCGGGCGAAATGCGGCGGTGTTGGCGGCGCTGTCCAAAAACAGCGGCGTGGCGATTGTCTGCTGCACGGGGTTCCACCTGAACCGCTACTACCCGTCCGGCCACTGGCTCTGGGCCGCGACCGAGACGGAGGCGGGCGACTACTTCATACGCGAGCTGCAGGACGGCGTGTCCGAAAGTCCGGCGGGGGGCGCGGTGCGCTCGGGCTTTATCAAGGTGGCCTGCACCGCGCACCTGGCCGATACGCCGAGGCGTCTGCTGGCCGCGGCTGCTGAGGCGAGCCGACAGACCGGCGCGGCCGTCCTCGCGCACACCGATCAGGGCGCGTCCGCCGAGACAATCGCGCGCGTGATGACCGACTTCGGGATGGATGCGCGGCGCCTGGTGCTGTGCCACATGGACAAGCGGCCCGATCCCGGCCTGCATCAGACGCTGGCGCAGGCGGGCGTCATGCTGGAGTATGACACCTTTTTCCGGCCCAAGTACGACCCGGAGCGCAACGTCTGGCCGCTGGTCGAGCGGATGCTGCGCGACGGCTACGCGGGCAGCATCGCCTTCGGGACCGACCTCGCGGATCCGCAAAGCTGGCGCGAGCCGGGGCCGGCGGGGTTGCCGGGCATCCTCGCGCCGCGCCTGGCGGAAATGGGCTGCGCGCCGGATGTCGTGACCGCGCTCACCGGTAAGAATATCCTCGCCCGTCTTGCGGGCGTCGCAACATAGTTGAATGTCGTAGGAGAGTGTTATGCGCACCGTTCCCTTCACGTACCGCATCCCCGGACGGGACGAAACGCCCGCCGATTATGATCGCCATCTGACGCGCCGCCTGTCGTCGCTGCGCGGCTTCTTTCAGGACGAGGCCGCCTTCGAGAAGGAGCTTTCGCAGGGCGACGTCATGGTGTACGAGGTGCACGAGATCAACCGGCCGGAAGATTCCGGCGAGCTGCAAACCGGCATCTCCATCGTGCATCCCGGCCTGATCGGCGACGAGTACTACATGACCAAGGGGCATTTCCATGCGGCGCTTCAGACTGCCGAGATTTACCACTGCCTCCAGGGGCAGGGCGTGATGGTCATGGAGAACATGGACGGGGAATGGGCCGTGGAGGAGCTGCGGCCGGGCGTCGTGCTGTACATCCTGCCCGGCTGGGCGCACCGGTCGGTCAACACCGGGCGCGATGAAGACCTCGTGACGTACTTCGTCTATCCAGGCCATGCGGGCCACGATTACGCGACCATCGAGACGCAGGGCTTCCGCAAGCTGATGGTCGAGCGCGACGGGCAGCCCTGCATCGTGGACAACCCCCGTTGGGTTGGGCCGGGCAGCCGGTAAGGGATGGTGCGAGTTATGACCCAGCTAAACGCGCCGGCGGAATTCAACGTCGTTGCCAAGCCGCAGCCCACGTTCTACTTCATCGGCGTGACGACCGGCAAGTCGGCCATGATGCGCCTCTTCCCCATCTGGGCGAAGGCGCTGGGCCGGCCCGAAGTGGCGCTTGAAGGCGTGGACCTCAAGCTGCACGACACGCCCGAAGCGTACCGGCAGGCCGTCGCGCAGATCAAGTACGACCCGAACTCCATCGGCGCGCTCGTCACCACGCACAAGATCGACCTGGTCGACGCGACGCGCGATATGTTCGACTATCTCGACCCGTACGCCCAGTTGTGCAACGAGCTGTCGTCCATCTCGAAGCGCGAGGGGCGGCTGGAGGGGCACGCCAAAGACCCCATTTCCTCCGGCCTGACGCTCGACGCAGTGCTCGGCAAGGGGTACTTCGGGCCGGAGCGGATGCCGAACGCCGAGGTGCTGTGCTTCGGCGCGGGCGGCTCGGCGGTCGCGATTGCCTTGCACCTGATCAACAAGCAGGACCCGGCGGACCGGCCGGCGAAGTTCACGATGGTGAACCGCTCGCAGCCCCGGCTGGACGCGATGGCGGAGCTGGCGCAGAAGGTGGGGAGCACGATCCCGTTCGAGTTCATGCGCAACGAGGACGCGGCGCGCAACGACCGGATTATGGCGGCCCTGCCGGAGGGCAGCATCGTCATCAACGCGACCGGCATGGGGAAGGACCGCCCCGGCTCGCCCATCACGGATGCGGGCGTCTTCCCGCTTAACGGCGTCGCGTGGGAGTACAACTACCGGGGCGACCTGCTCTTCCTGCGACAGGCGCAGGCGCAGAAGGATAGCCGCAACCTGACCATCGAGGACGGTTGGGTCTATTTCCTGCACGGCTGGACGCAGGTCATCGCGCAGGTATTCCACACGGAGATCGCGGGCGAGCGTTTTGCCGAGCTGGCGAAGCTGGCCGAGACGATCCGCTAGACGGAGGAACTCTTGAACGGCAAAATCCTCGTGACGGCTCGCTCGTTCCGCAAGACGGAGGGGCCGCACAAACAAATCCTGCGCGATGCGGGTTACGAACTGGTCGAAAGCCCGAACGACCAGCCGATGAAGGCGGGCGAGCTGGGGCCGTGGCTGGCGGACGTCGACGGGGCGATCCTCGGGCTGGACGCGGTCGATGCGGAGGCGCTCAGCGCGGCGTCGCGGCTGCGCGTCATCTCGCGCTACGGCGTCGGCGTAGACTCGGTGGACATCCCGGCTGCCACGCAGCGGGGCGTCGTGGTCACGATCACGCCCGGCGCGAACGCGATCAGCGTGGCGGAGTTGACCATCGCGCTGCTCTTCTCGCTGGCGCGCAGCATCCCCTACCATGACCGGGTGGCGAAGGCGGGCAAGTGGTCGCGCGTGAACGGCATCGAACTGACCGGCGCGACGGTCGGGTTGCTCGGCCTGGGGCGCATCGGCCGCGAGGTGGCGCAGCGCTGCCGCGCGCTGGGGATGCGTGTGCTGAGCTACGACCCGCTCGTTTCGGCGGAGCAGATGGGCGCCGTGGGGTGCGACCCGTGCTCTGTGGACGAGCTTCTCGCGCAGAGCGACGTGGTCAGCCTGCACCTGCCCCTCACGCCGGAGACGCGCATGATTATCGACGCGGGGGCGCTGGCGAAGATGAAGCCGGGCGCGTATCTGATCAACACGGCGCGCGGCGGGCTGGTCGACGAGGCGGCGCTGTACGAGGCGCTCAAGGCGAAGCGGCTGGCCGGCGCGGCGTGCGATGTGTTCGCGCAGGAACCGCCGGACAGCGCGGGGCTGGTGTCACTGGATAACTTCATCGCCGCGCCGCACATCGGCTCGGCCACGGAGCAGACGACGCGGCGCATGGGGCTGATGGCGGCCGAGAACGCGCTGGCCGTGCTGCGGGGCGAGAAGCCGGAAGGGGTGATGAACCCCGAAGTCTACGAAACGCAACGAGGTTGAGGATGCAGGACATTCTGGAACGGCTCGGAAAGGTCGGCCTCGTGCCGGTCGTGAAGCTGGATCGGGCGGAAGACGCCGTGCCGCTGGCCGAGGCGCTGCTGGCGGGCGGGCTGCCGTGCGCGGAGATCACGTTCCGCACCGCGGCCGCGCCTGCCGCCATCAAGGCCATTGCGGACAACTGCCCGGACATGCTCGTCGGCGCGGGGACGGTGCTCACCGTCGCGCAGGCGGAGCAGGCCGTCGCTTCGGGCGCGCGCTTTGTCGTGTCGCCGGGGTTCAGCGCCAGCGTGGTCGACTGGTGCCTCGCGCATCAGACGCCGGTGCTCCCCGGCGTCGCGACCCCGACCGACGTCATGGCGGCGCTGGAGAAGGGGCTGCGGGTGCTCAAGTTCTTCCCGGCTGAGGCGTACGGCGGGGTGAACACGCTCAAGGCGCTGAGCGCGCCGTTTGGCGGCGTGAAGTACATGCCGACGGGCGGGGTGAGCGCGAAGAACATGGCCGAGTATCTCGCGCTGCCGTCGGTGCATGCGGTGGGCGGGAGCTGGATGGTCGAGGGGAAGCTGATCAGCAGCGGCAACTTTGCGGAGATTACGCGGCTGGCAGCGGAGGCCGTGGCGCTTGCTGCGCAAGCGAGGGCGAAGCAGGCGCGGCCGTAAGTAAGGTTCGCGCGCAACTCAAACCCGACGGGTGCGCCACTGCGTGGCGGTCGACACCCGTCGGGTTTTTATTTCAAGCGCAACTGGTTTTCCTCAACGGTGAAAGTGACCTGACCCGCCGCCTGCAGGGACGCGATGCAGGCTAACACGGCCGTCTGCGTCAACAGGTAGATGGTGAGGTTTGGGATTGCCATCCCCAGCCGGTCCGCGCAGAACTGGATTATCCCGCTTAGGTCGCCGGTCTGCCCGATTGCTTCAGACACGAGAGCGCGTATCTCCCGCAGCCGGTCCGCATTTTGCCTCGCCCACTCGCTGATGACAGGAACCGCCGGCCCGTGACCCGGCACGAAGGCAGCATACTTCCCGTCAAGCTGCGCCACCTCGTCCAACGTCCGCAGCCACGCGTCCACGTCGACCATGAACGGAATGCCGTGCTTTGCGAGCACGTCGGGGGCGAAGACGGCGTCGGCCACGAAGCACGCGCCGCCGCCTGCGACCATCATCTGGTTCGGCGCGTGACCGGGCGCAGGGATGATTTCGAGCGTGATGTCTCCCAGCAGGAGCGGGCCGGGTGCGAGCAATTCGTCGACCGGACACGCCTCGGCCAGCGTGAACTTGTGGCGCAGCTCGGCGGGAGGCAGCGCGCCGGAGAAGAGATAGAGCGGTTCGAGGAGCGGGTTTTCGATGACGGCGGCTTCGAGGGAGGGCGCGTAGACCTTCGCGCCGGTGCGCGCCCGGATGGTCGCTGCGCCGCCGAAGTGGTCGGCGTGGGCGTGGGTGATGATGACGGCGGTGAGCGTGGCTTTCAGCGCGTCGACGTGGCGCAGGATTTTCTTTGCGGTGTCCCTGTCGAGGCCCGTGTCGATCAAGATGGCCTGACCGTTACGGACGACCAGCCCGGCATTGGAGCCGCCGCGCAAGTGATACGCGCCGTCGGTGAGTTGAATGATGTCCAATCTTTTATCCCCTTTGCGCCGTATCGCGCTATGGAAGATGACTTATAGAGCCTACCCTCTGCAACCGCTATTGTAGCACCGCCGCCCATTTGTGATGACACCCCTTGTGGAGGATGTCCCGATGACTCTGCGCCTCGCATGCGAGCGGTTTGCGATCCGTCGCTCGCCGTCCCTTGTCGTGCTGATCTTTGCGCTCCTGCTGCTTGTCACACCCGGCGCACGCGCCGCGCCCGCGCAGCAAGAGGTTGGCCCCACCGCAGGGGGGCGAAAGATTTATCTGCCGCTCGCCAGCCGCAGCGCGCCCGCCACAGGTCAACCGCCCAGCGCCGAGCTAATCGACGCGGCCGTTGCCCGTGGCGAACTCAGCGCGGAGACCGGGCTTGTCTACAAGGTGTACGCGACGTTCGCTGATCCGCGCCTCCCCGCGCAGTATCGCGGCAACGACAGCAACGTGACGGAGGCGCCCTGGTTGCGCCATGCCGCCGCGCGGTGGCCCGCTTTCTCGCCGCAGACGCGCGCCATCCTGGCGCCATTCATCCAGCCGCCGCTTTACACCAACAGTTGGGCCGGGCAGGGCGCTTCCGTTACTGCGACGCCGGGGGAGGTGCCTGAGCCGCTGCCCGACGGCAACTGGCAGAACGTGACTGCGGTCGGCGGCAAGGTGCGCGTGTGGTGGAACACGGAAACGGGTTCGTCGCAGGCTGCGGCGCAGAAGATCGCCGGCATCATGACGAACCGCGTCTACCCCATGTTGACAAACTACCTTGGCCGCATTCCTGTCGACGACACCGGCCCGCACGTGTTCACGGACCTCAACGGGAACGAGCAGGTGTGGGGCGACGGCGAGGACGGCGCGATGGACATCTACACAGTGGGCGACATACGCGGCATGGGCGGCGCGTTCACCGTGGCGTATCCGCCCGGCTGCCAGACGCGGCCCGCGTTTATGATTGTCGAAGCGGAGCACAAGAACCTCGAAGCCGCGCTGTCGCACGAGTTCATGCACGTGTTGCAGTTCGCGTACAAGCCCCAGGGCGATTGCAAGGCATACGAGTGGCTGACCGAGGGCACCGCGCACTGGGCGCTCGACTTCGTCTATTCCAGCAACAACTACGAACACGATTCGCCCCTGCTGCAACGGGCGCCGAATATGGCCCTGGATCGGGGTTATGGCTATGACTCGTGGCCGTTCTTCTGGCAGTTGGATCGCACGCTCGGTCTTCCGCAGGCCGTGCGCGCCATCTGGGAGAAGACCGAGCAGCAACCGACCGGCCTGGCGGCAGTGAATGCGGCCATACCGGGCGGCCTCGCCACACAGTGGCACAAGGTGGCGCTGCATAATCTGAACCGCCTCACCTATAACGAGTTGAGCCGCCTCGATCAGTTCAGCGAACAGGCGCGGCTGACTCAGGATATGGATTTGCCGCTGAATGCAGCGCCGCACAAGACGTATCAACTCTCGGTGGAACTGGACTCGCCCGCCGCGCAATACTATCATTTCACCACGGACGACGAGACCATCTCCACACTGGCGTTCGTGAACCCGTACACGGCGGACAAATACCCGCATGTCCACGCGCAGGCGCTGATCCATATCCAGGGACGCGCGTCGTGGGAGCCGGTGGAGGACTGGACGGGCCGCTCGCGCAGCTTTTGCCGCGACCTGAAGGCGGAGCGGATCGACGAGTTGTACATTATCATCAGCAACGACCGGTGGCAGGACCCGCGCCCGACGATCCAGACGCCTGCGCCGACCATCGAGCTGACCAACATCGCCTGCCGGGGTTGGAAGGGCGAGGTGACGTATAAAAGCTGGTATATCGACGAGATCGAGCCGGGGGTGGTGTTGTCGGAGATCAACCAGGACTTCTGGACCGGCGTGACGTTCTATCACGAACCGACGCCCCCCTGGTTGTCGGGGCCGGCGCACTCTTATCGGGTGGAGCCGGGGACGGTGGTGTCGGTGAACGACTGGGGCTGGTCGCTGAGCGCAGACGAGCCGCCGATCAAGTGCCACTACCTGGTGGATGACGTCGGGCCGGTTCAGACCGAACAGAGCAACCTGCTGATCTATGCCGACAAGAGCCGGGCCTATGGCGCGTGGGGGGCCATGCCGGTGTTCGACTTGCAGGGGACCGATAGCTGCGAGGGGACTGTCACCGTTCACTACGACCGGCCGGACTGGTGGCTGACGAGCGACGAGGATAGCTCGCCGGAGTGGAAAGTCTCGCAAGACGGCGTCCACCTCTCCGGGAAGTGGGAACGGTATCGCACACCGACCGCCTGGGCCACCTACGAGTGGAGTTTCACCGCGCTGCCGCCGGAGTGAGGGAACAGAACGCAGATGACGCAGGTGGGGTGGACGAACAAGATCATTAAGATCCTGAGAATCCGCCCTATCTGCGTCATCTGCGTTGAACTCAGCGATTAGTGCCCGCCGAGATACGCCTTCATCACCTGCGGGTTGTGGAGCAGGTCCTCCCCGCTGCCTTCGAGCACGATGCGGCCCGTTTCGAGGACGTAGCCGCGATGCGCGATGGAGAGGGCCATGAGCGCGTTTTGCTCGACCAGCAGCACGCTCACGCCCTGCTTGTTGATCTCCTCGATGATGGAGAAGATTTCTTCGACCAGGATCGGCGCGAGGCCCATCGACGGCTCGTCCAGCAGCAGCAGCCTGGGCTTTGCCATGAGGCCGCGACCGATGGCAAGCATCTGCTGCTCGCCGCCGGAGAGGGTGCCGCCCAGTTGGCCGAGGCGCTCCTTGAGGCGGGGGAAGCTTTTGAAGACGCGCTCCATGCTGGCCTTGATCTCGGCCGGATCGGAGCGGGTGAACGCGCCCATCTCCAGATTCTCCTGCACCGTGAGCGGCGCGAAGATGCGGCGGCCTTCGGGCACGTGGACGACGCCCTTGCGGACGATCTCCTGCGCGGGGCAGTTGACGAGCGACTCGCCACGGAGGATGACCTGGCCCGCGCGCGGGTGCAGGAGGCCGGAGACGGTCTTGAGCGTGGTCGATTTGCCCGCGCCGTTTGCGCCGATCAGCGAGACGATCTCCCCCTCGCCGACCTCGAACGAGATGCCTTGCAGCGCGTGGATGGCGCCGTAGTAGACGTTCAGGTTCTTGACTTCGAGCAGCATACTAGACGTCCTTCCTGACCACGCCGGCCTTCGCCACCGCGCCGCGACCCAGGTAGGCCTCGATGACCTGCGGGTTGTCCTGGATTTCCTTCGGCGTGCCGCGCGCGATGACCTGCCCGAAGTCCATGACCGTCAGCTTCTCGCAGATGTTCATGACGAGCCGCATCTGGTGCTCGATCAGCAGGATGGTGAGGTTGAAGCGATCCCGGATGAAGTGGATGTACTCCATCAGCCGGCCGATCTCCGCCGGATTCATGCCGGCCGCCGGTTCGTCAAGCAGGAGCAGCTTCGGGTCGGATGCGAGCGCGCGCGCGATTTCGACCCGGCGCTGCTCGCCGTAGGGCAGGTTCTTCGCCACCTCGTTTTGCAGCCGATCCAGCCCGAAGATGGCGAGGAAGTCCTGCGCGCGCTCGGTCAGCTCCCGCTCCTTGACGTCGAACCGGCCGCTGCGCCGGATGCCGTCGCCCAGCCCGTAGCCGGCGTGCGGATGGTACGCGATGCGGACGTTGTCGAGCACGGTGAGGTTCTGGAAGAGGCGGATGTTCTGGAACGTGCGGCCGATGCCCAGATTGGTGATCTCGAACGGCTCGAACCCGATTGTATTCTGGCCGTTCAGGAAGATCGCGCCTTCGGTGGGCACGTACAGGCCGCTGATCATGTTGAAGACGGTGGTTTTGCCGGCGCCGTTGGGGCCGATGAGGCCGTCGAGCGCGCCCTTGCGCACGGTGATGTCGAAGTTCGACACGGCGCGCAGGCCGCCGAAGACTTTGGTCAACCCCTTGATCTCCAGCACGGGCTGGGTGAGCGCGGGTTGAGTGGCCGCCTGGGATGGTGTGTTGGGGATCATGGCAGCCTCCTCACTCGCTCGCCACAAGGGGCGCGCCGCCCTGGGGCGTGGGGCTCATCGCTGCGCCGTCGGACTTGCGGGCCGGATATGAAGGCTTCTTGAGGAAGCCCCACTCGACGTTGCCGAGCAAGCCCTGCGGTTTCAGCAGCATGAGCAGCAGCAGCGCAATCGGGTACAGCACGTAGCGCCACGTGGCGGCTTCGGGGCCAAGCTGGCTCAGGAGCACGCGCAGGAGCCCTTCGAGGAAGAAGATCCAGGCGAAGGAGGCGGTGAGCGTGCCGGTCATGCTGCCCAACCCGCCGAACACGACGATGATCATGGGGTTGAAGCCGATCAGGAACGTGAACCCGCCGGGGCTGAGGAAGCCGATGTAGTGGGCGTAGATCGCGCCGCCGATGCCGGCGAAGAGGCTGCCGATGACGAAGGCCAGCAGCTTGTTGTCGGCAACGTTGATGCCCATTGCCTTGGCCGCCGTTTCGTCCTCGCGCACCGACATGATCGCGCGGCCCGTGCTGGAGTAGATCAGGTTGCGCATGACGATGACCACGAGCAGCAGGAAGACGAACGCCCAGAACCACGTGGTCAGCTTGGGAATGCCGATCATGCCGCGCCCGCCCTTCATTTCGGGGAAGGGCAGGATGGTGTCGGAGTTGACCATGAGCGTGTTGACCACGATCACGAAGCCGAGCGTGGCGATGCCGAAGTAGTCGGAGCCGAGCGTGAGGACGGGGAGGCCGAAGAGGAAGCTGACCTCTGCGGCGAACGCGCCGGCGATGAGCACGGCGAGGAAGAAGACGACCTGCTGCGGGATGTAACCGGCCAGCGCGCCGCCAGGGGCCAGCATGGGCGCGAGGATCGGGTTGATGACGTTGCCGATGACCACGGCGATCGCTCCGGCGACGATCACGCCGATCAGGTAGAGCGTAAACTGCGACAGCACGGGCATGCCGTTGTATCGGCGCACCAGCTTGCGGACGAGCCAGATGGAGACGCCCGCCAGGAGGACGCCGATGCCTGCCACAAAGAGGCCGCGCGAATCGCCGTTCACCCAGCGCCACGTGATGTCGGCTGCGGTGTAGGCGCCGATGCCGTAGAACCCCCACTGGCCGAGGCTGAACTGGCCGTTGAAGCCGTAAATGAGGTTGAGGCCCATCGCGACCATCGCCATCGTGCACGCCTGGAAGAGCAGGCCGCTGTCGAAGTCGTCGAAGATCTGGAAGCCGGCGATCGGCGTGAGGGCCAGTTGGACAATGCCGAAGGCGGCCACGACGCCCAGGATTTTGGCCCACAGTTGTTTGCGCCCGAGGACCCAGAGCAACCCGTAGAGGTAGGCCAGCAGGGCGATGATCTTGAGGACCGAAGTGACGAGAAAAACAATGTTCATTGCTGTCTCCTATGCTTTCTCGCCTTCGGGCTCGCCGAAGATGCCGCGTGGCCGCACCAGGAGCACGACGATCAGGATGGTGAACGCCACCGCATCGCGCATGGGGGTGGAGATGTAGCCGGCGGTAAGCGCCTCCGCCTGCCCCATGATGAGCGCGCCGACGAGCGCGCCGGGGATGCTGCCGATGCCGCCGAGCACGGCGGCGACGAACGCTTTGAGGCCGGGCAGCACGCCCATCTGCGTGTGGATCGACGGGTAGGCAATGGCGTAGAGCACGCCCGCCAGCCCGGCGAACGCGGCGCCGATGGCGAAGGTGAAGGAGATGACGCCGTCGACGTTGATGCCCATGAGGCGGGAGGTCGGCTTGTCGAACGACGAGGCGCGCATGGCCTTGCCAACCTTGGTGCGGCGCACGAGGAACTGGAGCAGCACCTGCATCAGCACCGAAGCGATCACGATGATCAGGAAGATGTTTGATACTGTGATGCCCCCGGCAGGCGCTTCCTGGCCGGCCTGGAGTTGCTGGATGCCCGCCGGGCTGATGGACCAGGTCGTTACGTCGAACATACGCTGGTACGGAATGAAGCGGGGCGTGAAGACGAAGCTCAACGCGCCGTAAAATTCCAGGAAGAAGGAGACGCCGATGGCCGTAATCAGGGCGGCGATGCGGGGCGCGTCACGGAGCGGCTTATAGGCGACGCGCTCGATGGTCACGGCCAGCAGCGCGCACACCGCCATCGAAAGCGCGATGACCGAGAGCGAACCGATGACCAGCACCAACCCGGGGGCGAGGCCGGGAAAGACGGCCGCCGGCCAGTATGGGAGGTTGAACCGGCTGACCGCATAATAGCTGACGAATGCGCCGACCATGAAGACGTCGCCGTGGGCGAAGTTGATCAACTTCACGATGCCGTAGACCATCGTGTAGCCCAGGGCGATCAGCGCGTAGACAAAGCCCAACTGCAAGCCATTGAGCACCTGTTGGAGGAAGAGCACGGGGTTCTGGATCAACGCCCGGCCCAGGATGAAGATGACGACGACGGCCAGCAGGAGCAGGAAGCCCTGGCCGATCCAGGCCAAGCGCGCGCCCGGACGGCGCGCCGCCAGAGCTGAGCGTTGGGCAGAGGTTGCTTGTTGCATCGGCGGACACCTCGGGACGAGGATAGGGTGGGACTTCAACGCAGATGACGCAGATGGGGCGGGATCAGGCTAATCCACCCATCTGCGTCACTGGTGCGCTATTGCGTTACGGGTTGACGACGGAGTTGAACTTGATGCCGCCATCCGTCACGGCCAGGATCGTCGCCGACTTCACCGGGTTGTGCTGATCATCGAACGTGATCTTGCCGGAGACGCCGTTGAAGGTGATCTTGCGCAGCGTGTCCGCAATCTTGGTGGTGTCGGTGTTGGTCTTGGCTTCCGACATGGCCTGGAGCAGCAGGTTGGTCGCGTCGTAGGCCAGCGCGGCCAGCGCATCCGGCACCTTCGCCTTGCCGGTGTCGTCCTTGTACTTCGCGCCGAAGTTCTTCACGAAGTTCTGGACTTCGGGGCGGGGGTCTTCGGGCGAGTAGTGGTTGGTGAAGTAGCCGCCCGCCGCCGCCTTCAGGTCGAGGTCGGAGGAGTCCCAGCCATCGCCGCCGCCGAACGGGACGGTGATGCCCTTTTCCTTCGCCTGCTTGGTGACGAGGTTGACGATGTTGTAGTAGTCGGGCAGGTAGACGAAGTCGGGCTGCTTGTCGGCCACCTGGGCGAGGATGGCGGAGAAGTCGGTGTCCTGGGCCGTGTAGGAGGCCGTGCCGACGATCTCGCCGCCGCCCTCGGTGAAGGACTGCTGGAAGAACTCGGCGAGGCCCTTGACGTAGTCGTTGGCCTGGTCGACCATGACGAACGCCTTCTTGGCCTTGAGGGTGTCGAGGGCGAACTTGGCGCCGACTTTGCCCTGGAACGGGTCGATGAAGCAGGCGCGGAAGATGTAGTTCTTGGTCGTGCCGTCAGCGTTCACCGTCACGGAGGGGTTGGTGGAGGTGGGGCTGATCTGGATGACCTGCTTGGCGTTGGCGATTTCGGAGACGGGGATCGAAGCCTTCGAGCAAACTTCGCCGATGATGAACTTGGCCTTGTCCTGCTCGATGACCTTGTTGGCGGCGTTCACCGCCGGGTCAGGGGTGCACTGGCTGTCTTCAACGACCGCCACGATCTTCTGGCCGTTGACGCCACCCTTTGCGTTCCACTCCTCGATAGCGAGCATGGCGCCATCGCGGGTCATTGCGCCGAAGGTCGGCACCGGGCCGGAGAGCGGGGCCAGGACGGCGACCTTGACCTCACCGCCGCCGGCGCCGGGCAGGCCGCCAGCGCAGGACGACAAGACCAGTGCCAGGATCACGAGAACGCCCAAAATCCGAAGTACGCGCATGGGAAAGTCTCCTCCTGATGATGTTGAATATGGAACTTGTAGCGGAGTTGGCTGGCGCAGGCCGAAATTGGCCCGCGCGGAACGAATTGCCAGGCTTCCTGGTTTGACGGGAGTCGATCTGGGGTTGGACCACCTCCTCTGCCACAGAGGGCTTACCGGGCCGCCAGAGCGCCTCTGCTGCGAGCGCTCGGTCGAACGACGCTGTCCAACAACCTGGTCGATTGTTCTCTAAATCGGGGTCTTACGGGGTGCGGTCGACGATTGCCGACTGTCGCGGGATTATAGCGTGAGGCAACGAGAAATGTCAAGGGTTGACAAGCGGACGCGCTCTGTCTATAATCTCGTCGCCAGCACTGGTCGAGCTTCGATCAGCGGGCGCCTCGAACTTCTGCCAAGGAGCCGCTCCACATGCGCCGCAGCTTCCTCACCCAGCCGGTCATCATTATTGCCATTTTGCTCTTGCAGATCATCCCGATCCTGCTCTTCCCGACATATGTGTTTACGCCGACCAGCCAGGTGTGGTGGCTCCCGGCCATCCTGGTCATCTGCGTGCTCGTGGCGGATTTTCAGTTGATCGTCCGGCGGTCGCATTCGGTCAACCCGTGGCTGCTGATCGGCTTCGCGCAGGGGTTCAACATTATCAGCCGCCTGATGATGGTGTGGCCGAACGCGACGGTGACGACGGAAGCGGGGACGGGGGTTAACTGGATTTACCTGATCCTGACGGTGGTCAGCATTGCCGTGTCGTGGTGGCTGCTGATCTACACGGAGAAGCCGGAGATTCGCGAGGGGCTGCTGAAGGCTTAGGTTTTTTGCCACAGAGGACGCGAGGCATCCTCTGTGGCTAGTTGATGATTCGTTACGCGCCGACTTCCGGGGATGACGGCGCGTCCACCGGCAACTCCTCGCCCGGCGCAGGCCGCCCCAGGTTGAACGGGTCCTGCGTCTCCCCGCCCTGCATGACCAGCTCGCCGTGGAAGTGCGCGCCCTCGTCGAGCAGGAACGACTGCACGGTGATGACACCCCACAGCCGCCCGCCTTCGAGCAGCTCCACGCGCTCCGCCACGATGTTGCCCTTGTACGCGCCCGCCACGGAGACGGTCTTGGCCGTGATGTCGGCCATGACGCGCGCGCCCTCGGTGATGAGCACGTTGCCGAGCGTTTCGATGGAGCCGCCTTCGACCGCCCCGTCAAGGCGCACGCTGCCGTCGCACCGCAGCCGCCCGTCGAAGGTGGCGCGTGGGCCGATCACCACGTCAATTTGATCCGGCGCAGGCCGGGAATCTCGTCTAAACACAGTGTTTTCTCCCTAATTTCGGGCCTTGTCGATGGCCTGTTGCTCTTCGTCGGTTAGCGGATAGATGGAGTTCCAGCCGACGAGGGGCTTGCCGTACACGAGCGCATTGTCACGGCTGCGGAGGCTGCTGAGCACGAAGCCGTTGCCCTCGCTGTCGGTCAGGGCGAGGCTGAAGCTCTGATCGCCGCCCGCATCGCGAAACGGGTTGAAGCGCAGCAGGCCGACCTTTTGCAGATGTCTGCGGCTGGCGCGTTCCAGCTCGCGCGCCAGCGTGTCCAGCTCTTTCACGCAGTCCATCGCCGCCCGGACTTCGACGACGTGCGCGTCGAGGACCTGTTGCAGGTTGCCGCCGTCGACGCCGGTCATCAGCCGCCGGTGGCGTTCCTCCGCCCTGGCGAGACGGACGGCCAGCCACCCCGCCACGCCGAGCGCCGCCACCGCTAAGACGGCCAGCGTTAGGGCAATCCACCCGATGTTCGCCAGCACCCACGCGTTCAAGCCCATCCTAAATCTTCGCCCTTTCCATCAGGCTGCTGATCGACTCGCCCAGGTGGATGCGACCGATGACCTCGGCCAGCAGTTCGGCAATCGAGACGATCGTGATCCTGGGATGGTTGACGATTTCGGGCGGCTGGCGGATGGTGTCGGTGATGACGAGCTTCTTGATGCGGTGGTCTTCCAGCCGCTCCAGCGCCGAATCGAGCAGGACGCCGTGGGTGATGGCGAGGTAGGCTTCCTCGCGCGCGCCCGCCGCATAGAGCGCGTCGAGTTCATCGAGCACGCTGCCGCCCGCAATCACGTCGTCGATGATGATGGGGATTTTGTTGCAGATGTCGCCCACGACGTGCGACGCCCTGACCTTGCCCTCGCCCTCGCGCCGCTTGTGCATGACGACCAGGGGCAGGTTGAGCATCTCGGCGTAGCGGCCGGCGAACTTGGCGCGCCCCACGTCGGGGGAGACGATGGCGGCGTCGGCGAACTCCGGCCGGTCGAAGTACTTGACGAGCGCCGGGAGCGCGCTGAGCGGATCGACCGGCACGTCGAAGAAGCCCTGCGTGGCGGGCGCGTGGACGTCGAAGTAGATGACCCGGCCCACGCCCATCGACTCCAGCATGGTCGCGACGACCTTGGCGCTGATCGCCTCCCGGCTGCGGGCCATGCGCTCCTGCCGTCCGTACGGATAGTAGGGGATGACGGCGGTGATCTCGTGGGCGGACGCGCGCCGGAACGCGTCGATGTAGAGCATGAGCTCCATCAGGTTATCGTTGACGGGGCGCGAGCAGGGCTGGATGATGAAGACGTCCTGATCGCGCACCGCTTCGTCGATGGTGACGTGAATCTCGGTGTCGTTGAGCTTCGTCGTGGTGCAGTTGCCGAGGCGGGTTTTCGATAGCTTCGCCACCGCCTCCGCCAGCGGCCGGTTGGCCGACCCCGCAAAGATACGCAGCGGATGATGTGTTCCCATGAGGCCCTCCGCAAGCCCGAAATAAGGGGTGGGCTTGCTCGACTAAGAGGGCTTATGATA
>CAZPTI010000017.1:0-36261 GCA_964588925.1 uncultured Anaerolineales bacterium | reverse complement strand
GGGGGCATCACCGGCGCCGGCATCGCGCGCGAGGCCGCGCGGCTCGGCCTGCGCGTCGCGCTCGTCGAGCAGCGCGACTTTGCCTGGGGCACGTCGAGCCGCTCTTCCAAGCTCGTGCACGGCGGGCTCCGTTATCTTAAGGAAGGCCGCATCTTCCTCACCCGCGCGTCCGTCAGCGAGCGGCAGCGCCTGCTCGAAGAGGGCGCGGGGCTGATCGACCCCCTCGGCTTCCTTCTCGCCACCTACAAGGGCGACTCGCCCGGCCGCCGCATGTACGGCGCGGGCCTCTCCATGTACGACCTGCTGGCGCTCCAGTGGTCGCACCGCTACTACTCCGCCGCGGACTTCAAGCTGCTTGCCCCCTTCATCGCGGACGAAGGCTTACAGGGCGGCTTCCGCTACGGCGACGCGCAGACCGACGACGCGCGGCTGGTGCTGCGCGTGCTGAGCGAGGCGGCCGGCGATGGCGCGCTCCTGCTCAACTATGCTCACGCGGAATCGCTGCTCCGTGACGCGTCCGGTTGCGTCGTCGGCGCGGTCATCCGCGACGAGTCGGGCGAGGGCCGCGCGCCGGTCGAAGCGCGCGCGAAGGTCGTCATCAACGCCACGGGCGCCTGGGCCGACCGGCTGCGCGCGGAAGTTGGCGGCGTGGGCCGCATTCGCCCCCTCCGCGGCAGCCACCTCATCTTCCCGGCGTGGCGCTTGCCCGTCACCCAGGCGCTCAGCTTCCTGCACCCGGTCGACCGCCGTCCGGTCTTCATTTTCCCGTGGGAGGGCGTGACCCTCGTCGGCACGACGGACGTGGACCACGGCGACGACTTAAGCGCCGAGCCGCGCATCTCGCCCGAAGAGGTCGCCTACCTCATGGCCGCGGTCGAGTCGCAGTTCCCAGCCCTCGGCCTGACGCTGGACGACGTGATTTCCACCTTCGCAGGCGTGCGCCCTGTCATCGGCAGCGGCAAGGCCGACCCGTCGAAGGAGTCCCGCGATCACGTCGTCTGGGAGGAATCCGGCCTGCTCACCGTGACCGGCGGCAAGCTGACCACCTTCCGCCGCATTGCGCTCGACGCGCTCAAGGCCGCATCCAAACGGCTGCCCCACATGCGCGAACCGAAGTCAGACATGCCGGTGTTAAGCCCGGTAAACGTGCCGCTCGGCCCGGCGGATTTGTCGGAGGCGGAGCGGCGGCGGCTATTGGGGCGCTACGGCATTCACGCGCCCGCGCTGGTGGCCGCGGCGCGCGATGGCGAGCTCGACCGCATACCCGGCGCGGCGGCGCTGTGGGCCGAACTGCGGTGGGCGGCGCGGAGCGAGGCAGTCGTTCACCTCGACGACCTGCTGCTCCGCCGCACGCGGCTCGGCCTGCTGCTGCCCCACGGCGGGCAGGCCATTCTGGAGCGCGCCGGCGCAATCTGCCGCGAAGAGCTCGGCTGGGACGGCCGGCGTTGGCGCGAGGAAGCGCGCCGCTACGCGCAACTGTGGTCGACGCGCTACAGCCTGCCCGACCGCGCGTCCGTCCCCGACTGGCGCGACCAACTCGCAGCCGCGCGCGAACGCCGCGCGGTCAAGCTCTTCGTCCGCCGCCAGCGCCGACGGAAGTACTGGATTCGCGGCGGCATCGCCTCGGGCGCAGTTGCCGGCGCCGGGCTGCTGGCCGGCCTCGGCCGGTGGGCCTGGAAGCGGCGAGCGCGAGCGTAAGCTGCCACAACTTCCTTTCTCGGTAGCAACTTATGAGAGACCTCATTCTCGCCATCGACAACGGCACGCAGTCGCTCCGCGCGCTCGTGTTTGACCTGCAGGGCAACCTGTTGCTCAAGACGCGGATCGAACTGGAGCCGTACGTCTCGCCAAAGCCGGGCTGGGCCGAGCAGGACCCCGATTATTACTGGCGCGCGCTCTGCGAGGCGTGCCAGGGCGTGTGGCGGCAGGCCGAGGCCACCGGCAAACCGGCGAATCTTAAGCAGCGCATCGCGGGCGTCGCGCTGACCACGCAGCGGTCCACCGTCGTCAACGTCGACCGCGACGGCAAGCCCCTCCGCCCGGCCATCGTCTGGCTCGACCAGCGCCGCACCTACGGGCAGAAGCCGGTCGGCGGGCTGTGGGGCGCGGCGTTCCGCCTCGTCAACATGACAGGCACCGTCGCCTACCTGCAAGCCGAGGCCGAGGCGAACTGGATCCGCGTCAACCAGCCCGACATCTGGGCGCAGACGCACAAGTATATGTTCCTCTCCGGCTACCTCACCTACCGTCTGACCGGCCGCATGGCGGATTCGGTCGGCTGCCAGGTGGGGTACATGCCGTTTGACTACAAGAAACTCCAGTGGGCCGGGCCGCGCGACTGGAAATGGGAGGCCGTGCCCATCGACAAGGCCAAACTGATCGAACTGGTGCCCCCCACCGGCGTCATCGCGGAAATCAGCGCGGCCGCGAGCGAGGCCACGGGCATCCCGCAGGGCCTGCCCCTCATTGCCGCCGCGGCCGACAAGGCGTGCGAGATCGTCGGCGCGGGCTGCGTCGAGCCGCACGTCGGCTGCCTCTCCTACGGCACGACCGCCACGATCAACACGACCCACAGGCGTTATGTCGAAGTCATCCCGCTCATCCCGCCCTACCCGTCCGCGGTCCCCGGCGCGTACAGCCTGGAGATACAGGTATTCCGCGGGTTCTGGATGGTGAGCTGGTTCATCGAGCAGTTCGGCTGCGATGAGCGCATCGCGGCGCAGGAGCGCGGGGTCGAGCCCGAACAGTTGCTGGACGACCTGGTCAGCGGCGCACCGCCCGGCTCGATGGGGTTGGTGCTGCAACCCTACTGGTCGCCCGGACTGAAGCTGCCGGGGCCGGAGGCAAAGGGCGCCATCATCGGCTTCGGCGACGTCCACACCCGCGCGCACGTCTACCGCTCCATCCTCGAAGGACTCGCCTATGCGCTGCGCGAGGGCAAGGAGCGCACGGAGGAGCGCAGCGGCGTCAAGGTGACAGAGCTGCGCGTCTCGGGCGGCGGCTCACAGAGCAACGCCGCGCTCCAACTGACCGCCGACATCTTCAACCTGCCCACCGCCCGCCCGCACATCTACGAGACGTCGGGCCTGGGCGCGGCGATGGACGCCGCGGTCGGCCTCGGCCTGCACCGCGACTTTTCCGCGGCCGTCAAAGAGATGACGCGCATCAGCGCCGTCTTCGAGCCAAACCCGGCCAACCGTGAACTGTACGACGGGCTATACAACCGGGTGTACAAGCGGATGTATAACCAGTTGAAGCCGTTGTACGAGGAAATCCGGGAGATCACCGGATACCCGCCGAAGGTGTAGACCGCTCTTAACAGGATTACAGGATTTTGAGGATTATCAGGATTTGAGAGCTACGCGCGAATCCTGATAATCCTCAAAATCCTGTAATCCTGTAGGGATCATCTCGAATGAGGCAACGATGCCCGCAGTTCAACCCATCCTTCTCATCCTCTGGGCCGCGCTCCTGTTCGGCGGCTTCGTCTTCGGCGGCGGTCACGACCGTCGCATGCCGCGCTGGACGCGGCTCACCTCCTCGCTGATCCTCGTCATCCTCGCGTGGACATGGGCGCTCGTCATGCCTGCGGAGCCGCGCGGCAACTTCGCGCGGCTCATCGCCGTCGGCATGACGCTCGGCTTCGTCGGCGACCTGTTCATGGCGCGCGTCTTCCCCATCCGCGCGCACGTCCTTGCGGGCATGGGCAGCTTCGCGCTCGGCCATATCGCCTACATCGCGGCCGGCGTCTATCTCGGCAACGCAACCGGCCTCAACGCGCCCGCGCCGCGCCTTCTCGCGCTCGCCGCGTGGCTGCTGATCGGTGCGCTTGGCTGGTATTTCGTCGTCTACCGCGGCCAGAAACCGTCCCTGATGCGCCGGGCCGCGCTCCCCTATGCGCTCCTGCTGTCAAGCACCGCGGGCGTTGCCACTGGCCTCGCGCTCCAGGAGCCGCGCTTCATCCCCTTCGCGCTCGGCGCGGCGCTCTTCCTCTTTAGCGACCTCCTCATCGCGGCGAAGCTGTTCGCGGGCCGCGAGACGCGCGGCATCGACATCGACGACCTCGTCTGGCTCACCTACGGCCCCGGCCAGATGCTCATCGTCCACGCGCTCCCCATCGCGCTCCTCCTCGGCGCCCAACTCAGCTAAGTCGTCCAGGTTCGTAGTAAGCGCTTCAACGCCGGTTCGTAGTAGGCGCTTCAGCGCCCCCGCGCTTCAGCGCCTACTATGAACCGGTGCGCGGCCTCTCCGCCCCAATTTGACATCTGTACCTTCTCGCACTATACTCCCCGTTGCTTCATCCTGCTGAGCTTTGCTCCTCTATGCTCAGCTTTGCTTAGGAATGCGCCGTCGCATGAGCACTGACCACATCACTTCGCCCTGGCTCGAATTGAGCGAAGCGGCCGATTACCTCGGCATCCACTACACCACCCTCCGCCGGTGGGCAGATGCGGGGCAGGTGCCGTGCATCCGCACGCCCGGTGGTCGCCGCCGGTTCAGCCGCGCGGAGCTCTCCGCCTTCCTGGCCGGTCTGCGTTCGGGCGAGCGCGCGCATCCGCAGCTCGCGCTGCTCGGCGGGCGGTTGCAGCACGCGACCTACGTCACCGAACCGTGGTACACCCGCCTTGACGACGCGCAGCGCGCGGCCATGCGCGTGGAGGGGCAAGGATTGATGGCCGTGCTGATGCAGTACGCCGCGCGCCCTAATGGTGGCGAAGTATTCCTCGACGAGGGCCGCCGCGTTGCCAGCCGCTACGGCATCGCCTGCCAGCGCGCCGGACTATCCCTCGGCGAGACGGTCACGACCTTCATCCATGTCCGTCGCGGCATCATGGACAGCGTCTACCAGGCCGGCGCGCTCGCCGGTGCGCCCGACCCCGACACGTGGCGCCTGTACGACCGCATGAACACGTTCCTCGACAATATGTTGCTCGCCATGCTCGAATCTTACGACCAGGTCCGCACGCTGCCTGTCGCAGAATCGAACAAGGCGTCAGAAATCACCTCGCAAGGATTCCAGCCTTGAACCCAACCAGTTACCCACCCCCCCGGCTCGTCTTCTGGGAGACGACCGCCGGCTGCAATCTGTCGTGCATCCACTGCCGCCGCATCACCGTGGCAGACCAGCTCGTCCCACAGGATTTGACGACGCAGGAGTCGTTCGCCCTCGTCGATCAAATCGCCGCGTTCGCTCGCCCTATTCTCGTGCTCTCCGGTGGCGAGCCGCTCTTCCGGCCCGACATCTACCAGATCGCGCGCTATGCGTCGGATCGCGGGCTGATCGTCGCGCTGGCGACCAATGCCACGCTGGTCGACGCGGACGTCGCGCGGCGCATCAAGGAAGCCGGCATCCGCCGCGTCAGCGTAAGCTTCGACGGCGCGGACGCAGCCACGCACGACGTTTTCCGCGGCGCGGGCGCGTTTGACCGGACGCTGGAAGGCATCGAACACCTGCGCGCCGCAGGCGTGCCGTTCCAGATCAACACAACCGTCGCGCGCCACAACGTCCACCAGATGCCGCAGGCGCTCCAGCTCGCGAAGGACCTCGGCAGCCAGGCGCTGCACCTGTTCCTGCTCGTGCCGGTCGGCTGCGGCGTGGAGATCGCGGAGGACGCGCAGATCACGCCCGAACAGTATGAGGCGGTGCTGGACTGGATGTACGACGCGGAAATGGAAGGCGACATCGAGCTTAAGGCGACGTGCGCGCCGCACTACTTCCGCATCGCGCGCCAGCGGCAGGTCGAAGAGCGGCGGCAGGGCATTGTGCGCCAGCGGCCGGCCAGCCACCGGCGGCAGGAAGGCGCGGCCCTCCCGACCGGCCATCCTGGCGGGCATCCGGGCAACGATGAAGCGCGCTCGGCCATGAGCGCGATGACGAAAGGCTGCCTGGCCGGCACGGGCGTCTGCTTCGTCAGCCACCGCGGCGAGGTCTTCCCCTGCGGCTACCTGCCCGTCGAGGCGGGCAACGTCCGCCGCGAGCCGTTCCAGGCCATCTGGGAAGGGTCAAACCTCTTCCGCGAGCTGCGCGACCCCGACTTGCTCGGCGGGAAGTGCGGGCTGTGCGAGTTCAAGCGCGTGTGCGGCGGCTGCCGCGCCCGCGCGTACGGCATGACGCAGGAATATCTCGGCGAAGAGCCGTTCTGCGCGTACGAACCAAGAGGATAACGCTGACGGTTCGTAGTAGGCGCTTCAGCGCCCGTTGCGTTACCGACGGCTCGGTTGAGAATCATATGACTCCAATCAACAACGAACGCCGCGTCGTCATCATCGGCGGCGGCATTGCCGGCCTGAGCGCGGCCTGGTATATCCTCAAGGAAGCAGACAAGGCGGGCAGACCCGTCCGCGTGACCGTGCTCGAAGCGCAAGCGCGCTGGGGCGGCAAGGTGCTCACCGAAACGGTCGAAACTGCCGCAGGCGAGTTCATTGTCGAAGCCGGCCCGGACTCCTACCTCACGCAAAAGCCGTGGGCCGCGGACCTGGCGCGCGAGCTTGGCATCGGCGACCGCATCGTCGGGACGAACGACGCCAGCCGCAAGGTGTACGTGGTCAACCGCGGCAAGCCCACGCCCCTCCCCGACGGCGTGCTGCTGATCGTCCCGACGAAATTCATGCCGTTCGCGCTCTCCCCGCTCATCTCGCCGCTCGGCAAGCTGCGCATGGGGCTGGACCTGCTCATCCCCGCCAGGCGCGACGGGCAGGACGAGACGCTGGCCGAGTTCGTCACGCGGCGATTAGGCCGCGAGGCGCTCGACAAGATCGCTGAGCCGCTTATGTCGGGCATTTATAACGCAGAAGCCGATAAGCAGAGCGTGCTGGCGACGTTCCCGCGTTTCCGCGCGCTGGAAGAGAAGTACGGCAGCCTGACGAAGGGGATTCTCGCGTCGCGGAACGGGACGAAAACACAAAGGCACGGTGACACAAAGCCTGATACCCGGAAGAAGCCGTCCGCGTTTCAGTCGTTCCGCGGCGGGTCGCAGGAGTTGACCGACGCGCTCGCGCGGGCGCTGGCCGAGCGCGCCGACCTGCGGCTGAATGCGCGCGTGACGGGCATCACGCGCGGGGAGCGCTGGATCGTGCGGCTGGCGGACGGTGACACACTCGCCGCGGACGCGGTTGTGTTCGCCTGCCCGTCGTTCGTCGCGGCGGAGTTGTTGCGCGGCCTCGCCCCCCTTGCAGCCGAGAAGCTCGCCGCGATCCGCTACGTCAGCACGGGCACCGTCTCCCTCGCCTACCGCGCGGAGGACATCGCGCGGGCGAAGGCCGGCGGCTTCGGCCTGGTCGTGCCGATGAGCGAAAAGCGCCCCATTAACGCAGTGACCTTCAGCTCGATCAAGTTCGACGGCCGCGCGCCGGAAGGTTACATCCTGCTGCGCGCGTTCTTCGGCGGCTCCCGCAGCCCGCAGTCGATGGAACTGAGCGACGACGAGCTGCTGCGGACGGTGCGCCGCGAGTTGGACGTCCTGCTCGGCATCCGCGGCGAGCCGCTCTTCCACCGCATCTACCGCTGGCCGCGCTCCAATCCCCAGTACGACGTGGGTCACCTCGAACGCGTCGCCGAAATCGAAGGCGGCATGCCCCCCGGCATGTTCATCACCGGCAGCCCGTACAAGGGGGTCGGCCTGCCCGACTGCGTCAAACAGGCGCAGGAAACTGCCGCGACCGTCGTCGGTCGCCTCGAGGAGCTCTCATGAATCGTCTGTCCACCATTCTGTTCGCGGCGCTCATGATTGCCGCGCTCGTCCTGAGCGGCTGCGCAGCCGTTCCCGCGGCGCAGCAGACCGGTCCCGCCGCGCCCACTGTCGCCGCGGCTGTTGCTGAGGCGACTACTGTCGCCGAAGCGCCTACCGCGGCCGAGGGCGGCACGATCACGCGCGCCATGACCTCCGAGCCGCCGAGCATCGACCCGCAGGCCGCGCCGCATTCCGGCCTCTCGCTCCTGCTGCCTTACCTGTTCGAAACGCTCGTCGTCCGCGACGTCAACAACGACGTCCTCCCCGGCCTTGCCGAGAAATGGGAGCAGGCGCCGGACGGCAAGGCCATCACCATGACCCTCAAGTCCGGCGTGACCTTCCACGACGGCGATCCGCTGACCGCGGAAGCGGTGAAGTTCACGTTTGACCGCTTCAAGGAGTCGGGCAAGGCGTCGCCCATCTACGGCGGCGTCATGGCGATTGCCGCGGTCGAGCCTGTCGACGCGCAAACGGTCGTCTTCCGCTTCAAGGCGCCGGCCGCCAACTTCTTCAGCACGATCTCCATGCCCTACGCGGGCATTATCGACCCGAAGTCGGTCCAGGTCGCGGCCGGCTCCGAGGTTGCCATGCTGCGCGGCACGGGGCCGTTCAAGCTGGGCGAGTGGAAGGCCGGGCAGTCGATCGAGTTGCGCCGCAACGAGGCGTACAAGTGGGGGCCGTCCAACGTGGCGAACACCGCCGCGCCGAAGGTCGAGCGGCTGCTGTTCAAGGTTATCCCCGACGCCACCGCGCAGCTCAACGCGCTCAAGGCGGGCGAGGTCGACGTAATCTTCGTCAACAACCCCGGCCACAAGAAGCAGCTTGAGGCCGACCCGAACGTCGAAGTGCATGAGGCCGTGCTGAACAGCCTCGTCTATCTCGGCTTCAACTGCGCGAAGCCGCCGTTCGACAACCCGCAGGTGCGTCAGGCGCTGAGCCACGCGATCGACAAGGGGCAGATCCTCGACGTGGCGCTCGGCGGCGTGGGTCAGGTGGCCGACGCGCCCCTTGCGCCCACCCTCCCCGGCTACGACGCGTCGCTCAAGGAACACGCGCTCGCGTTCGACCTCGCGAAGTCGCAGGAGTTGCTCGCCGCGGCCGGGCTGACGAAGGGCGGCGACGGCCTGTGGCAGTGGGAAGGCAAGGCGCTGACGCCGGTCCTGCTCACCTCCACCCGCGCGCCCAACGACGCCATCGCCACGTTGATCCAGGCGCAGCTTAAGGCCGCGGGGATCAACGTCGAAATCCAGCAGCTTGACTCGAAGGCGGTCATGCAGGCCACGACCGAAGGCAAGTTCGACCTCCTGCTCTTCCGCTACGACTGGAACGACCCGGATGCGCTGAACATCTACCTCGGTTCGGAGCGGATCGGCAGCACGAACCGCGTGGCGTACAAGAACGAGCAGGTCGACGCGCTGCTCAAGCAGGGCGCGCGCGAGCTTGACCCCACGAAGCGCGTCGCGCTCTACGTCGACGCGCAGAAGCTCATCCTCGCTGACGCGCCCTGGCAGCCGCTCTACTACCCCGTCGACGTGATCGCGGTGGCGAAGCGCGTCGAGGGCGAAAAGGTCGGGTACATGGGCCGCCTGCTGCTGAACGACGCGACAGTGGGCAACTGAGAACACTCTTGCCACAGAGGATTCAGAGCGCTCTCTGTGTCCTCTGTGGCAAAACTCGAGTTCACCGTGGCAAGACACCTCCTCTACCGGCTGATCGGCGCCGCGCTGGTGCTGCTGGCGGTCAGCTTTATCACGTATGTCGCGCTGGCGTGGACGCCGGGGGACGCGGCGCAGGCGCTGGCCGGCGAGAGCGCGTCCGCAGAGCAACTGGACGCGCTACGCGCCGAGCTTGGCCTGGACCAGCCGCTCCTCGTCCGCTATGCGACGTTTCTGCGCGGGCTGGGGCGAGGTGATATGGGCGCGTCGCTCGTCAGCGGGCGGCCCGTCTCCGGCCTCATCGCGGAGCGGCTACCCTACACCGCGGGGCTGGCCGTGCTTGCCATCGCGCTGGCATCCCTGCTCGGCGTGGTCATCGGCACGCTCGCCGCGGTGCGCGCGGGCAGCAAGCTCGACACCGCGCTCATGTCCGCATCCCTCGCGGGGCTTGCCATGCCCGGCTTCTGGCTGGCGCTCCTGCTGACCCTGCTCTTCTCGCTCAAACTGCGCTGGCTGCCCGTAGTTGGCGCGGAGGGCGCGCGGGCGTGGGTGCTGCCGCTCATCACGCTGGCCCTGCCGACTACCGCGATGGTCGCGCGGCTGGTCCGCTCAGGCATGGCGAGCACGCTCCAGCGGGAGTACGTGCGCACGGCCCACGCAAAGGGCGTCCCGCCGCGCACCGTCCTCGCGAAGCACGCGCTGCGCACCAGCCTGACCCCGCTACTGGCCGTTCTCGGCGTGCACCTCGGCCACCTGCTTGGCGGCGCGTTTGTCGTCGAGACGATTTTCGGTTGGCCCGGCCTGGGTCGGCTGGCGGTGCAGGCCATTTTCGACCGCGACACGCCCGTCGTGCTCGGCTGCGCGCTGACCATTGCCGCAATGTACCTGCTGGTGAACTTTCTTGTGGACGTGACGCAGGCGTGGCTTGACCCCCGCGTGCGGCAGGAGGCGATTTAGTGGCGGTGCGCGTGGCTTTCCCGGCGTTTGTCGCGGAGCGCAAGCTGGCGGTCGGCCGCGCGCTGCCATCCCTCCGGCTGCCCGCGGCTTCGCGCGTCACGCCGAGCCTGCGCGCGGGCGGGCTAATCTTCCTCGCGCTGCTGCTCGCCGCGCTGCTGGCGCCCATCCTCGCGCCCTTCGCGCCCGACCAGATCGGCGCGGGGCCGCGCCTCGCCGCGCCCACCCTGGCGCACCCCTTCGGCACCGACGCGCTCGGCCGCGACCTGTTGAGCCGCGTCATCTATGGCGCGCGCGCCGCGCTGGCCCTCGCAGGCATTGGCGTCGGCGTCTCAGCAGCGATTGGCGTCAGCCTGGGGCTCGCTGCGGGCTACTTCGGCGGCTGGGCGGACCGCGCGCTCTCGCGCGGCATGGAGGTGTGGCTGGCGTTCCCCGGCCTGCTGCTGGCCGTGATCCTGGTCGCCCGGCTCGGCCCGTCGCTCACCCACGCGGCGCTCGCGCTCGGCATCGCGAGCGCGCCCGGCTTCTTCCGGCTCGCACGCGCGGAGACATTGTGCGCGAAGGCGGGGCAGTACGTCGAATCGGCTGCGGCGCTCGGCGCGAGCGCGCACCGCATCGTCCTCCGCCACATCCTGCCCAACATCCTCCCCTCGCTCATCGTCCTCGCCACCATGCGCGCGGGCGCGCTCATCCTCGCGGGCGGCGGCCTCAGCTTCGTCGGCCTCGGCGCGCAGCCTCCCGCCGCGGAATGGGGCGCGCTGCTGGCGCAGGGGCGCGATGCGATGGGCGAAGCGCCGTGGCTGGCCGTGTTTCCCGGAATCGCGGTGATGGTGACGGTGGTGGGGCTGAATTTGCTGGGGGATGGGCTGAGGGATTGGATGGAAGTCAGGTAGGGGAAATCAAAACCCGACGGATCTCGCGGACCCGTCGGGTTTACGCTACTACTCCAACAGCCGCTTCGCCAGCGACAACTCTTCCGGTACTTCGAGCCACCTCTCCAGTTCGCCCGGCACAGGCTCCGCCGGCTTCCGGCTGAGCTGCTGATTCCCCCGCTCATCCAGCCGGATCAGGAAATTCACGTTCAACTCCGGGTTCAATTCGGGATAATCGTACCGCTGGTGCGCGCCGCGTGATTCGCGGCGCTCGGCTGCGCAGCGGATCGTCGCCTCGGCCGCGGCCAGCGCGCCGCGCAGGTCGAGCGCCAGCGCAAGGTCCTTATACCCCTCGCTTGATGGCCGCACATCGACGCGGTCGGCCGCGCCGCGCAGGTCGAGCAGCTTCTTGAGGCCGCTTTCGAGCCGTTCTTCGTTACGCACCACGCCGCAGTGCTCCCACATCGTGTCTCGCACCGCGCGTTGCAGCGGCCGGGCGATCTCCTCGCCCCCCTGCGTCAGCCGGTCAAGCTCCTCGTGCGCGGCCGTGATGGCGCGCTTCGACCGCAGTTGCGCGCCCAGGCTCTCCGAGTGCTCCGCCGCAGCCATGCCGGCGCGCCGCCCGAACACGAGGATTTCGGCCAGCGAGTTCCCGCCGAGCCGGTTCGCGCCGTGCACGCCCGAAGTGACCTCGCCCGCCGCGTACAAGCCCGTGACGCTTGTCGCGTGCGTGTCCGGCTCGACCACCACGCCGCCCATCGAGTAGTGCGCGGTCGGCGCGACCTCCATCGGGTGCCGCGAGATGTCGAGCATCTGCGCTTCGAGGAACTGCCGGTACATGCGCGGCACCTTCTGGACGATGAACTCCTTCGGCCGGTGGCTGATGTCGAGGAACACGCCGCCATTCGGCCCCGCGCGGCCTTCGATGATCTCCGTGTAGTTGGCGAGGGCGACGCGGTCGCGGGTGGATAGCTCCATGCGCTCCGGGTCGTAGCGCGCCATGAACCGCTCGCCGTTCACGTTGAGCAGGCGTCCGCCCTCCCCGCGCACCGCCTCCGTGACCAGCGTCCCCGCCCAGTCCTCCGGCGAAACCATGCCGGTTGGATGGAACTGCACCAGTTCCATGTCGGCCAGCTCGCACCCGGCCTCCAGCGCGAGGTACATGCCGTCGCCGGTGTTCTCATCCCGCCGCGAGGAGGAGCGCCGCCACAGCCGCGTGTGCCCGCCCGCGGCGAGGATCACGGCGTCGGCCAGATACACCGTGCGTTCGCCGGATTGCAGATCGAACGCCATCGCGCCGAAGCACGTGCCGTCATCGACCAGCAGCCGCGAGACATACTGCCCGTCGTGAATGGGGATGCTCATGCGCTCGACGCGGTCGACGAGCGTGTGCAGGATGGCGCGGCCGGTGTAGTCGCCCGCGTAGCAGGTGCGGCGCCAGCGGTGCGCGCCGAAGAACCGCTGATCGAGGCGGCCGTCGGGCAGGCGCGCGAAGTCCGCGCCCCACTCGGCCATTTCCAGCACGCGGTCCGGCGCTTCGCGCACGAGCAGTTCCACTGCGCGCGGGTCAGCCAGGCCGTACCCTTCATTATAAGTGTCCGCGAAATGCTGCTGCCAGGTGTCCTGCGGGTCCACCGTGGCGAGCGCCGCGTTGATGCCCCCGGCGGCGAGGACCGTGTGCGCGTCGCGCCGCGGCCGCTTCCCCACCACGATCACTTCCGAACCGGCCTCCGTCGCCGCGATAGCTGCGCGCAGCCCTGCGCCGCCAGAACCGATCACCAGCACGTTACAAACCTGTGTCCGATGAGCCTTCATCTCAACTCCAACGTTCAGCGATGCGGCTCCCTCCCACAATGCAAGGAGATTGTAACTAAAGACGCAGTTGGGTGATGTAGAGGGGCTTCCATGCCCGAAAGCGTCCGCGGCGCCTTCTGCAACTTATATTTACGCCACTGGTCGCGCGCATTTGCGTTCGCACCAACTGTTGGTATAATGCGTGTAGCCGTGCAGAGAAAGACTATGACTCCGGCTGGAGCAACAACTGCGACAGGTCGCGGGCGCCCTTCGTGGCCTGCCCTTCGTAGTGGTTGTTGAAGTAGACAAGTGTGAGGGGGACTTCGGCGTCGAGTTCGCGCAGCTTCGGAACCCATTCGCGGAGTTCTTCTTCGGGGTAGGTGTAGTTGTAGCGCTCCCAGGCTTCCTCGTGCGCGTACCATTTCGCGTAGTTGCGGCCGTGGAAGCGCACGTAGGCCACCGGACTTGTGGCGATGGCGATGGGCGGCATCAGCCCCTTCAGGCGGGGCTCATCCACGCAACAATACCCCAGATTCTCTGAGCGGAGGAGATCGAACGTCTCTTCTTTGGCCCAGCCCGCATTGCGGAACTCGATGACGACGGGCAGTTCACCGAAGCCGGCCCGCATCCGGCGGAGATAGTCCGCGTTCTCTTCGTTCGGATGAAACGAATAGGGAAACTGCGCCAGCACAGCGCCGAGCTTGCCGGCCTCGGTGATGGGCCGGATGGCCTCTACGAAGCCTGCGAAGTCGCGCGATTCGCGCGCGTGGGTTAGCTCGCCGTACGCCTTGATCGCGAAGAGGAAATCGTCCGGCGTCTTGCGCACCCAGCCAACAACGACATTTGGCGTCGGAATGCGATAGTAAGTAACGTTTATTTCTACAGTGGAGAAGAGCGTGGCGTAATAGCTGAGGTGCTCGCGGGCAGGTAGCCCTTCGGGATACACTGGCCCGACCCAGTCATCGTACGAAAAGCCAGAAGTGCCGATGCGCAACATCGTCGCCCGCCTCTACTCTATTGCCATTATCAGAAAACATCGCTCACATTTTTGACGTGACCGAACAGCTTGCAGTTTTCGCTCATGGGCGTATAATAGCGCCGGTTAGGAATTAGAATATAAACGGAGCTTATCCGATTCGGATACGGGTAGCGTTACTTATTCGGGGCCGTTTTTTCGTTTCTGTCCCGCCCCAGCCACGCTTCCCCGGGGCAATCACCGTCGCTTGCCAGCAGCTCTCTCCCTTATGGCGAGCCAGTTCCGCCAAGAACCGAATAATCGTGCGCGAATCAGGATTTGCGTAACCCTTTTTGTCTGACCGACAACCTTGATTCGGAGGCCCATGTCCCACCCAGGCGCGCTTCCCGCAAATCTCGTTGACGTTCTTATTCGCCGCGCTCATGAGAATGGCGCGCAACTGGCCTACCGGTTCCTGGCCGACGGCGAATCCGATGAAGTCTGCCTGACCTACGCCGAGCTGGCGCTTAAGGCCCGGCAGGTCGCGGCAACATTGCAGGCGGCCGGCTGCGGCGGCGAGCGCGCCATGCTCGTCTACCAGCCCGGCCTCGATTATGTCGTGGGCTTCCTCGGCTGCCTGCTGGCCGGCGTCACCGCGGTCCCTGCCTACCCGCCCGACCCGTTCCGCATGGAACGCACCTTCCCGCGCTTCCAGGCGATCGTCGCGGACTCGCAGCCCGCGGCCATCCTCAGCACGCAGAACATCCTCGACCTCGCGGGCGACATCTTCGATGAGTTCCCCGAATTTGAGGGCATCTCGCGCTTCGCCACCGACGCGCTGCCCGACGACGCGGCGGACGCGTGGCGGCGGCCGGATGTGACGGCGGACACGCTCGCCTTCCTGCAGTACACCTCCGGCTCGACCGCGGACCCCAAGGGCGTCATGCTCACGCACGGCAACCTCATGGCAAACCTGGAGATGATCCGTCACGGCTTCGCCTTGAACGAAGGTTTCGTTGGTGTCATCTGGTTGCCGCCCTATCACGATATGGGCCTCATCGGCGGCATCCTCGAACCACTCTACATGGGCCTACCCTGCAACCTCATGTCGCCGCTCGACTTCCTGCAACGCCCCATGCGCTGGCTGAACGCGATCTCGAAGTACGGCGGCACGGTTAGCGGCGGGCCGAACTTTGCATACGACCTCGTCGCGCGCAAAGCCACCCCACAGCAGAAGGCCAATCTCGACCTGAGCAAGTGGGAAGTGGCGTTCAACGGGGCTGAGCCGGTGCGCAAGGAAACCATTGAGCGGTTCAGCGCCGCGTTCGCTGAATGCGGATTCCGTAAGGAGGCGTTTTACACCTGCTATGGGCTTGCGGAGGCCACGCTTATCGTCACCGGTGGCGTGCCGTTAACCCTGCCCGTCTACACCACGGTCAGCGCGACCGAGCTGGGCCGCGGCCGCGCGGTGCCTGTGGAAGAGGACGCCGTGGACGCGCAGCCGCTTGTCGGGTGCGGCGCGACCCTGCTGGACCAGGACGTTGCGATTGTCGACGGCGAGACGGGCGAACGCTGCGCGGCCGGCGTCGTGGGCGAAATCTGGGTGACGGGCGGGAACGTGGCGCAGGGCTACTGGCGCAAGCCGGAGGAGAGCGAGCGCACCTTCTGCGCAACACTGCCCGATGACGAGCGCAAGTACCTCCGCACGGGCGACCTGGGCTTTCTGGACGAGCGCGGCAACCTGTTCGTTGCGGGCCGCATCAAGGACCTCATCATCATCGACGGCCGCAACCACTACCCGCAAGACATCGAGCTGACCGTCGAAAAGGCGCACCCCGCCATACGCCCCGGCTGCACCGCGGCCTTCCCCGTCACCGAGGGCGGACAGGAGCGCATCGTCGTCACTACAGAGATCGGCAAGGGCTTCAAGCCCACCCCTGGCGCGCCGCGCCCACAGGGTGATGGCGGGCCGCTCGACCCCGCGGAAGTGATCGCCGCGGTGCGCAAGGCCGTGGCCGAGAGCCACGACGTCCGCGCGCATGCGGTCGTCCTGCTCAAGCCGGGCGCCGCGCCCAAAACGTCCAGCGGCAAGATTCAGCGCCGCGCAGCGAAGGCCGCGTACCTCGACGGTTCGCTCGAAACGTGGGGGGCATAACCATGAAGACCGCCGTCGAGATTCAAGCCTGGCTGACCGAGCAGATCGCGGCCATCCTCAGCATTTCCGAGGATGAGATCGACCCGGACGAGACATTCGACTCGTTCGGACTGGCGTCGCGCGACGCGGTCAGCCTCTCCGGCGACCTCGAGGACTATCTCGAACGGCGGCTGTCGCCCACGCTGTTGTATCAGTACCCGACGATCCGCGAACTGGCGGAGCACCTTGCGGAGGGCGAGAAGCCTGCGCCCCCCAGGCCGGTCGGCAAGCCAGGCACGCACGTCAAGCCCGCCGCGACACACGCGCCTGCGCAACAGAAGCCGGTGACGCCGTTGCCTCCCGCGCAGGGCGCATCGGCTAACGAACCCATCGCGATCATCGGCCTTGCCTGCCGCTTCCCCGGCGCGGACAGTGCGGAAGCATTCTGGGACGCGCTCGCCGCGGGCCGCGACCTGATTACCGAAGTCCCCGCCGACCGCTGGGACCGCGAGGGGCTGTACGACCCCGAAGTCGGCGCGCCGGGCAAGATGAGCACGAAGTGGGGCGGCTTCCTCTCCGACGTCGCGGGCTGGGACGCGCACTTCTTCGGCGTCTCCCCGCGCGAGGCCGCGCGCATGGACCCGCAGCAGCGCCTCCTGTGCGAGGCCGCGTGGGAGGCGTTCGAGGATGCGCGCATCCCGCCCGACGCGCTGGCGGGCAGCAACACGGGCGTCTTCGTCGGCATCTCCTCCCCCGACTACAGCCGCCTGCAAATCGGCGTGGCCGAGCACATGGACGCCTATACTGGCACGGGCAACGCGTTCAGCATCGCAGCCAACCGCATCTCCTACCTGTTCGACTTCCGCGGCCCCAGCCTCGCGGTCGACACCGCCTGCTCGTCCTCGCTCGTCTCGACCCACCTCGCCTGCCTCAGCCTCGCGCGTCGCGAGTGCGATCTGGCGCTGGCCGGCGGGGTCAACGTGATCCTCTCGCCCGAAGTGACGATCAGCTTCTCGCAGGCGCACATGATGGCCGCCGACGGGCGCTGCAAGACGTTCGACGCGGCGGCAGACGGTTACGTGCGCGGCGAAGGGGTCGGCGTGGTCGCCCTCAAGCGCCTTGCGGACGCGGAGCGCGACGGCGACCGCATTATCGCCATCATTCGCGGCTCCGCAGTCAACCAGGACGGCCGCTCGAACGGCCTGACCGCGCCCAACCCGGACGCGCAGGCTACTGTGATCCGGCAGGCGCTTGCCAATGCGCAGGTGGAGCCGCAGCAGGTCAGCTACATCGAGGCGCACGGCACCGGCACCGCGCTCGGCGATCCGATTGAGTTGCGCGGGCTGTCCGTCGCGCTCGGCGAAGGCCGCGCAGCCGACGCGCCCCTCGCGGTTGCCTCGCTCAAAACCAACATCGGCCACCTCGAATCGGCGGCCGGCATCGCGGGCCTCATCAAGGTCTGCCTGATGCTCCAGCGCGGGCAGATACCCCCGAGCCTGCATTTCCAGCAGCCCAACCCGCACTTCGATTTCGCCGCGTCGCCGCTGCGCGTGCAGACCAAGCTTGCCCCGTGGACGCCGTCCGCTGGCAGCCCGCGCATCGCGGGCATCAGCTCGTTTGGCTTCGGCGGCACGAACGCGCACGTGATCGTGAGCGAGTATCAGGGGCAGCCCAAACCCGCCCTTGCGCTGCCGGATGACGACCGTCCCTTCCTGCTGCCACTCTCGGCTGCGTCCAGCGCGGCGCTCGAAAGGCAGGCGCGGCGGTGGATCGACTTTCTCAGGACAACTGACGCGGCGCCCGCCTCTATCGCGACCTCTGCTGCGACCGCGCGGGCGCACCACGATTTCCGCCTGGCGGTTGTCGGCAAGGACGCAGCCGAGTGGCGCGCCGGACTGGAAGCCTTCCTCGCCCATGAGACGGCTCCGGGCCTCCGCACCGGACAGCGCATGGTGGGCAAGCGGCATCGCGTCGCGCTCGTCTACTCCGGGCAGGGCACGCAGTGGGCCGGGATGGGCGTCGGGCTGCTGGCCGAGCCGGTCTTTGCGGCCGAGGTTGAAGCCATCGACGCGCTGTGGCAGCCGCTGGCAGGGTGGTCCATCGTCGATGCGCTGCGTAAAGGGGACGCGCTCGATCAAACCGCCGTGGCGCAACCCGCCATCTTTGCGCTGCAAGCGGGCCTCACGGCCGTCCTGCGCGACTGGGGCTTGAATGTCGAAGGCGCGACCGGACACAGCGTGGGCGAGATTGCCGCGGCGTATGCGGGCGGTATCCTGTCGCGCGCGGACGCGGTGCGCGTGCTCTACCACCGCAGCCGTCTGATGCAGGCCGCGACGGGCCAGGGCAAGATGGCCGCGGTCGGCGTGTCTGAGGCGGAGGCGCGCGAGTTGCTGGCGGGCCGCGAAGCCGACCTGTCCCTTGCCGCGATCAACAGCCCCTCGCTTGTGACCGTTTCGGGAAAAGCTGAGGCAGTCGATGCAGTCGTGGCCGCAGCGCAGGCCCGCGGCATCTTCACGCGTCCGCTCGGCGTCAACTACGCCTTCCACAGCCCGCAGATGGACCCGTTCCTCACCGAGTTGCGCGAGTGCGTAGAGGGCACCCAGCCGCAGCACGCATCGCTCGCCGTCTTCTCGACTGTGTCCGGCGCCCTCGCGGCGGAGGGTGACTACGGCGCAGACTACTGGCCGCGCAATGTCCGCCAGACGGTGCGCTTCCTCGACGCGATCCGCGGCCTCGCAGAAGCGGGTTTCGACGCCTTCATCGAGGTCAGCCCGCACGCCGGCATGGTCCGCAGCATCTCCGAGTGCCTCCCGCAGTCGGTCGGTTACGTCGTGGCGGGTTCGCTCCAGCGCGGCAAGCCGGAGCGTGAGACGCTGCTGGCGCTCGGCGGCGAACTGTATTGCGCCGGGCTGACCCCCGCATGGCCGCCTGAGTGGCCCGTCCTGCCCGCGGTCGACATCCCGCGCTACGCGTGGAACCGGCAACGCTACTGGTCGCAGGTCCCGTCGCAAAACGGGCTGGCCTCACCGACTATCGCCATTAAGTCAGACGGACAGGCCGCGGTGTCTGGTCATCCCCTCGTCGGCCGCGAGGTGCGCTCGCCCGCGCTGCGCGGAACGGTCTTCGAGCAACTGATCGCCGCGCGGCAGCCCGCCTACCTGACCGACCACCGCGTTGCGGGCGAACCGGTGCTCCCCGCGACCGCCTATCTCGAAATGGCGCTGTTCGCCGGACGCCACGCGTTGCGAACCGCGCGCGTGGGCATTTCGGACGTAGCGCTGGAGCGGTTGCTGCCCCTTGGCGCGAAGCCCCGTGCCGCGCAGGTCGTGATTGAAGACGAGCGCGCCAGCATCTACAGCGATGACGGCCGCGCGTGGAACCTGCACGCGACTGCGACGGTGCGCGCCGACGATTCCTTGCCTGTCGGTTTGCTCGACCTGGCCGACATCCAGAATCGCTGCGGCGCGGACATCTCGGTCCCGGACTTCTACGCGGAGCTGCGCCAGCACGGGCTGGAGTACGGCCCGACCTTCCGCGGGGTGCGCAAGCTGTGGCGCTGCGCGGGTGAGGCGCTCGGCCGCGTCGAGTTGCCGTCCGAGGTTTCCGCCAACGGCTACATCGTCCATCCCGCGCTGCTCGACGCCTGCTTCCATGTCGTTGCGGCTGCGCTGCCAGAGGCGGCCACGGGCGGAACGGACATTGTTCACCTGCCCGTCGCGGTCGAACGGCTCACCGTGGCCGCGGAGGGCGAGGGGCTGGCGCACGCCTGGGCGCACGTCACCCTGCGCGAGGGACAGGCGGGCGAGGTGGTCGCGGACGCGCGTCTTGCGCTGGACAATGGCCGGGTCGTCGCGGAAGTCAGCGGTCTGCGACTGCGCGCCGCGCCGCGCAAGATGCTCGAGCTCATGCTTGCCGCCGCGCGCGAGGCCGCGGGCGAGCCGGTTGCGCCGAAACCGCAGCCTGCACCCGAAAACATCGACGGCTGGGCCTACAAGATCGCCTGGGAAGGACTGCCCGCGCTCCCCGCGCCGGCCGGCAAGTGGGCAGAAGGGCGCTGGCTGTTGCTCGCCGATGAAGGCGGCGTAGCGGCGCGCCTCAAGGACGCGCTCGCTGCGGCCGGCGGCGACATCACGCTGATCGCGCCCGACGACGACATTGCGCTGGCAGTGAAGGACGCGGCTGCGAGCGGCGCAACGCTGCGCGGGCTGATCCACCTCGCCGCGTCAGGACCCGACGGGTTTCTCAAACCCGTCGGGTCTGCCCTCGCCGCGACAAAGGCCCTCGCGCGCCTTGCCATCCGCACGCCCGCCTCGGCGCGGCTGTGGATTGTCACGCGCGGCGCGGTCGCTGCGGCCGAGGGGGACGGCGCGAACCCGACAGGCGCCGCCCTCTGGGGCTTCGGCCACGTCGCCGCGCTCGAACATGCGGAACTCAAGCCCGCGCGCATCGACCTCGACGACTCGCTCGCCGCGGAGCAGTTGCTGCTGGCGGAACTGGCCGCCTCAACTGCGGAGGATCGCGTCGCGCTGCGCGGTGACAGGCGGCTCGGCGCGCGGTTAGTTCGCGCGGCCCTGCCTTCTGCCGCCACGGCAAGCCGCGACGCGCCGCTCCGTCTCGAAATCACCGAGCGCGGCATGCTCGACAACCTCGCGCGTGTGCCGATGACGCGGATCGAACCCGCCGCGGGGCAGGTCGAAATCGAAGTGGTCGCCGCCGGGCTGAACTTCCGCGACGTGATGAACCTGCTCGGCCTCTACCCCGGCGACGCGGGGCTGCTTGGCGGCGAGTGCGCGGGCGTGGTGACGCGGGTCGGCGCGGGTGTGACGCATGTCAAACCGGGCGACCGTGTGCTCGCCATCGCGCCCGGCTGCTTCGGCGCGTACACAACCACGCACGCGCAACTTGTCGCGCCCATTCCGAACGGCATGAGCTTCGAGGACGCGGCCACCCTCCCCATCGCGTTCCTCACCGCGCACTACGCGCTCAACCGGCTCGGCAAGATGCAGGCGGGCGACAGGGTGCTCATCCACGCGGCCTCCGGCGGCGTCGGGCTGGCCGCGATTCAACTGGCGCAGCTTGCGGGCGCGACGGTCTACGCGACCGCGGGCAGCCCGGCCAAGCGCGAGTTCTTGCAGGGGCTGGGCCTCGCGAAAGTGATGAACTCGCGCAACCTCTCGTTCTCCGAAGAGACGCTCGCTGCGACCGGCGGCCGCGGGGTCGACCTCGTCCTCAACAGCCTCTCCGGCAACTTCATCCCGAAGAGCCTGGCCGCGCTCGCCCCCGAAGGCCGCTTCCTCGAAATCGGCAAGGTCGGCATCTGGGACCCCGCGCAGGTGGCAAAGGTGCGGCCCGGCGCGGCGTACCATACCATCGCGCTCGACGACCTCTCCGCGCGGCAGCCGGAACTGATCGCCGAACTGCTCGCCGAGTTGCTGCCACACTTCGCCGCAGGCCGGTTGAAGCCGCTCACGAAGACTGTCTATCCGGTCGAGGATGCCACTTCCGCCTTCCGCCTCATGGCGCAGACGCGCCACATCGGCAAGGTGGTTATTGCGCAGCCCAAGCAGGTCGAAAGCGCGCCCACGCTCCGCCCCGATGCGACCTACCTGATCACGGGCGGCCTCGGCAGCCTGGGTATGCTGGTTGCGGGGCAGCTTGTCTCGCTCGGCGCGCGGAACCTGCTGCTCGTCGGCGTGACGCAGCCCTCCGAAGCCGCGAGCGCGAAGATCGCCGAACTTGAGGGACGCGGCGCGCGCATCCTCGTGCGCATGGCCGACGCCAGCGTGCCGGAAGAGGCGCAGGCCGCGCTCGACCGGATTACCGCCGAGGGGATGCCCGCGCTCCGCGGCATCATTCATGCCGCAGGGGTGTTGGATGACGGCATGATCGTCCAGCAGGAGTGGTCGCGCTTCGACAAGGTGCTGCGCCCCAAGGCCGCGGGCGCGTGGAACCTGCACCGCCTGACCGAAGGCCGCGACCTGGACTTCTTCGTCATGTTCTCGTCTGTCGCGTCTGTCCTCGGCTCGCCGGGGCAGTCCAACTACGCCGCAGCGAACGCGTTCCTGGATGGGCTAGCCGCGCAGCGCGCTGCGGCGGGGCTGCCCGGCCTGAGCATCAACTGGGGACCGTGGTCGGTCGGTATGGCCGCCGCGGGCGACGACCGCGACCGCAAGCGCCGCGAGGCGAGCGGGCTGGCCGCGATTGAGCCGGACAAGGGGCTGGAAGCGTTTACGCGGCTGGTTCTTGGCGGGGCAAACGGCCAGATGATGATCGCGCCGGTGCTGTGGCCCGCGCTCCGCAGGCAGATCGCTGCGGGCGAAGAACCGGCCTTCCTCAAGCCGCTGCTGGAGGCGTCCGCGCCGGCCGCAAAGGCCGAAACGACGGCCGCGCCGTCTGACAATGGAAAGCCGCCGCTCGTCCTCACGCTGGAAGCCGCCGCGCCGCGCGAGCGCCTGTCGCTGCTTACTGCGTTCATCCGCGACCGCGCGCTCAAGGTGCTGGCGCTTGAGCCTGATTTCCCGCTCGACACGCGCAAGCCGATGAACGAGATGGGCTTCGACTCACTGATGGCCGTCGAACTGAAAAACGCGCTGGACGCGGGCATAGGCCGGAAGCTGCCCGCCACCCTGGTGTTCGAGCACCCCACCATCGACGCGCTGGCGAAGCACCTGCTCGAAAACGTATTGGGGCTGGGCGGGTTGACGCGGGAGGCCGACAACAAGGCCGAGGCCGCTAAGCCAGTCGACCGCGCGCCGATTTCGGAAGAAGCTGTCGCCGAGATGTCCGAAGAGGAAGCCGAGGCCGCGCTGCTGCAAAAGCTGCTGGAACTGGACGAATGATGAAAGTTACATATTCGTCCGACCTTTTATATGGCAAATTGTAATGCTCGTCCGTTAAGCTGCGCCGATGGCATCTTGTGGCGCATCCCGTTCACGCAACCGAGGCAACTGACGTTATGGCCGAGTCAGGCGAACTGAACTCTCAGCGCGGCGCAGCGTCCACCACGGACGCCTCGCCGCTCAAGCGCGCGCTTGTCGCAATCGAGAAGCTCCAGGCAAAGCTGGAGGCGGTCGAGCGCGAGAAGACGGAGCCGGTCGCCATCATCGGCATCGGCTGCCGCTTCCCCGGCGCGGGCGACGTCGACGAATACTGGCAGTTGCTGCGCGGCGGTGTGGACGCGATTACCGTTGTCCCGCCGGATCGCTGGGACGCGGACGCCTATTTCGATGCGGAGCCGGGCGCGCCGGCCAGGATGATCACGCGCTGGGGCGGCTTCCTGCCCGAGGTCGACAAGTTCGACGCGGAGTTCTTCGGCATCTCCCCGCGCGAGGCCAGCCGCATGGACCCGCAGCAGCGGCTGCTCCTCGAATGCGCGTGGGAGGCGTTGGAACGCGGCGGCGTGGCGGTCGAGAAGCTGGCCGGCAGCCGCACGGGCGTCTTCGTCGGCATCAGCCAGGTCGACTACAGCCTGATTCAGTTCGAGGACCGCCGCAAGCTGGACGCGTACGGCACCGGCAGCGCGCTCTGCGTGGCGGCCAACCGCATCTCCTATCTGTTCGACCTGCGCGGGCCGAGCGTGGCGATGGACACCGCGTGCTCCTCCTCCCTCGTCACCACGCACCTCGCCGTGGAGAGCCTGCGCCGCCGCGAGTGCGACCTTGCGCTCGCGGCCGGCGTCAACCTGATCCTCTCGCCCGAGCTGTCCATCGTCTTCTCGCACGCGCACATGATGGCCGCGGACGGCCGCTGCAAGACCTTTGACGCCGCGGCCGATGGCTACGTGCGCGGCGAGGGTTGCGGCGTGCTGGCGCTCAAGCGGCTGAGCGATGCCCAGGCCGACGGCGATCCCATCGTCGCGGTGATCCTCGGCAGCGCGGTCAACCAGGACGGCCGCTCCAACGGCCTGACTGCCCCGAACGGCCGCGCCCAGCAGGCCGTCATCCGCGACGCGCTCAAGAACGCGAAGCTCAAGCCGGAGCAGGTCACGTACATCGAGGCGCACGGCACCGGCACCATCCTCGGCGACCCCATCGAGCTGAACTCGCTGGCCGCTGTCATGGCGGGCCGCGCGGACAAGTGCCTGGTCGGCTCGGCCAAGACGAACATCGGACACCTGGAGGCCGCCGCGGGTGTTGCGGGGCTGATCAAGGCCGCGCTGCAAATCCAGCACGGCGAAGTCGCGCCGCACCTGCACCTCAACAAGGTCAACCCGTACATCCCCATCGACGAGATGCCGCTGGAGATCGCGACCGGCCTCCGCCTCTGGCCTGCGGACCGCCCGCGCATCGCGGGCGTCAGTTCGTTCGGCTTCGGCGGCACGAACGCGCACGTGGTCCTCGGCGCCGCGCCTGAAACCGTCCGCGAGGTGACAACTGGCCCGGAGCGGACGCGCCACCTGCTGACCCTCTCCGCAGCCAACCCGCGCGGGCTGGCCGAACTTGCCCGCCGCTATGCCGACTTCGCCGCCACATCGACCGATCCGCTCGCCGACCTCTGCTACACGGCTAATGTCGGGCGGAGCGGCCTGCGCAGCCGAGCAGCCGTCGTTGCGTCGGACGCGGCCGAGTTGCGCGCGAAGCTGCTCGACCTCGCGTCCGCCGGGCCGCAGCCGAAAACGCGCCGCGGCAAGGTCGCGTTCCTCTTCACCGGCCAGGGCAGCCAGTATCCGGGCATGGGCCGCGCGCTATACGAAACCGCAACGGTCTTCCGCGAGGCAGTCGACCGCTGCGACGCCCTTCTCGCCAACCTGCTTCCGCACCGCCTGCTGTCGGTCCTGTACGGCGAAAACACGGCGCTGATCCACGACACCACTTACACGCAGCCCGCGCTCTTCGCCATCGAGTACGCGCTGGCGCAACTGTGGCAGTCGTGGGGCATCCACCCCGACTACTTGCTCGGCCACAGCATCGGCGAGTTCGTCGCGGCGGTCGTCGCAGGCGTGTTCACGCTGGAAGACGGGCTGCGCCTCGTCGCGGCGCGCGGCCGGCTCATGGGGGGACTGCCCGCGGGCGGTGCGATGGCTGCTGTCTTCGCTGAGCCGGGGCAAGTCATGCCCCACCTCGACGGCCAAGTCGGCCTGGACGTCGGCTTAGCCGCAGTGAACGGCCCAAAGAGCGTGGTGATCTCTGGCCGCGGCGAAAAAGTGGCTACCGTCGTAGCCCGTCTCGAAGCCGCGGGGCTGACCGTGCGCCCGATGACCGTCTCGCACGCGTTCCATTCGCCGCTCATGGAGCCGATCCTCGACGAGTTCGAGTCCATCGCGGCGCGCATCCCGGCCAACCCGCCAACGATCCCCATCATCTCCAACCTGACCGGCAAGGCGTATGCGGGCGCGCCCGACGCGCGCTACTGGCGGCGGCACCTGCGCGAGGCGGTGCAGTTCAACGCGGGCATGCAGGCGCTGGCCGAGGCCGGATGCCGCGTCTTCGTGGAAACCGGCCCGCACCCGACGCTGACCGGCATGGGCAAGCGCTGCATCCCGTCGCACGAGGCGCTCTGGCTGCCCTCCCTTCGTAAGCCGGAAGGCGCGGCCGACGACGACTGGTCGACCCTGCTGGAAAGCCTGGGGCAGTACTGGGCCGCGGGCTACGATGTTGACTGGCAGGCGTACGACGCGCCCTACACGCGGCGCAAGCTCGTCGCGCCCACCTACCCCTTCCAGCGCGAGCGCCACTGGAACGAATCGCCGGTGGCGGCGTTGCGCCGCAAGGGTTGGACCGGCGGCCCGGTGGCAGGGCTGGAGGCCGAAGTCACGCCAGAAGACAAAGAGTCCGCCGAGAGCGAGCGTCCAGAGGCAGATGAACCCGCCGCGCAAACGGTTAACGGCCCGACGCGCGAGCAAATCCTCGATGCGCCCTTCGAGATGCGCCGCGCCCTGCTGCTCGAAGCCATCCGCGCCAACATCGGCCGCGTGCTCAGCCTCCCCGCGTCGCGCATCGCGCCGGACGCGCAACTCAACCACCTGGGCCTCGATTCTATTATGGCGATTGAGCTCAAGAGCGCGGTCGAAACAAAGCTAGGCGTCGAACTCCCGATCTCCGCGCTGCTGGCCGGGCCGACCGTGGCCGAACTGGCTGACATGCTGCTCGCCTCGCTGAACGATGCAGGGAATGCTGCGCCGCCTTTGGTTGCGGAAGAAGAATTACCGTCGGAGCCGCGCGACTACTCGCTAACCGTCGGGCAGCGCGCGATGTGGCTGCAACATCAGGTCGCGCCGGGCAGCGTCTACAACCCGGTCTATGCCGCTCGCGTCAACGGCGAATTGGATATCGAGCGCCTGCGCGCCGCGTTCCAGCGCCTCGTCGACCGCCACGCCGCGCTGCGAACCGTGTTCGTTTCAAACGAAGGTAAGCCTGTTCAGCGCGTGCTGCCCGCCGCGCAGGTTGATTTCGCGATAGCAAACGCCGACGGCCTTGACGACGCAGCGCTCGAAGCGCGCATGGCCGATGAAGCGTACCGCGTCTTCGACCTCGAGCATGGGCCGCTGCTGCGCGTGCGAGTCTACACGCGCGGAGCCGAGCGCACCCTGCTGCTCGCCGCGCATCACATCGTCGTCGACCTGTGGTCGCTCGCCGTGCTCATCAGCGAAGTTGGCGCGCTGTACGCCGATCTCAACGCCGCGCTGCCGGACGCGCCTGTCCGTTTCACCGATTTCGCCCGTTGGCAGGAGTCGCTGCTGCCCTCCCCCGCCGGCGAGCGCATGTGGGACTACTGGAAGGACGCGCTCGCCGCGCCGCTGCCCACGCTGGAACTGCCCACCGACCGCCCGCGCCCCTCTGTGCAGACCTTCGAGGGCTCCATCGAATCGCTTGACCTGGGCGAAGAACTGACCGCGCAGGTGCGCGCGTTCAGCGAGCGCATGGGCGTCACACCTTATGTCACGCTGCTGACCGCGTTCGCGGCGCTCCTTCACCGCTACACCGGTCAGGAAGAGGTTATCATCGGCTCGCCCACAACGGGCCGCAGCCGCGCAGAGCTGGCAAACGTCGTCGGTTACTTCGTCAGCCCGGTGGCGATCCGCGCGCGCTTCCCCGCGTCTGCCACCGTGAGCGAGACGCTACGCGGGATGCGCGAAACCGTGCTCGGCGCGCTGGCGAACGCGGACTATCCGTTCCCGCTGCTGGTCGAAAAGCTGCACCCGCGCCGCGACCCCTCGCGCACGCCCGTCTTCCAGGTGATGTTCGCGCTCCAGCGCAGCCATCTGCTATACGAAGAAGGGCTGTCGCAGTTCGCGTCGGGTTCCGCGGGAACCCGCATGGCCCTCGGCGGGCTGGCGCTCGAGTCGGTCGAAATCAAGCGGCGCATGTCGCCCTTCGACATCACCATGCTGCTCGCCGACTCCGAGCAAGCGATGAGCGCAGCCATCGAGTACAACGCGGACCTGTTCGACCAAAGCACGGTAGTGCGAATGCTCGGTCACTACAAGACGCTGCTCGCCGGACTCGTCGTCCAGCCCGCCGAACCGATTGCAGCGCTGCCGCTGCTGTCTGCTGAGGAAGAAGCGTCGATCCTGGGCGAGTGGAGCGCCGGCCCGGAAATCGGCGCGCCGAGGCACGCAACCATTCACGAGGCGTTCGAGGCGCAAGTTGCCCGCACGCCGGACAACACCGCGCTCTACTACGATCCCGGCGCGGGCGCGCCCGCAGTCGTCTGGACCTACGCGGAGCTGAACCGCCGCGCGGACGCGCTTGCGGCCCGCTTACAGGCGATAGGCGTCGGCCCGGAGCAGCGCGTTGCGCTCTGTATGGAACGCTCACCCGAAATGATCGTCGCGATCCTCGGCGCCCTCAAGGCCGGCGGCGCGTACATCCCGCTCGACCCCGCCGCGCCGCGCGAGCGCCTGCAACGCATCCTCGCGGACGCGCAGCCAGTCATCTGCCTCACACTCAGCGCGGAAGGCAGGGATTTCGGCGCGCTGACAGTCATCGAAGTGAACGCGAACGCGCTCTCTGTGCCCTCTGCGTCCTCTGTGGCTAAAGCCTTGCCCTCGGACGCGTGCGCGGACAACCTCGCCTACATCATCTACACATCCGGCTCAACCGGCGCGCCTAAAGGCGTCATGCTCCAGCATGCGGGGCTGGTCAATCTGGTCGAAGCGCAACTCATCGCGTTCGACCTCCGCGCCGACGACCGCGTCTATCAATTCGCGTCCTACACCTTCGACGCCTCGCTATCCGAAATCTTCATCGCGCTGACCTCCGGCGCGGCGCTCCACGTCGCGCGGCCCGACGTCGTGCTCTCGCCCGACAACCTGACCCGCGCGCTCCGGGAGCAGCGCATCACGAACATCACCCTCCCGCCGACCCTGCTGCGCCTGATGGACCCGGCCGCGCTGCCCGAATTGCGAGTCATCATCTCCGCGGGCGACACCTGCGCACCCGACATCGTGAACAGGTGGGCGCCCGGCCGCCGCTTCGTCAACGCCTACGGGCCGACCGAGACAACCATCGGCCCGACCTACCACGTCGTCAACGACGGCGCGGCCGACTTTGCGCCGCCGGCCGGCCCTGCACCCATCGGGAAGCCGATCCACCGGATGACCGCGTTCGTCCTCGACCGCCACATGCGCCCCCTGCCCGCCGGCATCCCCGGCGAACTTTACATCGGCGGCATTGGCCTCGCGCGCGGCTACGTGGGGCGCCCGGATTTGACCGCAGAGAAGTTCGTTCCCGAAGCCTGCTGCGAGTTTGGGCGAGTTCGCCGAATTCGTAACGGATCCCGTCTCTACCGCACCGGCGACCTTGCGCGCTGGAACGCGGCAGGTCAGCTCGAATTTCTCGGCCGGGCGGACTATCAGGTGAAGATTCGCGGCTTCCGCGTGGAGTTGGGCGAGATCGAAGCCGCACTGAAGCGCGTCGCGGGCATCCGCGAGGCGGTCGTGCTGGCGGTAGACGGCGGGAACGGCGCCGAGCCGAAGCGCAATCTGCGCCTCGTTGCCTGCATCGTGCCGGACGCGCAGCCCGGCCCGGCCGAGGCGGAAGTGCGCGCGCAACTGCGCGCGGCCCTTCCCGACTACATGATCCCCGCCGCGTTCGTCTCGCTCGACGCGCTGCCGCTGAACAACTCCGGCAAGCCCGACCGCGCCGCCCTGCTCAAACTCGCGCCCACCGGCGCGCGCTCCGCCGCGGAAGTCGTCCTGCCGCAGAACCAGATGGAGCGAGACCTGGCCGCAATCTGGCAGGGTGTGCTCGGCGTGGAGCGCGTCAGCGTCCACGACAACTTCTTCGACCTGGGCGGCCACTCGCTGATGATGGCGCAGGCGCACAGCCGCTTGCAGGAGTTGCTCGGCCGCGAGGTGCCTATCGTCGACCTGTTCCGCTTCCCGACGATCCACCAGCTTGCGACCCACCTTGCCGACAACGGCGGCTCGGCCGCGCCCGCAACCGCCGCGCAACAGGGGCAGGAGCGCGGCCAACAGAAACGCGACGCGCTCAACGCGCAACGAGCGCGCATGCAACAGCTACGCACCCCGACGGGGGGAAAGAAGTGATGACCGAACCTGCCGCGTACATCCCTGGCGACTTCGACCTTGCCATCGTCGGCATGGCTGGCCGCTTCCCTGGCGCGAACGACCTCGCCGAGTTCTGGCGCAACCTCGTCGTTGGCGTCGAGTCGGTCGCGCGGTTCTCCGATGAAGAGGTGCTCGCCGCGGGCGTCGACCCGCAGCTTGCGAGCCAGCCGCATTACGTCAAGGCCGGCGGCGTGCTGGAGGGCGCGGAGCTATTTGACGCAGGCTTCTTCGGTATGTACCCGCGCGAAGCCGAGATCATGGACCCGCAGCACCGTGTCTTCCTGGAGGTCGCATGGCACGCGCTGGAGCACGCGGGGTATGACCCGGCGGCGGTCGAGGGGGCAGTCGGCGTCTATGCGGGCTGCGGCATGAACACCTACCTCGTCTACAACCTGGCGCGTAACCGGGAGATTCGCGAGAACGTCCACGGCTACCAGTTGACCATCGGCAACGACAAAGACTATTTGCCCACGCGCGTGGCGTACAAGTTCAACCTGCGCGGCCCCGCGATCAACGTTCAGACCGCGTGCTCCACCTCGCTCGTCGCGACCCACCTCGCCTGTCAGGCGCTGCTCAACCGCGACTGCGACATGGCGCTCGCCGGCGGCGTGACCATCCGCCTGCCGCAGAAGGGCGGCTACCTCTACCAGGAGGGCGGCATTGCCTCGCCCGACGGCCACTGCCGCGCGTTCGACGCGGACGCGGCCGGCACGGTCGGCGGCAACGGCGCGGGCGTCGTGGTCATCAAGCGCGCAGCCGACGCGCTCGCCGACGGCGACACGATCCACGCCATCATCAAGGGCAGCGCGATCAACAACGACGGCTCGAACAAGGTCGGCTACACCGCGCCGAGCGTCGAGGGGCAGACGGAAGTGCTGTCGGCCGCGTACGCGGTGGCGGGCGTCGATCCATCCGAGATCGGCTACGTCGAGACGCACGGCACCGGCACCGCGCTCGGCGACCCCATCGAAATCACCGCGCTGACGCAGGCGTTCGGGCAGGAAGTCGAGCGGCAGTCGGTCGCCATCGGGTCGCTCAAAACGAACGTGGGGCATCTCGACGCGGCTGCGGGCGTGGCGGGCTTGATCAAGGCGACGCTGGCGCTCGAAAACGGCCTGCTCCCGCCGAGCCTGCACTACCGCGCGCCCAACCCGCGCATCAATTTCCCGGCCACGCCGTTTTACGTCAATGCGCAGCTCTCCGAGTGGCGCAGCGACGGTAGTCCGCGACGCGCGGGCGTCAGTTCCTTCGGCATCGGCGGCACAAACGCGCATGTGGTGCTGGAAGAAGCGCCGCATCTCGGCCCCGGCGGCCCTTCCCGCGCGGCGCAACTGCTGACACTCTCTGCGAAGAGCGAAGACGCCCTCGAAGCGGCCACGGCAAATCTCCGCGACCACCTTGCAGCCAACACCGACGCCGACCTTGCAGACACTGCCTGCACATTGAAGGTAGGCCGCCAGCCGTTCAGCCACCGCCGCGCGGCCGTAGTGCGCGAGGTGGACGACGCGCTGCGCATCCTCAGCGGCGATGAGCCCGGGTTGCTCGATAACGGCGGCGAAACGTCTGCGCGCAGCGTTGCGTTCATGTTCACCGGCCAGGGCAGCCAGTACGCGGGCATGGGCCGCGGGCTATACGAGACGGAAGCAGCCTTCCGCAACGCGGTCGACGAGTGCGCGGTCATTCTGCGCCCGCACCTCGGCCTCGACCTTCGCGACCTGCTTTTCGGGACGGACACCGACGAGCAGCTCAGGCAGACCGCCATCACGCAGCCCGCGCTCTTCGTGATCGAATATGCGTTGGCGCGGCTCTGGCTCTCCTGGGGCATCCGGCCCGACGCCATGATCGGCCACAGCATTGGCGAGTACGTGGCGGCGCACCTCGCCGGCGTCATGTCGCTGGAGGATGCGCTGCGCGTGGTCGCCGCGCGCGGCCGTCTGATGGGCTCGCTCCCCGGCGGCTCCATGCTCAGCCTGTCCATGTCCGAGGACGCGGCCCGGCAGTTGCTCGCGCAGCATCCCGCGCTCGCCCTCGCGGCGATTAACGCGCCGGGCATGGTCGTCGTGGCCGGTGAGGACGGGGCCATTGCCGCGCTGGAAGCCGAACTGGACGCGCAGGGCAACCCCGGCCGCCGCCTGCGCACGTCCCACGCGTTTCACTCGGCCATGATGGACCCCATCCTCGCGCCGTTCACGCAGCTTCTCGCGGGCATCCGGCTGAACGCGCCGACGATCCCGTACATCTCCAACGTCAGCGGGACGTGGATCACGGCGGAAGAAGCCACCGACCCCGCCTACTACGCGCGGCACCTCCGCTCGGCTGTCCGCTTTGCCGACGGCATCGCGACGCTCGCGGAAGAACCCGGCCGCGCGCTGCTGGAAGTAGGGCCGGGCCGCACACTCGCCAGCCTCGCCAGGTCGTATGCGACCGCGCACGGCGCAGTAGGCCGCGACCGAACTGTCGTCACCTCCCTGCGCCACCCCACCGACGCGGCCGACGACCTCGACTTCGCGCTTGAAGCGCTCGGCCGCCTGTGGCTCAGCGGCATCATCCCCGACTGGGACCCCGCCGAAGAACGCGCGGGGCGTCCGTGGCGTGCCTTCTATGCGAACGAGCAGCGCCGCCGCATCCCCCTGCCCCTCTACCCCTTCCAGCGCGACCGCTACTGGATCGAGCCGGATGCGGATTGGGACAAGGCGCCCGCGAGCGCGCAGGTCGCCGTCAAGGGCGCAGACATCAACAAGTGGTTTTACGTACCCTCGTGGCAGCGCGCGCCGCTTCCCGCCGCGGTTCCCGGCGGCAAGTATCTGCTCATTTCCAGCGGAACCGATTTGGACGCTACGCTTGCAGCCGAACTCGCCGTCGTCACCGGAAGCGCGCCGGTCGTCGTCGACGCGCATGTTGATTTCGACCGCCTCTTCACCGCGCTCAAGGCCGAGGACGCGCTGCCCGAAACGATCATTCATTTGCCGAGCGTTGCGCCCGCAGCCGATTTCGAAGCGGTCCAGGCGCGCGGCTTCGACAGCCTCCTCGCGCTCGCGCAGGCGTGGACGCGCCATGCAGGCAGCGCGCCGCTGCGAATCGTAGCGGTCACGTCCGCGCTCTTCGATGTGACCGGCGACGAACTCACGCGCCCCGAAGCGGCAACGATTCTCGGCGCAGTGCGCGTCATCGGGCAGGAACTTCCGAACATCACCATCCGCCTGGTCGACTTGCCCGCTGAAGCGGACGCGTCCGGCGCCGCGCTCGCGCGTGAGGTCACAGTGAGCGGCCCGGCAGTCACCGCGCTGCGCGGCCGCGCGCGCTGGCAGCAAACCTTCGCGCCGCTGCAAGCCCCCGCCGCAGGCCAACTCTCCCGCGACGGAGCGTATATCATCACGGGCGGCCTCGGTCGCATCGGCCTCACGCTGGCAGAACACCTCGCGCGCGCAAAGCAGGTCGCGTCCATCGTCCTCGTCGACCGCACTGGCCTCCCCGCGCGCGAGGAATGGCCTGCGCTGCTGGCCGAAGGCGAGCCGGAAGACGTGTTAAGACCCGACGGGTCTCGGAGACCCGTCGGGTCTGCGATCACGCGCGTTCTCGCAATGGAAACGACGGGCGCGAATGTCCTAGTCCTGCAAGCCGACGTCTCGGACGCGACCGAGCTGCGCCGCGTCGTCGCAGAGGCCGAAGCGCGCTTCGGCAGGGTCGCCGGGGTGATCCACGCCGCGGGCACGGTCGGCGCGGCGGCGATCAAGTCGGTCGCCGAAACCGATGCCGCGACACGCGCGGCGCAGTACGGCCCGAAGGTGCGCGGCACGCTCGCGCTGGCCGAAGCCCTCGCAGGCCGCAACGTCGATTTCGTCATCCTCATGTCGTCCATCTCCACGACGCTCGGCGGGCTGGGCTTCTCCGCCTACGCCGCGGCCAACGCCTTCATGGATGCGTTCGCCGCGCAGCAAAGCGCGAAGGGCCTCCCCTGGTTGAGCGTCGCGTGGGACGGCTGGGCATTCGCGGAAGAGGCGGCCGGGGCCGGAGCGATGGGGCGCGTGGCCGCAGCCGCGCAAGCCTTCGCCATCAAGCCGGACGAAGGGACGCAGGTCTTTAACCGGCTGCTCTCGTTGGTCCACCAGGGCAACGTGATCGTGTCCACGGGCGATCTGGCCTTGCGGCTCAACCCGCCCAAACCCACGCCGCGTGACGAAGGCAAGTCGCAGACAAAATCGCCGCGCGAGGCAAACGCGGGCGGCAAGCACGCGCGGCCGAAGCTGCGCGTCACCTACGTCGAACCCGCCGACGACATCGAGCGCGCCATCGCGGCCGACTGGGAGAGCATTCTGGGCATCGCCCCCATCGGCGCGAACGACGACTTCTTCGAGTTGGGCGGGCATTCGTTGCTCGCCACGCAGCTTGTCTCGCGGCTGCGCGACGCGTATCAGGTCGAGCTTCCCCTGCGCAACCTGTTCGAGACGCCCACCATTGCGGGCCTGGCCGCGCTGATTCGCGCGGCAAAGGCCGCGCCGGACGCGACCGGCCCCGCAGCCATCGCCCCGCGCGATCACGGCGACCATCCGCCCCTCTCGTTCGGGCAGGAGCGCCTCTGGTTCCTCGACCAGCTCACGCCCGGCAGCCCGCTTTACAACAACTTTGCGGCCCTGCGCCTGACCGAAACCGGCGGCGCGGCGCTTGACCCCGCGCGCCTTGAAGCTGCGCTGAATGCGGTTGTCGCGCGGCACGACGCGCTGCGCGCCGTCTTCGGCGAGACTGACGGCAAGCCCACTCAGACGATCCTGCCTGAAATGCGCCTGACGGTGCCGGTGATCGACGCGCGCGGCGTCGCTGCTGTGGAACGCGATGAATACGTCCGTCGCCTTGCGCTCGGCGAGGCCCGCGCGCCCTTCGATCTCTCGCGCGGCCCGCTGCTTCGCGCGACGCTAGTCCGCATCGCCGACTCCGAAACCGTCCTCTTCTTCACCATGCACCATATCGTCTCGGACGGATGGTCGGTGGGGGTGCTGATCCGCGAAGTGGTCGCAGCTTACGAGCAGGGTGCGGACATTTTGCCTTCGCTCCCGATCCAGTACGCCGATTTCGCAGCGTGGCAGCGCGAGTGGCTGAGCGGCGAGGCGCGCGCGGAGCAGTTGGCCTACTGGCGCGACAAGCTTACTCCCGCACCGGAGCCGCTCGAGCTCGCCACCGACCGCCCGCGCCCCGCCGTGCAGACCTCCAACGGCGCGAACCGCTGGTTCACCATCGCCCCGGAGACCTACCGCGGGCTGGACGCGCTGGCCCGGCAGGAGGGCGCAACCCTCTTTATGGCCCTCTTGACCGGCTTGCAAACGCTGCTCAGCCGCTACACCGGCCAGACCGACATCGCAGTCGGCACGCCCGTCGCCAACCGCGACCGCGGGGAGACGGCCGGGCTGATCGGCTTCCTGCTCAACACGCTCGTGCTCCGCACGGATCTCAGCGACGGCGCGAACGGCACGACGCCGACCTTCCGCGAGGCGCTCGCTCGCGTCCGCGAAGTCGCGCTCGGCGCGTACGCGCACCAGGACGTGCCCTTCGAGATGCTCGTCGAGGCGCTGCAACCCGCTCGCGATATGAGCCGCGCGCCCTTCTTCCAGGTCATGTTCGACCTCCAGGCCGCGCCCCTTGCCGGGCTGGCGCTGGCAGGAGTGCAGGTCGAGCCGGTGCGCGTCGACGGCGGCACAGCCAAGTTCGACCTCGCGCTGCAACTGGAGTACGGCGAAACGCTCGGCGGCTACCTCAACTACAACACCGACCTCTTCGACGCCGAAACGGTCGACGCCCTGATCGAACACCTCGGCATCCTCCTCGCCGCGGCCGTCGCCAACCCGGATGCGCTCATTTCGGACCTGCCGCTCATGTCCGCGGAAGAAGAGCGCACGGTGCTCTACGAGTGGAACGAGACGCCGGCGGAGCTGCGCGGCACGGCGGCCGGGCGCACGGTGGTCGACCTGTTCGAGCAGCAGGCGCGCGAACGCGGCCGACAACAGGCCGTACTCCTCGCGGACGGCAGCGGCGCGTCGTGGACTTACGCGGAGCTCAACGCGCGGGCGAACCGTCTCGCGCGCTGCCTCCGCGAAAACGGCGCGGGCCGCAACAAGATCGTCGCGCTCGTCCTCCATCGCAACCTCGACATGGTTGCGGCCATCTGGGCGTGCCTCAAGGCGGGCGCGGGCTTCCTGCCCATCGACCCCGGCGGCCCCGTCGAACGCACCGCGTTTATGCTGGCTGATTCGGGCGCAACGGCGCTCGTGGCCGACCGCGACACCGGCCTTGAAGCCGTGTTAGGACAGGACGGGATAACCGTCATTCGCGTTGGGAGCGAAGCGGACGGCCACGAGGACGGCAACCTCGCCCTGCCGATTGCGCCGTCGCATCTCGCTTATGTCATCTACACGTCCGGCTCCACCGGGCAGCCCAAGGGCGTGATGATCGAACACGGCGGCCTGGCGCAGCACATCATCGACGTGACCGCGCGCTTCGGGCTGGCCGCGGGTGACCGTATCCTCCAGTTTGCCGCGTACACGTTCGATCAGGGGTTGGAGCAAATCTTCACCGCCTTGACCGTCGGCGGCGCGCTGGTCGTGCGCGGCGAGGAAATCTGGCCGCCGGCCGACTTCCCCGCGGTCATTCGCGACTACGGCTTGAACG
>CAZPTI010000016.1:0-36662 GCA_964588925.1 uncultured Anaerolineales bacterium | reverse complement strand
CCCTGTCACTCGTCTCGGGATGAACGGAAACAACGTTTTGAGAAACTACACCTAGCCCCAGCGACATCGACAGCGCGTCGCCCCCCGTCTCGCCCAGGGTGGTGGCGGCGATCTTGATGATCCAGAACAGCAGCGTGACCTCGGGCACCTTGGCCACCCACTCGGCCTCGGCGCGTAGCGCGGCGCCGTTCGCGGGCAGGGCGTCTGGCGTGTTCGGCATGACGGGCTCCCTCTCAGTTGCGCCCGGCGCTTCGGTTGAGCTGCATTGCCCCCACCAGGCCGAGCATGGCGACGAGGAACAGCGCGCTGGTCACCGTGGTGCCCAGCCCCAGGCCGCCGTTGGCCGCCGGCTGCGACAACCAGTCGCCCACCGAGGCGCCAAACGGCCGGGTCAGGATGTAGGCCAGCCAGAAAGTCGCCACCGCGTTCGCACCGAAGCCGTAGCGCGCCAGCGCAATCAGCGCGATGGCGCCGCCAAACAACAGCGCCGAATGCAGATAGCCCAACGCCAGCCCCTCGGCCAGGCCGTCACCGGCCGCCGTGCCCAGCGCGAAGGTGGTGAGGATGGCCAGCCAGTACCAGAGCTCGCGCGAACGGGTGTCGATGTGGTGGATGGACAAGGTGCGCTCACGGGCGTACCACACCGCAAAAACGCCGGCCAGCGCCACGGCGAACACGGCCGTCGACACCGCCAGCGGCACGCCCAGGTGGTCGGTCAGGTTGTCAGTGATGAGCGTGCCCACCACACTCACCAGCACGACGGTGAGCCAGTAGAGCGCGGGCTGGTACCGCCGCGCACGCACCTGCAGCGTCAACACCACGGCCAGCAGCGTGGCCATCAGCACCGAGGTGCCGCCCAGGCCCAGGTGCAGATGCACGTTCAGATAATCCGCCGCGGTTTCGCCCACGGTGGTGGCCATGATCTTGATGGCCCAGAACGCAAGCGTGACCTCGGGCACCTTGTTCAGCAGCCGCGGCGCCGAGGTGCGCTCGGCAAGGTCCTGGGGGGTTGTGGCGGGAATCATCGGAGCCTCCATCCGGTTGGGTTGACGAATGGCGGCAGTCTGGGCGCGAAGACTTAGCGCAGACCGAGGGCGCCCGGGGGCGTACACGCCGCGCGGCGCGAACGGCCGTTGACGCGCCGTGGCACGGCTTCTTTTGAATCGGGGAGAGAGGGTGTCACCGCTTGGCGCGTCGCCAACCTCCGGGGGCGCGCTGGGCACGCCGCGACGGGTCGATCATTCAGCCGCAGCGCCGCATGCCGCTACGATCGGCCCAGCATCACGACCGCAGACTGTTCGCCATGCCCGAAACCACCTTTCACCTGCCCACGCTGCGCACGCAGGAAGACGCCGACGCGGTGATGTTCGAACTGCAGGACCTGCCCTGCGTGGCCCAGGCCGAAGTCGACCTCGCCACACAGACCGCTTGGGTCGCCCACACCGCGATGATCTCCCCGGAAGACATCCTCGCCGCGCTGGCGGAGGCGGGGTATGAGGGGTGGGTGGGGTAGCAGGGCGCGCTGACGGAAAGGGTGAAGATTGTCGGATGACACGGTTTGTGAACGCTCACTCATTGATTCGTAAGCCCTCTTTCAAGTTCTTTGTCAACAGGCCCATCCGTCAGTGACACGGTTGTTGAAAGCTTCCGCTGAGTGCGACTTGATAAGTGAGATGCTAGCTTATGAGCACTTGATTGCATGCTAGCACCCAGCAAAGGCAAAAGCCCAGCAAAACTGGGCTTTCGCGGATCCCTCGAAGGGAGAATTACCAAGTGCCTCAAAGGGCTGACCGGCAGACCATACCCCGAGAACAGCATAGCCGTCAATCAGAGTGGATATCTCGCCCGCAGCAAAGGCTTGCAGAGCGGCCCTTTGCGCACTGAAGGACCTACCGTCCCGGTCCTAGTGAGGCACCCTGCGCGATGTCCGAGTGGCTCGGTTTCGGCGTGGGTCAGCCATCCCAGGAGGCCGCAAGCCATTTCATTTCACAAACACGCCCCCTACCAAATGGCCCTACACATTGCGCAGGCTGTGGTGTTTGTCTCGACTACTCTGGACCTACTCAAGCAGCCGTGCAGAGCAATGCAGATTTCCCACTCGTTCCCTGGTCGGTGAGCCGTTCACCGCAGTCCAATGGATTGATGTAAGAAGGCACGACCCCAAGCGCATGATCCTTGTCGATGCTGGCATTGGTCTGACGCCGTATTGGGTTGCCACCTTGGGCAGAAGAGAACCGCTTGCCGCTAGCCCTCGCCTGCCCAGGGCGGCCAGACATTTGCGGAGCGCGGCAGATGCAGCAAGGTCAAGACAGCGCCATATTGCTCGGCATGGATCTTCATCTCGCGAAGCGACGCATCGGCGCTGGCATGCGGAAACCATATCGACGCTGGAATCTGGGTGCCCGCCCGGTCGTCCTTAATCTCAGCGTTCGCGGCGAGTGAGCCGTCCGGTACAGGGATGACGTTACTGCGCGTGCGGAAGAACGCGCCGGCTTTGCTCGCAGGTTCGCTCGACCACGCCCAGTTCATGAAACCGTCCCTGGACATCACCAAGACCGCCTTCTCGTCCGTGTACTGCAGCCATTTCAGAATCGCCGCCGTCAAAGACACCCCGTAACGATCGGCGCAGTGGCCCAGCAAGTCAAGATCGACAGCGGTAGTGACCTGCTTGCGGTAGTCGTCAAGTGGCATCAACAAGTACGAAGCGAACAGATCTGCTTGCCCCTCAATGTCCTTGTCATCCTGCGACCAGTTCACCATGTCGGCGTCGCTGCACTGGAACGACTCCCGGGCCTGCCGATGCAGGATGTAATGCCCGAGTTCGTGCGCCTGCGTAAAACGCACACGCCCTGGTGAAGAGACTGCTTCGTTGTACAGCAGCAACCACTCCTTGCGTCCGTCACCAGGGAACAAAGCGCCGTCAAACCCCTTGATGTTGGCCGCTTGCACCTGGGTGATCGGATCGCTCCAGCCAAAGATGCGCGCGGTCTCCATCGCTAGGGACGGCACATCTACTGGAAAACGATCCACGCCATGCGCAGCGCTGAACACCTCGGCCAATTTCGCCAGCCGATTGGCTGCGCGCTGCGGCGTCCAGACCTCCGTCATCACGGGCTCTTCTTAAAGGTGTCCAGTATCTTGCGAAGTTGCTCTTTCGCGTCCGGCTCAAGCTTTTGGTAGCCGCGAAAAAAAGCCTCGTCCAGATGGCGCTCTTCCGGTGCGCGAACGTCCTCTTCAAGGAAATAGGCAGCTGCGACGCCGAGCGCGTCCGCCAGAGCCGTGAGCTTCTCAGCCGACGGCCGCTGCGATTCCCGGTTCTCAAGTTCCCAAAGGTAGCTTTTGCTGAGCCCAGCCAGCTCAGCCAGCTTATCAAGCGTCAGTCCACGCTGCTTGCGCAGTTCGCGCAGCTTCTCGCCGAGACGTGTTGCCATGGTCCGTCTCCTGTCCAAGTGTGATGGATGGAGGGTATCACGATACCGAACTTTTTATTTGACATCCGAGAAAACAGGCGTACCATCCGGTCATGTTCACGATTCCGAACTTTTTGTCATGACCCGCTGACCCGAGCCGCTGCGCCAGAAGGAGCCATTCAGATGTCCCGTACCCATATCGACCATCGCGACCTCGTGCGGTTCGCTGAAGATAAGGTCAATCTGCCCAAAGACAAAGCTGACGAATACCGTGCGCAGGCACGGCGGTTGCGCGAGAAGTTGGAGGGCTACCTGTCCGAGCACCCTGATTTTTCGCTGAAGCGAATCCAGTTGTCCGGCAGCTTGGCGAAGGGCACGGCGCTGCGCTCGCTCAACGATATCGACATGGCCGTCTACGTCAGCGGCTCGGATGCACCACACGACACGCGGGCACTTCTGGACTATCTGGCCGAGCGGCTACGCAAGGCGTTCCCCAACTTCAGCCCGGACCAAGTCAAGCCGCAGACCTACTCCGTCACGGTGTCGTTTCGCGGGACCGGGCTAGATGTGGACGTCGTGCCAGTCCTGTACGCTGGCCTGCCAGACTGGCGTGGCGATCTGATCAGCCAGGATGACGGCTCCTTCCTGGAGACCAGCATCCCGCTGCACCTTGACTTCGCCAAGAAGCGCAAGCAGGCCCAGCCGAATCACTTCGCGCAGGTCGTGCGCTTGGTGAAATTTTGGGCTCGACGTATGAAGCAGGAGCGTGACGGCTTCCGATTCAAGTCCTTCATGATCGAGATGATCCTGGCCAAGCTGTGCGACGACGGCGTGGATTTCTCGGACTATCCCGAAGCGCTGCAGTCGTTCTTCACCTACGTGGCGAAGTCCGGCCTCCGCGAACGCATTGTCTTCGAGGACCACTACAAGGCGTCGAGCGTCGCCAAGCTCAACGACCCAGTCCAGATCATCGACCCGATCAATGCGAGCAACAACGTGGCGCGGCTGTACACCGCCGAGAACGCCGATGACATCGTGGAGGCCGCTCTGGATGCTGGCGATGCCATCGACTCTGCTCTGGCAGCACCGAACAAGGAGCTGACGGTGTACTACTGGCAGAAAGTTTTCGGTCCTTCTTTCCAAGGTTGAACATCATGAGCTACAGCTTCACCGCGACTGAAACCAAGACCTTCACACTGACCCATGCGCGCCACCTCGCCGCCAAGGTGGCGGCGGACCTCAAGCGTTTGCAGCGTTTGTATGGGCATATCACCGACGAACGCATCAACGAGTTTGAAGGCGAGGTCACCGAACTGCTGCGCCAGGGTTACCTGGGCACCGTTACCTACGGCTTCCAGCGCAACGACCTCTGGATCGAACCGACTTTGCGGTACACGGCCAGTGAACTGGCAAACAGCGACGCTGACGACGATCCCGGACGTGTACCGCCTGGCAAAGACATCAGTGGCGCGAAGTTTCACAGCTATTTGACGTACAGCGCAGCATGGGACGCCTTGACTGCGGATCAACGTGCTGCGGTCAAGAGCCGGTTGCCGTTGCAGCGCGTGAGCGGGTCGCAGCCTGCGGTCAGCAACGGCTACTTCGCCGAAGACAAGACCTATGCATCTGGCGGCCGGTCGCTCGGCCGCGCCAGCGTGAGGAGTTATTGATGAGCCAGCAATCCAACATCCAGGGTCTGTTCGAGCGTCCGACGACATTGCCCGATCCCGACGCCCAAGGTCGCCTCGCGCGCTTGGTGGGCATGGACGACAAGATCAAGCGCCTGGCGAACGTGCTGGGCGTGCTGATCAACCCGACAGGGCTGCGGAAATGGCAAGACAAGCACCATGCCGATGCCAGCGCTTTGCTCGATGCTGTCATTCGCCGCCCGCCGCTGGTGGTGCTCTCGGGCGATGTGGGCTCAGGCAAGACTGAGTTGGCAGAGACGATCGGTGACAAGGTTGCGCGGCAGGAGGACATCGACATCACGCTGTTGCCGTTGAGCCTTTCGTCGCGCGGCCAAGGCCGAGTCGGTGAGATGACCCAACTGGTGTCTTCCGCGTTCGAGCACGCGTTCCACGAGGCGAGCAAATTCAAGTCGGCCAAGGGTGCCGCACGCGGCGGCGTCATCCTGCTGGTCGATGAAGCCGACGCCTTGGCACAGTCACGTGAATCCGACCAGATGCACCATGAGGACCGGGCCGGCGTGAATGCCTTCATCCGCGGCATCGATCGCCTTGCGAACGGGGGGCTTCCTGCCGTGGTGCTGATGTGCACCAATCGATTGAATGCACTGGACCCGGCCGTGCGTCGCCGTGCAGCGGACATCTTGGTGTTCGAGCGACCCAGCGCCGAGCAACGGCACGAAGTGCTTTCGCGCCGCTTGGGAAGTGCCGGTTTCTGTGAGGCTGATCTGCAGGCGCTGGTGGTGGCAACGGGAGTGCTGCCCAACCGCGCCTACGGATTCACGTATTCGGACATCACGCAACGATTACTGCCGGCCATCGTGCTGGACGCCTACCCGGACGGACCCATCAAGCCCTCGCGCGCCATTGAACTGGCACGGTCGATCCTGCCGACGCCGCCGTTTCGCGATTCGTGAACGTGGGAGCCGAGAAGCTAACCCATCCGAACTGACAAAGGATCATCATGACCCAAGCCGTTGCTGTCCGCAGAGACGGGGATGCCTTTCAGGCCAGAATCTTCTGGCGCAAGGCCGCTTGTCTGCTGGACCCGAAGAGCCCGGTTGAGCAGGTGGGATTCGAGTCGGGGCCCAAGGGTTTTGACGACGTGTGGGTGGCCTACGCCGCCGACCGCGCGCCAAGCGACCATGAGGGGCAGCCGATCTTGCGGGAACACATCCAGTGCAAGTGGCACGTCTCAGTAAATGACTTCGGCCATGCTGACTTGGTGGAGCCGGAATGGATCAACGCCAACAAGTTCTCGCTGCTGCAGCGTGCCCGTGCCGCGCAGGTGGCGCATGCCCCCGACGGAATCGGTGCTCGGTTCAAACTGCTCACCAACTGGCGCATCGCTCAGTCCGATCCGCTGCGCGGCTACATCAATCAGAAATCGAAGACGTTGCGCTTGAAGGACTTGTTCGACGGATCAACAGACCGCTCTGCGGCCGGCAAGGTCAGAAAACTCTGGCGTGAACACCTGGGCATTGACGATCAGGAACTCATGCTGTTGGCGCGGACGCTGTCACTGGACACGGATTCCACGTCACTTGAGGATCATCGGGACAACCTGGACCTGCTGTTTGAGAACCGTGGTTTGCGCCGCATCCCCGTAAGCGAGAGCAGCTTCGTGTACGACGACATCGCATTTCAGTGGCTTGCACAGGGCAGACTGGACTTCAACCGGCAAACGTTTCGCGAAGCCTGCAAGCGTGAGGGGTTGTTGGATGGTGACGGTCGAGCCCATGTGGTGTTCGGCGTGAAATCATTCGAGCACCCCTTCGACCGGCTGGAGGATCGTTGCACGGTAGTGCTTGATCTCATCCCACACTTTGATGAGCGAGCCATCCGCGACCAAGCCGACTGGACAAAAACGCTCTATCCCAAGCTCAAGGATTTTCTGCAGACTGCGGCGACTGGCAACCAACATCTCCGACTGATTCTTGATGCGCATATCACGCTGGCCTTCGCTGCAGGATCGGTGCTGAACATCAAGTCCGGTCGCAACGTCGAGATTGAGCAAAGAACCATTCATCGAAATGTCTGGCACTCGAACGACATGCCGCGCGATCCGTCTTGGCCAGGATGGCAGTTTGATGTGGAACCCTTGATCGAATCCAACGGAGACATGGCTGTCGCCGTGTGCCTCACTCACGACGCGGTCCTGGCCGTGAAGGCACACATCGCCGCTTCGCTGCCCCAAGTGGGTTCGTTGCTGATCGCGCGCCCTACGTGCGGCCCCGGCGCGAAATCCGTCGTTTGCGGTCAACACGCGTTCGATCTGGCAGAGGCACTGGCACTGCAGATCAACCAGCAGCGGCACATAAGCAGGCCGCCGTTGCATCTCTTCATCGCAGCGCCCAATGCTTTCACGTTTTTCCTGGGACAGCGGCAGCCTGCTCTCGGCAAGACCACGCTGTACGAATACGACTTCGAAGGCGCGAACGGCGGGGGTTATCGGCCGTCTTTGACACTGCCCATCTGATGTGCGTATGGGCCGTGGTTCCGATGGCCTCGTGGCACAAGCCTGATCATCGAGGCCGGAGCTTCTTGCGAAGTGCCACCGCACGCTTCTGAACGCCGACTTTGGGATTCAGAGACAAGGCCAACTCGAAAGCCTGAAGCGCCTCGGACAGTTCGCCAAGCACCTCGTATGACTCACCGCGAACCCGGTGCGCGATAGCGCCCCAGTCGGGCCTGTCCTTCGCACCTTCGGCAAGGGCCGTATCGGCGGCATTCAGGGCCTTCCTGGCGTTGTCGGGCGTCGTGGCGGTCTTGAGCAAGTCACGAGCAGCCATGAGCCTCGTGCTGTAGTCGCCCCTCTCCAGTTGTGCTGCCTGAAACACCTGAGCATCTTGGAACTCGCCGAATGCAGAGTATGTGAAGCGACCGAGACCCTTGTGTTCGACGTTGAAGGCCGTCAGCCGTCCTTCGGCATCCACTTCAAACGAATACTCGTCAGCCCAACCAGTAGCAGGCTGCACAGAGAATACCTGGCCACAGAGTTCAAGGTCGAGAACCTCCAGCAGGTTCCCGTCATCGCTGGGGGCATTCGCGGTTTGGACGGCAGCGTACCTGCCGCACGTTGAGAGCCCGATGTTGAAAACATTGGCACTGTAGTGCCGACGATATCGTTCGCGGCCGTCGGGATCGATAGCGACCACATCGCCTTGCAGGGCCGAACCGAAACCCGCATCCTTAACGATGTAGTTGCCCGCATCGGAAACGGCTGCGTCCATGGGGCGTGCGAAGCAACGCACTTCGTGCATGAGCCTGTCGGACGAGTAGTCGACAAGAACGACCCGACCATGACCGCCTTCTCGATAGCCACCTCTTCCGGCGCCATCAGAGTCATTGCAACCGATAATCCAGCGCTTGTTGGGTGAGCAGTGTGCTCGTCCGAAGAAATCCGGTTGTTTCAATGTGAGCCAGTCTTCACGCAAGGTCGCGTTGCGCTCCTGGCGCGTCGAAGACGAGGGAGCCGGTGCAGCCGACCTTGGTATTGTCATTGCGGGGCGACCGAGCATGCCTAATAGTTTTGATATGAATCCCATGTCAGAACCTTTGAACAGAGAGCATCGTGCTAACCGGGAGTCAAAAGGAAGCGGCGCTGTCTACCCAGGTAGATCTTCCCCGCGATCACGCTGTCGTCGGATCCACATCGATCAACGAGCACCTGGAGCTTCCCGAGGGAGTTCACCTTGTGGGTCTGCGTCAGATGCTGGAAGCGCCGGATTTCGTGTGAAGTGCAGGCCCGTCGTGCAGTAGCCAGAAGACCGTTGGCCTCAAGTAGACGAAGGTTCTCGGGATGGATCAGGGCCATTAAGCTCTCGATCTTCCCAATCTTTTCCAGCAGATGGGTCAGCGCGTCAGCCTCTGTCAGCACACCGAACCGCTTCCACGCGGGCTCGTGATGGAACAGTCGATTACGAAAGTCGCGTATCGTCGAAACTAGGTCATGAACGTGAGTGAGCGTGGTGGCCGCGTGGGAACTGGGCCAAGGGCCCGCGAAGACGGTACCCAAACGGCTAGGCCAAATCAGGCCGTTGCCCATGAACTCATGATCCAGCATGAACCCCCAAGTCGAAAACTCCGTCTTGGCCATCACTCCATGGTGGTTGGGGGCGACGTGTCCGGTGACACCGTATCGGCTGCGTTGCTCGGCAACGAATTTGCGCGTAGCCTTGGCAAAATTGTCGCGCACCGCCTGGACCGGGTAGGGAGGAGGAGTGCCACGGACGAAGGAACGGTACCGAAGCTTAGTACCCGACCACCAGAAGTTTCCCAGATGCGCGCGTAACGCCCGGTCGATGGTATTTCGCAGAGTGATCTCGGCCGCCCCGAGGATGGGGTAGATCGCTCCGCTCACGTGGGCATTCCACAGGTAAACGCCCATCAGCTCAATGTCGTTCGCAGGCTGGAAAACGTTCTGGTAGCTGTTGATCCGTTCGTTGCTGATGAGCTGATCAATGAGAGTCGGACGGTACTGAAGCGTTGTTGGCATTTTTCTCCCTTTTGACCCATGATCTGGGCTGTGAACGGCCGCGGAACGCGCCGATTTGACAAGCTCGGCTTGCAGACCCTACAATACTCGCAAGGTTGGTGAAGAGTTCCAATGGGTGCAAGCCTACGACCCTTCACGTAAGACCTAAAAATTCCACCCCGGCCTTGAGCCGGGGTTTTCATTTGTGTCTCCACACCGGGCACCAAGGCACGCCTGCATCCGACGAGGTCGGCTGCATGGACCATGCGGGCGCCCGAGATGACCTTGCGCCGGTTGGCGACGAGTTAGGGCGCTTCTCGCACCGACTTTTCCTGAGTGTGGACGTAGCGGATGAACATCGCTCACGGCTTCATGCGCTGTCGGTCCCATGCCGACCTTGATCTAGATGCTGAACTGGCGATATCGGTGCCCGCACTGGCTGCGTCAGTTCTTGACGTTCAGAAAAGCGCCTAGTGATGCTCCTTACCATCTGCTCTAGATCGCAGCGGTCGTTCAATGACTTCGGGTTGAGCGTCCGCACCCTGCCTGGAGCAACCAACCCGATCATCAACTCCGCAGCGGTAGCGGCCCGCCACCAACGACAGCCCAACACACGCAAAGGGCCAGCAAGGGGGCTGCGGGCTGGTGGCGATCGTTGATCTCTGGCTTGATAGCATGATTTAACATATCATATGCAAAACCATACCATTTACGTTCAACACACAACCTGAGCCCTATGGCCCTTGGATCACGTCAAGAACGGGAAATTCGAGTCGGTCGAATCCTTCTTTGGGAGGGGCGTGTCGGTCGTGCACGCCTGATCGCCGAGTTTGAGCTGAGCCCGATCCGGGCAAGCGAATGGCTGCGAGACTTCCGCGAGTCCCACCCGACTTGGGTCGCCTGGGATCCCAAGCTCAAAGCGTATGTCGCCACCCACGCTGCTTATGTGGCCGTCGAGCGTGCGTCCACAGAACAACCTGTTGCCGCGATGCTGGCCCCGTACCTGTCGGAAGAGGGCGGTGGCCAGATGTCGACGGACTGGAGCTTCACGCGCACGTCGCCGCAAGTCTTCTCGCGCATCAACCTGGCCATCACAGACCGGGTTCGGGTGAAGTTTTCCTATTGCTCGATGGGCAACCCCGAGCCGCATGAGCGAACCCTAGAACCGCACTGCCTAGTCAAGACTGGTCGGCGCTGGCACGTTCGCGGCTACTGCGTGGAGAAGCAGGACTTCCGTGACTTCGTCTTGGGTCGCATGAGCAAGGTCAAGCTATTGACCGACCCGAGCATAGCTGACCCCAGCGGCGATCGGGCGTGGTCAACATTCGTGGAAGTGCGCATCGTCGCCCATCCCGAGTTGAGCGAGGCACAGCAGCTGGTTGTGCGCAACGAATACTTCAACGGAACAGCAGCCCGAGTCGAAAAATGCCGGGCAGCCCTGCTGAACTACCTGGTACAGGAGATCCGCGCCGCGACGGACATCAATGCTCAACGGCCACCGGACTATCAGTTGGCCATCGAGAACATGGACGAATGCCGTCAGTGGCTGTTCCAAGGCTGAGCACCATGAGCAGCACCAACCCCATCACAGACCAACTGAGCCTGGCTCGAACCCAGGAGCGATATCCGCCTCTGTTCAAGTCGTTGCCAGACCGGCTCTTTGGTCCCCTGGCATCGCAGAACCGCTTCCAGTATTGGAGCCTTCTCTGCGCGCTGTTTGCCAAACGCTTCGGCCCAGAGGCGGAGCTACCCCCCAGCCATGGCTTTCCATCCAGGGACATCACCGGCGACATCGCAGATGAGCTGCAGTTTCAGGAGTGGAGCACCGAGGACGAGCTGAAAGACGTCACTTCTGCCACCCCGCTGGCCATCCGCGCGATCGCTGTCTTCAACCGCTTGCGCGATGCCGGTTGGATGCGCGTTGACCGTGTCGGTGTGCGCGAAATGGTGACCATGCCGCCGGCCGTCGCTCAATTCATGAATAGGCTGCTGGAGTTCGCCCAGACAGGCCCCGTCTTCGTCTCCGGCAAAATCCGAAGCATCGAGGTCAACGTCAAGCTCTTGCTTGATGAAGCCACAGACGGTGCATCGCTTCAGGAAGCGGCCAAGCAAACCCGGGCACTGCTGGAGCATGTGCGCATTGCAGGCACCAACGTGCGTGATCTGATGCGCGAGCTGGGAGACGTAGACGCCACCGGCGAGTTCGTGCGACGCTTCTTCAGCGACTACATCGAGCGCATGTTCATCGGTGACTACAAGGAGCTGCGCACCCGTGAGCACCCCTTGTCTCGCCGTCAGGAGATCCTCAAGATCATCCATCAGATACAGCAGACCCCTGAGATTCGAGATCGACTGATCACCTGGTACCGGCAAAAGCAGGCTAACGATGACCCCAAGCGAGCCGAGGTGCTGTTCCAAAGGGACATCGGCAAGATCGAGGACCTGCGTCGAATCGATGAATACCTCGACCGGCTCGATGACGAGATACGCAAGGCCAATAAGCTGGCCCTGGCATTCCTCGACTACCGCTTGCGGGGCACACGCCCCCTCGATGAGCTGGTCGGCCACGCCATCGACTCTGTCATCAAGCACGGCGCTGCGGCTGCCGAGGTCTTGCCGTGTGCGCCGTCGGAGATGATCGGCCCCGAGCGGCTGGCAAAGCCGAGGGTCTCGTCTCAACGTGCGGAGCCGGGAGAGCTGCGCAAGCAAGTGATGTCAGCAGAGCAGGAGGCTAGAAGCCGATTGCACCTTCTGGCGCGCGACCGGCGCAATGTGAACATGCCCAAGCTCGCGGCCTTCGTGCGTGATCACCTGGGCGACGCGAAATCGATCGCCAGCACAGCACTGCCCGCCGACAGCATCGAGGCGGTGCGTGCGCTTCAGGTCTTGCTCACGATTGCCAGCGCGAATGACTCGAACAGCCCATTGCTCAAAATGAATGCAAAGACGATGAGCAGTGGCTTCACGACGGTTAGAACCGACCATGAAGAGCTGGCGGGCGCAGGCATCACTCACATGCCCTTCGACATCGTGAGCACACGCAGAAATACTGAGGGAGCAAAGGGATGAGTTTCTGGACAAGTGCCGCCGAGACCACGGGCAATGCAGTCCTCGAAGAGGACTTTGAGGCAGCCGCCTATCGCCTGATCTCTGAGCAGATCCTGTACGCAGCTGACCGCGGCAGCAAGGTGGCCTATGGCCTGATCCGTGACTACCAAAAGGAGTTCAAGCGGGCCCTTGAGCCGTTTGGAATCACCCTCAAGGTCAACAGCCAGTTGCGCTACGTTTGCGCTATCCCACTGCACGCCAAGACGACACCTGTGACCGTGGATCAGACCCTTTTTGCCCTGGTCCTGCGGATCATCTTCGATGAGGAAACGCGAGCTGGCAACCACGACGAGAACGGGGAAGTCGCCGTCGATCTCGTCACGCTCGAGGTGAAGTACAAGCAGGCCACCGGAGGACGCGAGCTTGCGAGCTCCGGCAAGCTCAAGGAGCTGATGCAGTGGATGCGCCGCTGGGGCATTGCACGCATAGCTGTTGATGAAGCCTCGCCATTGGCGCGCGATGGGTACCAAAGCGAACAGCCTTACATCGTGATCATTCGCCCGGGCATCGCCGATGTTCTCGGTGAGGCCGCGCTCGAGCGACTTGCTCAGTTTTCTGCTCCAGCGGCTGATGTCGAGAACACGATGGCCGCCGATCAATTGCCGGCTGACGGCAACCCAGATGAGGAAGGTGAAGCCTGATGAAACTGCTGGTCAAGATTCATCTGGTTCAGTTCTTCCTCTACGAGAAGAGGGAGGTGAGCATTGGGCAGTTCACCGGTGTCTTCGGGGCCAATGGCAGCGGCAAGTCCTCGCTGCTGGATGCCGTGCAAATCGTCATGCTGGGCGCCAACCAGAGCCGCGGCAGATCAGGCGTCTCGTTCAACGCGCAGGCAGATGAAGGTGGGCAAAACACGCGCTCCATTCGCAGCTACTGCCTGGGTCAGTATGGTGACTCACCGGACGCGCGTGTGCGCCAAAACGCCACGTCCTACGTGACCCTGGTCTGGTATGACACGGTCACCAAGGAGTACATCTCAACTGGGGTGTGCATTGCTGCCAGCAGCGACCGCGACAAGCATGAGGTGCTGGGCCGCTACATTGCCCCGATCGCGCTGACCTTGAACGACCACCTCGAAAGCGCAGAAGGCATAGAGCGGCCTCGCGGTTGGAACACGTTCCGCCAGAGCCTGCAGCACCGTGCCGGCAGGGACGAAGAGGTGCTCTTCCACGATTCCGACCGATTCATCAGCGCGATGCTGTTTGCGCTGCGTGGCTCGCGGGGGGCCGCAAGCCTGGATGCCTTCAGGCAGTCCTTCCGATTTGGGCTGCGCATGAAGTTCGACAAGAGCGTTGACGACATCGTGCGCAATCAGGTGCTGGAAGCCCGCCCGACCAACGTCAAGCGATTCCGTGAGGTGCTTCAGACCTTCCAGGATGTGTCAGCCCTGGTTCGTGAGATCGATGGAAAGCTCAAGGAAGCTGAGCTGATCGAGGCTGACTATGCCGAGGCTGATCGAAAGTATCGCCATGGTGTGACCCTCGCAGCTTTGGCGGAAGCCGCTGAACTAGAAGTTGCCAACGAGGAGTTGGCCAAGGCTGAGGAAGAGGAGGGCAATGCGTTTCAACGGCTCGATCGTGCCAGGGAGATGGAGCAGGCTGCAGCTCAGAAGGTGGCCTACGCTGTAGCTCACGAGCAGGAATGCACCGAGCGGCGTGACAAGCACGCATCACATGCCGACACGGCCCTCCTGCGTGAGCAGGTCGCCCAGGCAGAGGTACGGCTGAAGGAGCGCCAAGCTGCATATCGGCGTACCCTTATGGCCATCAATCTTGCCCTCGATGTGAAAATCCCCGGCAAGCTAATTTCCAAGGGCGCCGAAGCGGTCAGCATGGCCCAGCGGGGCATGCAGGTTCTGCTTGATGAGGAAAGGGCGCCCAACCGAGAGGACATCGAGCGGCACGTACGGGCTGCTCTGCGTGCGCTGAAGGGTTTGTCAGACGAGATCTTCAAGGAGATGCAAGACCTCGGCAGCGAAATCTCACGCGTTGAGGCTGAGCTTCAAGGGATGCGCGAGAACCAGGAGCGCATCTCCAAAGGCAAGCCACCACTTGACAGGAAAGTTTCCGATCTCAAGCGCGCGTTGGCCGATGAAGGCATTGACGCCACGCCCGTGTGCGACATGGTTCGAGTCGAAGATCCGCTGTGGCAGCCAGTAATCGAGTCGTACCTGGGTTCGTCGAACCTGCAGGCCCTGGTGATCGAAGGTGATGCGGCAAGCGAGCGCAAGGCATTTGCCATCGCCCGTGGCCTACGCATCTTCGGCGCCAAAGTCGTCATGCCCAGCAAATTCACCTCTCGTCCCAGCCCTAAGCGCGGGACGGTCGCCGAACTGATCGCTGGCAACAATGCGGCTGCTGTGAACTACTTGCGCCACAAGCTAGGAGAGACCTTCTGCGCCGACACCGAAGATGAGTGCTTCTCGCACCGCTTTGCGCTGACAAAGGACGGCATGTTCGTGTCGGATGGCGAATTCTCGCGATTTCAGCCGACTGATCCGGTGTTCTTCAAGATCGGCCCGACCTCAACAGCAACTCGTACCGCCATTGCCGATGAGATCCGACGACTGGAGACCCGCGTTTCTGATCTAAAGAAGGCGTATGACGACACCAAACGCGTACTTGGCCTGGTCTCCAATTTCTCCGGTAACGAGAACGAGAAGGTTCAGTCGCTGCTTGAAGAGTTTGACCGTGCCGGGATGGAGGTCGAGAATCATCGGGCTCTGGTCGCTCGTCTCGTGTCCTTGGACACAGAGGAGTACCGGCTGCTTGTCGAGGCCGTCAAGCAGGCCAAGCAAGCCGTCGAGGAACTGCGTGCAAAGCATCTGCAGGCAGCGACAGCAGTGGGGGGTGCCGGAACTGATCTCTTACAGCGGCAGAGCTTCACCGCGAAGTGCGCTTCCTGGGTGACCCAACAGACTGATATCGCCGATCGTGCCCGCCAGCAAGAGGGGTTCGACGCTGACTATGCGTCTGAGCAATGGGAGAAGCTGCTCAACCGCCATGACATGGCGTTCCGAGATGCCGAGACGGAACTCAAGGAACGCGCAAAGGAGGCAAACGGCCAATCGCGTCGTAAGGCCGAAAGTGGCGGCGCTCGTCTCGGCGCTTTCACCCAGAAGTACCAAGAGTTCTTGCCTTCAGACGCGCGTGGTGACTGGCGCCTGTCACGTGCCTGGCTGACCGCGCGGGTTGAAAAGCTGAGCTCAACCCGGCTCAATGAATACAAGCCTCAAATGGAGGCCGCCCTTCTCACGGCGCAAAACACCTTCCGCAACGATGTCGCTGTTGCCCAGAAGGAGAACCTCGACTGGCTGAGCGACACCATGGATCGCATGAACGCGGCCTTGCGCTCGGCGCCCACTTTCACCAACGGCGAGAGGTATCGCTTTCAACGCACAGTGCGCCCGGCATATGCCAACCTGCTGAAGTTCATCAAGGACGTGGCCGACTATGGTCCCGGCGAGGACCTGTTCGGTGGCGCGGGCGAGATGCCGCCGGAATTCGCCGAGCTCATCCGCGAAAAATCGGTGCCAGGATCGGCTGCCATCAAGTCCCCATTGGACGACTACCGCGAATATTTCGACTTCGACGTTGAGGTCTTGCGCGAAGCGGCTGATGGCAGCCTCAAGCATGTAGGCTGGCTCAGCAAGCGCGTGGGCTCAGGCTCGGGCGGCGAGCACAGAGCTCCGCTCTATGTGATCGCAGGCGCTGCCATGGCCTCGGCCTATCGCCTGGAGCGGGGCGACGAGTCAGGCATCCGGCTCCTGGTCGTTGACGAGGCCTTCATCAAGATGGACGGGCGCAACATCGTTGCGATCATGCGCTACTTCGAGGAACTGGGCTTGCAGGTCTTCATGGCCAGCACTGGGGACGCCCTAGGGACGCTCACGGCTTTCTTGCATCGCTACTACGACATCATGCGAGACGCCGAGAGCAATGTGGTGCTTCTCGAGGGCCACGATGTCGACGAGTCGGTTCGCCAGATGTTCAGAGCCGATTGGCCCGAGTTGAACCCGGAGTTGCTCGCCAACGAGATCGCCAGGCAGTATAAGTCTCCTAGCAACTTGCTGCCAGAGATCGGTGGAGTCATCGCGTCATGACGAGCGCAGCGAACCAGGGGAGCAAGTCCGGGCTGGATGCATTGGCGAGGAAGTCCCTTGAAACTCTACTGAAGAGGGCCAATCGGCATGCGGCCGGTATATCCGGTCGTGCTCCTGCGCTGACCTCAAAGGATTTGAGTGAGTACCATGCGCTGCGGGTGCTCAAGCAGATGGAGGACTTCGACGCAACGATGCTGTATTGCCAGGCTGAAGGCGCGATCCAGATTCACCGGCCTCGTCAAAACCCACATGGCCAGATAGAACGCATTGACCTGGTCGACGGGAGCAGGCTTGCCAGCCTGCTAGGGTTGATTCCCCATGCTCAGCGCGTGGAGGGTGCTCGCCAGATCCTGCAGGGATTCTTGGATGACTTCCCTGTGTTGCAGGACGTGATCTCCAAGTGGAGTCTCATGAAGCAGGTCCGAGGCAGCAGCCCGGAGGATTCACCGAGCTGGGTTGCCGCTTGCCAGGTGATCGCGCACTGCCGCAACCAGGTGGCCCTTGGTGTTGCTGAGATGCCGGTGCGTGATGTCAGTGCGCGGCTTTTCAAGGACAGCAAGCGTGTCGAGGCATTGATTCCGCTGCTTGATGCTTTGCTCTGCACCAGCATTGAGGATCAGGCTCGGCCGGACACAGAGGTCATGCAGGAGCTTGGGCTCTACAGAGAGGAGCAGCCCGCGCGCTTGGCTGGCAATGTCGTTATCCGCAGAGAACGCGGAGAGTTTCCGCTGGATCGGCCCTACTGCGCTTTGCCGCCAACGACGGTATTGGGCGTTGGCGGGGCTGCGCCGAGCAGGGTGCTCTCGATCGAGAACCTGACCACCTTCCACGTTACCGCCAGGAAACTGGCTGACACCGACACGCTGGTGCTCTATACGGCCGGGATGCCCTCACCCGCCTGGAGGGCCATGTACGTGCGGCTGCTTTCCAGCTTGCAGTCTGGCCTGGCGGTGTGCCATTGGGGGGATGTGGATGAAGGCGGGTTCCGGATCGCTGCGCATCTGAGCCGCGCGGCCACGGAAGCAGGGCATGTCTTGCAGCCATGGCTGATGCGTCCGTCCGAGGTCCCCGCCGCTCAACAGCGCCCGGCTCCCCCATCGGTCGTGGATCGGATGGTTATCTATGCCAATGCTGCCGGGTGGAGTGATCTGGCCAAGGAGATAGCAGACATCCGGATCGTTGCCGAGCAAGAAGGGTGAAACGCTGATCTGATTCGGGTGGCGCGCTTGTTCACAAACCGGCAGCGGCCGACTATTCATCCCCATTCACTTCGTTCTTCAGGGAGCTTTTGTTGAGGTTTTCCATCCATTGAATAGTGCCAAGTTGGCCGGCTAAGAGCGCGGGCAAGTACACATCGGCATCCAGCTCTGGAAAGTGCAAACCCACGCCAGAAGGCGAGAGCTCACAGTGCTGTAGCTGACACGGCTGCGCGTTCTCCAAGCCTTGAATTCTGTCGGGGTTGAGCTGCAGCGTGTGGCCGTCGCTGAACCTCACAGCCAGAACATGGCTCTGGTCGTCGTAATGCACCGATGTTGCCGTGAGTGTTCCTGACATAGCGTGGCCTTTGTCAGTTGAAGCCACCGAGCCAGCGCTCAAGTCGCCTTTGCAATCCTGTACCAGCCTGCGAATGCCTGCGAGTGCGTCTTCGGGCGTCGGTGCAAGCCATGAAAGCGACGGGAACTCGGCACAGAGCCCCACGTACTCCTGATCTTCTTCGGACCACGAGACTGAGTATGCCGGGTCGTCTGCTGGATTTAGCTGGGGCATGGTGTCACCTTTTAGAACTCATTCAGCTCGTCGAAAGGCAAGGTCGAGCGAGCATCGGCAATCAGCTCATCGGAATGATGAATTCCGATGAGTTCATAGCCGCCAGAATCGGCCAAGTAGCCAACGCCAAGATGCAACGGCACCTGACGTGCCACCGCGTACGCCGCTGTCACTGACCCCTCACAGCCGTATTCATGGCCGTCGAATACTCTGGCCATCAGACCGAGTGCCTTTGCATCAAGGCTGGTCTGCTCACGTAAAAACAAAATGAACTGGTGCTGATGATTCGCCAGGTCCGCCCGCAGGATTGCAGAGCGCCCATCTCGCGCCTCAATGCCGAGCACATAAGCCAGGTCATCCTTCTCGACGAACAGCACGCTTGGAAAGAGCTTACAGAACTGCCCTTTGCGCACCGCCTTCACGTCTGCTGACCAGACGTCTCCTCGCCCACCGGGTAACGTGCCCAGATGACGCGGTGTTTTGACACCGAACGTAATCGGCGCATGAACGACGTTTTCAAGTAAGTGAGGCATCGGGTTCCCCCACGGAACAAGCACCGGCATGCCATCGCGGCGAATTGCATGGATGGCGCAGTGAGTCGCATTCTAGCTTGATGCTACTTATAGTCTGTAGACCTATAGTCATCAAAAAAGCAATCTCGCGGGTGATGTCATCCGCCCGCAAAACAGCCGAATCTGCCAGGCAACGCTTTGCCAGACTGCTCAAGACAGCACGTCTGGCCCAAGGTATTAGCCAGGAGGCGTTGGCTGAACTAGCTGGGCTACACCGTACATACGTCGGCTCCGTTGAACGAGGCGAACGGAACATCGCGGTTGACAACATGGAGGCGCTTGCGAAGGCCCTGGAGTTGGACATCAGTGATCTGTTGCGACCGGATGCAACGCAGGCATAGCCGCTGTCCACCAACCAAGCGCCACATACGGCCAATTTCGAACGGACCGCGCCGCTCATGACGGGTTTGTGCCAACCGGCGCGACTTGGACCCCTAACCTCGCGAGGTCTCGCCTCAGGAGAAAGTACTGCCTGACGCCGTCGACACTGGGCCCGCAGACTGGTCGTCCTTCCAGTTGGGCTAGTAAAGCCTTGGGCGAGCGCTTGACAGCAGCAGCAACCGTACTCAGGGAGATATAGGTCTCCCCGAAGCGTCTCACCTCGTCTCGATGGACTCGCCTGCCACTTTGTCCATCATCCTCTTGCGCCAGTAGCAGCCCCCTTCGCACCAGCTGATAGCCCACTTGCTGCTTCACCCCCAGCATCCGAGCTGCCACGTCAATAGAAAGCCAGTCTCTGCACTGCTGCACCATGCTTGCGCGCCAAGCAGATGCGGTATCTCGCTCAAGCAGAAAGCCACTCAGGCCGTCTCGACTTGTATCGAGACCACGGACACGGACTACACCCGACTGGACGGCGACCAGTAGTTTGGCGAACTCACCTTCCTGTAGCCGCCAACACTTGAGGATTTGATGGATGCTGACCGTTTGATTGCCGGCACTCTCCTCAGATCGGATCTGCATACGGCATCTCTCCAACAGCTCGCAAACTTCGATGCGCGAAAGCATCCACGGACGTGAGCCACCATTCGACCGGATATGCGCTGTCAACGTGCGCGCATCGACAAGCTCTCGGACTCGGCTTTTGGCGATTCCGAGAAGCCTCGCTGCAGTCTGAAGGTCGACGGCGTCCTCAACGTACTCAGCGATCGTGGCGATCTCAGAGACGGGCACTGACCATGCGGACCTGCCGGATGGGAGCTCCACAACATCTGCAGCAACAAGGCCCGCCAAATGGAGTTGCTTGACCGTGGCGGGCCCTGTGCCTGCAGCGGTGGCTGTGGCGCTTACGGTAGAGCGTCCATGTGACGCCTTGGTGCCATTCCTCAGGTTGCGATTGCGTCGGCAGATCAACCCCCACCAATGTTCATTCAGATAGGCCTCAAAAGCATCTCGCAGGAACTGGAAGCAAGGGGCTTCTAGATAAGCGTACAGCCACTTATAGATGCGTCCGTACGTCCTCGAAATGCTCAGGCTCGTACCTTTTACAGCTTGGTGTTGAGCCAGCAAAGAATGAAAGCCATGCGGCCAATCACACAACAGTTGCCCAAGCGCCTCGCTTTGTCGAGCGGACTTCTCAACACGATCTAGGCCAGCAACCTGTCCGGTCACTCTTGCACGCTGAGCATCAGTGATCTGCTCGGCGATCCGCAACAGCTCGATCCAGCCATTCGCAGAAAGCCCAAACCCAGCATCTGATAAGCCACGCTGCAGGCTATCGTTCAAGCACCCCTGCACGTACGCGAGTGCATTACTGCCAGGCTCGGCAGATCCACGTGCCAACTGGTAACCGCAGGCGCAGCTTGAGAGGCACGATCGCTCCAACCGCTGAACCGATCCGCAACCAGGGCACGCGTCCAGTAATCTGACCCGGTGGACATCGCACCAGCACACAAGCTTGATTGACCACTGGAACCGCAAATGCATGGACTCGCTGAGACATTGCGGACACCAACGCATCACCTCCAGGGTGAAATCAGGCCGCGAAAGGCCCAAGGGCAAAAGATCCACCTCCTTGCAGTGGCGAAGCCATGGCCCCTTCAGGTGCTGCCATTCAATGTCGCTCAAGCCTAGACATTTCTGGAGCACGTTTGGACCAGCGCCGTAACGGCTGACGATGGCAGCCCAGAGCGCTCGGGGTGATTCGGTCCCCAACCGTTCCGACAGTCTCGCCATGTAGCCCGCGGGCAGTTCATCATGCACGGGACGAGGTCGTAAGGGCAGGAGCCTGAACTCCGCTTCAAGCGCGTCGCTGTGACTCATTGGGTACTGGCCGCCAAAGCGCGGTTGCACAGGTAGTCAAAACGACAGGCCTGCATGATGGTCACCCCAGCCAGTTGATCAGACACCTGACTCAGAAGCCGGATCGGATCATCTATCGGGTCCACATACCGTTCTGGCCACTCCCACGCGATCGGAAGGAATGCGGACACGGAAAGCTCTGCCCATGATGCGTCCAAGAAGCGATTAACGATTGACCAGTGTGGCCGGATTGATCGACCGAACCGCCTGTCGCGTTGGACGTTCTTCCGAGCCGCCAACTGCTTTGCGACGCGCGGATCCATCGGCTCGTACGCGTCAAACAGTCTCCTCCACCAATCGCTGAAAACCTTGAGCCGCTCCTGCCTCTCTTCGTGATTGATGACAGGATTCAAGACCACCAGGTTGCCACGTTCAACGGGCAACAACAGCGCCGACATCCGGCGCTGAACAAGACGCCTAAGTTCTGGATCCGCCCTCCGCTCCGCTTCTACAGTTTTGTACCAGCCAAGAAGCTCAGTGAATGCCAGAGGCGGAGTCAACTCAATGCAGAGCTCGGCATGTTTCGATGCGAAAGATCGCTCGACGCGCGTCAGACTCCTCAATAAGGTCGTGGGCCATCGACTGGTTAACCGCGCAATCATGATGTCGAGGTCGAACTTAGTGCCGCTTGAAGCGGCATCCCAGCTGTACATCGGCCTGCAGAGCGCGCCCAAGAGCGATATCGTTCGGTACGGCGTTGTCGCAGCAGACCGCCCCGTTGGTGACGCCAGCCCCGCTTTCATGTACTCGTGAAAGCCTTTGACGACGAACCTGTCGAGATGCGCACGACTCGACACGCATGGCTTGCTGGTCAACATCCGCAGATCCTGGCCACAGCGGCAATGCCATGCGGCCTGCAGCGACCGCCATGAGAGCTTGGTTCCACACTCACATTTCGACAGCAACTCGCAACCGTGATCTTGGCAACTCACGGCAAGAGGAAGCTCCCATACCCAGCGATGGTACTCATGCGAGTTGAGGCACTGCGGGCAAAGCCGTAGACGCAAGTAGCTGAACTCTGCTTCTGTCGCGACTTTTGTTCTTGGCGACGAGACAGCTGCATGATTCAACTTCCAAACCTCTCGCTCTGGCCCCAGCCGATCACCCGATATCCTTTGCACGGTTGTCCAGGCGTCATTCAAGGACTCAGAGTCAACAGGACGATATATGCATTGCAGGCTGCGATGAAGCGCGTCTGGCATGCGGTGGCCATTGGTGTCAAAGTACCTGTAAAAGTACCCTGCGAGGCTCTCTCCTTCCAACTTACTTGGCCGTAAAGGAAACTGCTCCAGCTGAATCATGGTGAACTCCTATCGCCGACCAACGCCCAGGGCACCACGTTCAAACGGCTCACCTGCGCGATCAAGCCGCCTGAACTCAAATTGGATGTTGAACGGGTTCAAGGCGCCGATGCCTTGGGGCCAGATCGCCGCAGAAAAAGCAACCTCGAGGTCCGCAACAGTTAGAACGTCCAAGCCTTTTTCCATGCCCGTTCTCAATGCCTGAGCAAGCAGAACTTTGAAGAACGCGACCCGCCCGTCGGTTCCAAAGCGCACGCGGTGACCAAGCTCATCCCATGCCATATCGCCTGGGTCAAATGGAATCGGTAGCGCATGGGCCAGCGAATTGAATAGCTGAATGCATTCCCGCTCAATCGCAACATCTTTGGCTTGACCGAGCTCCATGTGCATCTGCCTGGTGAACCTGCGGCGGAGCTGCTCGTTCACCCTCAACAACGACTCCACTCGGGGGAGACCAAGCAGGACGCAAGGCTTCTGCAGTTCATCGGTTAACGACTTCAGCCAGTCGCCTACGTAGTACTGGGTGGGCGATGATCCTCGGTCTTGGATGTGATTGGCTTCGTCGAATAAGAGCAACTCAACACCGCAACCTCGCGCAATCTGAATGGCGCGAGCTGTTTTCGACGACGTCGTCCCCTTCGTGGGCGCTGGGTCCCCCAATCGAAGCAGCATCTGTTCGGCAGCTCCGCCGATCGTCGCAGCGGGCGGCATCGCCACGAAAAGAACGGGGATCACGTCCCGTTCGCGATGAATCTGCTTTGGATACTTCTGAAGCATCAAGCGACACAGCGTGGTCTTGCCAGTACCGGACTCCCCTGTGACCAGCAGGTTCTCGACCATGCCTGTGTGCCGGTACTGCTGAAGCAATCGTTCAATGGCCTCAAATGCGGCAACGAAGGGGGGGAAGAGCAAGCACTCGGCATCAAAGGCGCTGAAGGCTTCGAATTCACGGAGGTTCATTGGGACCCTCCGGGCGCAAGACGAAACGCCTGCAGCAATGCAGGGGGATCGTTGGCCATGGTAGCGGTCTGACGCTGTACCAGCACCGGCTTCGGCGCAGGAACAACCGGGATCGCCGAAGACTCAAGGCGCGCCTGTGGCTTGGCGCTGGTGATGCCATGCACCTGCGCAGCACGTCGCCTGGTCTTTTGCTTTCGACTTGTGATCAACTGCTCCAGAGAGCGCGCGATTTGGTACTTGGCAGCGATAAGGGCTTGTGTGTCCTCCGCATTTTTGCCAGCCTCGCGCAGCTCTTGGCGAATGAGTTGGTGCTGTGTCAGCGTGAGTCCGTTCGCATACTCAGGCTCAACCGCATGCACTGTCACAGGATCGCGCTCTTCTGGACCCCAGACTTGGATGTCAGCCAGGTTCTCCGGGTCACAGACGATGCGTACTTTTGTGCCTGGCCCCCACTTCTTCAGCAATGGAAGGAGGCTGTCGTCAGCGTATCGAATCCCGTCGATCGTGATGCCATCCGGCCGTAGGCTTCGTTCCTTGACCAAGCCAATTCTTCGCTGTAGCAACTTGATATCAGCAGGCAATTGCGGCGTCCTGCGCGAGGCCGCTTCATGCCACTTGGCCCACGGCGTCGTTCCAATACCTCGGTGGACGGTCTGCGCGTAAACATCCAGAATCCATTTCTCGAACAGATGCCTGAACTCACCCATCGTGAGAACCGCGTGGCGCTGTGGATCGTAGTCGCCTCGGTCCGCCAGTTTGGCCATGGACGCCCCTGGAATCTGGTGCGCAAACGAGTAATTGACCGTTTTGAGATATCGCTCGATGGCACCCTTGAACCACGGGGTGCGTTTCGGGCAGTACTGCAGGCGGATCGTCAAGTCCAAAGCCACGCTCTCGAGGTCGAGCCCATGGAACTCCAAGCCGTTGTCCAACACAAGAACATCCATCAGCCCATGGCAAGGCCATCGATGCTGCACGGGTAAATCAGGGATCACCTCAGCTACAGGGGTCTTCGGTAGTATTGCGTGCCGCAGCGCACCCATGACGGCAGCCGCAGAGGTGCCGCCAAAACTGAGGTAGTAACCAAGCGGGAAGCGGCTGCAGTGATCAAGGAACATCGTGAGCGTCGGGCGACCAAGTGGAAGCCATGTCACCTCGTCAATCAGGAACAAGTCCAGTGGGGTGTGGTCGGCCTCAACGCGGTCGAGGATGTTCCGAACCTTGGGGCCTCGTTTCGCGATCTTGAACCGCCGATCTGCTGCGGCTTTGCCTTCACTAAGAACCACTTGATCGTAGGCCTCCGTCTTCGACAACAACCGATAAGTTGTGCGTATTGACGGCGTCTGTAGTTGCTCATCAGGGAGACGTCGCAGGTTCTCAAGTTGAATCATCCCGGCTAGCCGATCATGAACGTCACTACCGGTGGCCTTTGGGCTCTGCTTAAACGCCGCATCCAGTGCTTCCGCGAACAGCTCCAGCACACGCCCGTCCAGTCGGCTGCCTTTGGAGCCTCTGTCTCGGTACTTTGGAATCAACGCACGAACGTCCCCAAAGGCCAGATATGTGGAATGCCAGCGCCACAAAGAAGCTCGCGAAGGCGGATCAAGGTCATTGATCTCCGCCGCTTTGTCGGCAATAAAGGGCTCTATGAAATGCGGCTCGAACGTGAAACTTCCGCAGTCGACCAAAGCCAACACATAGGCCCGCCTGCGCTTGAACTCGCGCATCTCGGGCTCCTTCAAACCTGACAGCGGCAACGACACCGGTGCGGTAGGGGCTGCAACGGTGCTCTGATCGAGCGCAGTGATCCGCCCCGCTGTGTAGGCGGACAGAAGCTCTACATCTGTCTTCAGCACCGTGTGGCCATCGTGGCACCTTTGCAAGACTACTTGGCGGACTTCCTGCGGGCCAGTACTGTGCAGCCGCTCAATCTGATACGCAGCCCCTTCAAGCTCAAAGATTGCCCCAACGCGGAGCGAAAAGTTCGCCATGCGTACCTCCAGAAGGTTCGATGCGGACGATTGAGTCCAGCGATAGAGCTTCCTGCAGGTCACAGACCAGCATGCCCATGAGCACCAGCGAAAACGGGCTGACGCCATACGGGGTCAGCACATCAATTGCTCGGCGGATCGAGGTTGGGAATTCGCTGCTGACCTTCCCCAGCGCCGCGCAAGCTGCGGCAGTTGTGGGCCCGAGCCGAGGTGCCTCGTGATAGACCCACTTGAGGTTGGTGAGGCGGGGCTCCAGGCGGATCACATCGTCTGTGAGAACGATGAAGTCCCGTCCGATGCGAGCCATGTGTTCGGCGATGCACTGGAACCGATGCCACGTCTCCGGTCGCTCCAGATGCTCTCTGGGCTTGACTTCGACCGTAAGCTGCTGCCCCCCTGCAAAGGTCAGCAGAAAGTCCGGGGTGTAGCGCCTCAGCAGCGCACCATCCGGGTAGCTGATCTTCTCGGGCTGCTCAACATACCGCTCGATTTGAGGCGCCGTCTCGAACAGGTATATCGCATCCAGCTCCAGCAGCTTTTCATGGCCGATCATGCGACCTGTTTTTCTGCTTGGAAACTTTCCTCGAACGATCGCACCGGTGTACCTCACGATGTCTCGCGTGGGCTTATGAGGGGCGCTTGCAGGCGAACGTCCTCGCCATGTGCCATCCCATCCAAACTTTGACATTCAACTCCTCCAAGGGCGCAGATGGTCCTTGGGCCATCACGCCAACCTGTGATTCACCAGCCGACGGATTTCAGGCGTAGCTACGCCCATCGCGGGTGCTGAACCCACGAGTAAACCGATGGCTGGAATGAAGGAGGCTTGACGGCTGAATAGCTGCCGGAGACACTGAAAGCGCTAACTAGGTGTTCCGCAAGGGATGCTACCCAGCGGGGCAAGCCAAAAGGTTTGTCCCGCTTTTTACATGGTGGCCTCCGATCTTGGTCGTTTGCGAATCCGGTGCAACTCGACCGGCGGCGATTCAGCGAGCCGTGCGCGCATGCCAATGATTTCTCGGATGAGAGTGACCTGCGCGGGGTGAAGCGTTTCCAGGTGGTCCCGCAATTCCGAGACCATCCAAAACAAGGCCTCGGGCATGTCGTTGCGGAGCTTGATCTGTCGCTCCGACGCAGCGGCTGCTGTTCTCAGTTCAGCTTGTTCTGCGGGACACAACTTCAGCGCACTGATTGCCCGCTCAGTGAACTCAGCGGTCGGCGGCCCCTTCGTCCCGATTTCCAGGGCGGAGATGTACGTCTGCTCATAGCCCATCGCATCGGCCAAATCGCCTTGGCGCATGCCGTGACGCATGCGAAGCTCACGAAGGACTCGGGAAAACGGGCTCAAGATAACTCGCACCAGTCGTGAATTTGACGGCTAGCGTAGGTATCGACGAGCGGGCTGTCAAACGGCCAAAACAGCGGAAAAGTGGCGTGCTGTCAGAGTGACTGCATGTTCGGTTGACGTTGTTTGGCCAAAAGCCTTGTGCGACAAGAAATCAGGCAGAGGCAGCCCAGCTGGCTTGACCACGTGTTGCTCGCCCACGCAATTCCGACTGCCGTGTACGGGAATAGGTGCGGCTGGGTCGAAAACGGTTGCGTGCGTCAACGGGCCATGGCCATACAACCTGATACCCTGCGCAAAGTGCTAGCGTTTTGCAAACTGGAGTTCGCTGTGGCCATCACGAAAACCGAAGTCGTCAGTGTCAGGGTCCCACCCGACGTCAAGGCTGCCCTCGTCGCAGCGGCGGAACAAGAGCGCCGCAGCGTCGCGTCGATGGTGGAGTTCATGGTCTTGGACTACTGCCGCTCGCACGGCATCGTACCCGCGCGCCCTGTCAAAACAACTCGTGTGCGCAAAGCACCATGAGCCATTCGACACCTCAGACGAACAACAAAGATTCCCTTGCCAGGCCTCTCATGACAGCTCTTGCTTCGTTGCTCAACCACTACCGCCAATCCTCCATGTCGGAGCGTGAGAAGGGCACCTACTTTGAAGAGCTGATGCTCTGTTACCTGCGCAACGAGGCGACCTACCGCGACCTCTACAGCGATGTCTGGACCTACGGCGAATGGGCGGCACTCCAAGGGCTGGACAAGCGCGATGCGGGCATCGACCTGGTTGCCAAAACCCAAGGCACTGGCGAGATCCACGCCATCCAGTGCAAGCTGTACGCTGAAGACTACCGCCTGCAAAAGAGCGACATCGACAGCTTCTTCACCGCATCTGGCAAGAAGCCGTTCTCCCACCGCGTGATCGTCAGCACGACAAATCACTGGAGTGCCCACGCCGAAGAGGCGCTGCGTGACCAGCAGCCGCCCGTCACCAAAATCGACCTGAATGACCTGGAGAACAGCCAAATCGACTGGGCTCAGTACAAGCCCAAGGCTGCGCCAGTGCTCAAGGTCAAGAAACAGCTTCGTCCCCACCAGCAGCAGGCGCTGGACGCGGTGTTGTCCGGCCTGGGGACGGCAGACCGAGGCAAGCTCATCATGGCCTGCGGCACGGGCAAGACTTTCACCAGCCTGAAGATCGCCGAGGCTTTGGCGGGCAAGGGCAAGCGAGTGCTGTTCTTGGTGCCCAGCCTGTCCCTGCTGTCTCAGACCCTGACCGAGTGGACCCAGGAAAGCGACACGCCGCTGCACAGCTTCGCCGTCTGTTCGGACAGCGATGTCGGCAAGAAGCGCCAGAAGGACGACGATAGTGTCCAGACCTTCACCCACGAACTGCGCTACCCCGCCACGACTGAACCAGGCCGACTGGCGACTGAGATGGCCAAGCGGCATGACGCAGCACACATGAGCGTGGTCTTCAGCACCTACCACTCCATCGACGTCATCCACCGTGCCCAGCAAGGGCACGGCCTGGCTGATTTCGACCTCATCGTCTGCGACGAGGCCCACCGCACCACCGGCGCGACCTTCGGTGACGAAGACGAGAGCAATTTCGTCAAGGTACACGATGCAGCTTACATTCGCTCGGCCAAGCGCCTCTATATGACGGCCACGCCACGCATCTATGGAGACAGCGCCAAGGCCAAGGCCGAACAGGGCAGCGTGGCGCTGTGCTCAATGGATGACGAAGCTCTCTATGGCCCAGAGCTGTACGTCATCACGTTCTCTGAAGCCGTCCGGCGAGGCCTTCTGGTTGATTACAAGGTCATCGTGCTTTCAGTGGAAGAAAGCCATGTCAGCCGCCGCATCCAGACCCTGCTCAAGGACGAAAACAACCAGCTCAAGGTGGACGATGCCGCCAAGATCATTGGGTGCTGGAAGGCGTTGGCCAAGCAAGGGCTCGCTGAAGACCTGAGCGGCGACCACGAAGCCATGAAGCGCGCCGTGGCCTTCTGTCAGGTGATCGAGGTGAGCAAGGGTGCCAAGACTCACAAAGTCAGCTCCAAGAACATCGCTGGCATGTTCCAGGCCGTGGTCGAGGCCTACCAAGCGACCGAGGAGGACGATGCCGCGTCCACCCTGGCTTGTGAAGCCGAGCATGTGGACGGCAGCATGAACGCCAGCGAGAAGGAGGCCAAGCTCGCCTGGCTCAAGGCCGAAGCCCCCGAGGACACATGCCGCATCCTGAGCAACGTGCGCTGCCTGTCTGAAGGTGTGGACGTGCCTGCCCTGGATGCCGTGCTGTTCCTGACTCCGCGCAACTCACAGGTCGATGTCGTGCAGTCAGTTGGCCGGGTCATGCGCAACGCCCCGGGCAAGAGGCGTGGCTACGTCGTGCTGCCGGTGGTCATCCCGGCCGGCGTGGAGCCGCACGACGCGCTGAACGACAACAAGACCTATGCCGTGGTGTGGCAGGTGCTGCAGGCCCTTCGCTCGCATGATGACCGCTTCGACGCGATGGTCAACAAACTGGACCTGATCGGTCGCGACACCAGCAAGATGGAAGTCGTCGCGATCACCGACAAGATTCAGAAGAAGGCGGAGAAGCCTAAGGGGCCGAAGAACAAGGACGCCGGCAAGGGTGGCTTCACCATCGGCGAGCCGACACCCAAACAATACGGCAAGGAAGACCAGACTTCCCTGCCATTCGAAATCGGCGAGATCGAGAAGGCAATTTACGCCAAGCTGGTGCAAAAGGTGGGCAACCGCCACCACTGGGAAGATTGGGCCAATGACATCGCCAAGATCGCCCGCACCCACATCGACCGCATCACTGCCATCGTTGAAGACCCGGCGAACGAGAAGGAGCGCGCCGCTTTCAACACCTTCGCTGACGAGTTGCGCGATGACCTGAACGGCAGCATCAGCGATGGCGAGGTCATCGAAATGCTGGCCCAGCACCTCATCACCAAGCCGGTGTTTGATGCCCTGTTCGAGGACTACAGCTTCGCTCAGCACAACCCCATGTCGCTGGCCATGCAGGGAGTTTTGGACGTGCTGCAGGAGCACCGGCTGGACAAGGAGGCCGACACCCTACAGCGCTTCTACGACAGCGTGAAGATGCGCGCTGCGGGCATCGACAACGCGACCGGCAAGCAGAAGATCGTTGTCGAGCTGTATGACAAGTTCTTCCGAAACGCCTTCCCCAAGATGACCGAGCGGCTGGGCATCGTCTACACGCCCGTCGAGGTGGTGGACTTCATCATTCACAGCGTCGCGCACATCCTGGAGACCGAGTTCGGCCAGACGCTGGGCAGCAAGGGCGTCCACATCATTGACCCCTTCACAGGCACCGGCACCTTCATCACCCGCCTGCTGCAGAGCGGCTTGATCGCGCCAGAGCACTTGCCTCACAAGTACAAGCACGAGATTCACGCCAACGAGCTGGTGCTGTTGGCCTACTACATCGCCGCCATCAACATCGAGGCGGTCTATCACGGCATCGTCGGCGGCAAGTACCAGCCCTTTGAGGGCATCTGCCTGACCGACACCTTCCAGATGTACGAGAAGGAAGACCTGGTCGACGCGCTGCTGGTGGACAACAGCGCGCGGCGCAAGCGGCAAAAGAAGCTGGACATCCGGGTCATCATTGGCAACCCGCCGTACTCAGTGGGGCAGCGCAGCGAGAACGACAACAACGACAACGTCGCATATCCAGACTTGGACGGGCGAATTCGCTCGACCTACGCCGCGCGTTCCGATGCCATGCTAGCGAAGGGGCTCTACGACAGCTACATCCGTGCGATCCGATGGGCCAGCGACAGGGTTGGCACCAGCGGCGTTATCGGCTTTGTGACCAATGCCAGCTTCCTAGACACAGCGACCTTCGATGGACTGCGTCGCTGCCTAGCCGATGAATTCAGCAGCATCTATGTCTTCCACCTGCGGGGCAACCAACGCACGGCAGGGGAACTATCCCGTAGGGAAGGCGGTAAGGTTTTCGGTAGTGGCAGCCGTGCACCAATTGCCATTTCGCTCCTGGTGAAGAATCCGGCTGCGAAGCAGAGCGGAAAGATCAGTTTTCATGACATCGGCGACTACCTGAGTCGTGAGGACAAACTTGCCAAGATCGAGTCCTTTGGCAGTATTGCCGGCATTACGGTTGAGCAGGGGTGGCAGGCGATTACGCCGGATTCCCATGGCGACTGGCTCAAACAGCGGGACGACAGCTTCCTAGAACACATCGTGCTCGGAGACAAGAAGGGCAATGGCCCAACGCTGTTTGAGACGTTCTCCCTAGGTGTGGTCACCAATCGCGATGCGTGGTGCTACAACGCATCCAAGGCAAGCGTCACCGCCAACATGGCGAGGATGATCGCGTTTTACAACGCTGAGGCCGACCGACTAGGCCAAGCGCACCCCGGCCTAGATAAGAAACAGCGAGAAACGTTGATCGACGACTTCGTTGATGCCGACGCGACACAAATCGCTTGGACCCACAACGTTAAGCAGGAGCTCGCGAAGGATCGACGATTTGATTTCGAACCTACATGCCTCGTTCCGAGCGTATATCGACCATTCAATAAGCAATGGCTCTATTACAACCGTCGCTTCAATGAGCGGGTCTACCAGATGCCGCGCATCTTCCCAAGCGCCTCGGCAGAGAACGTCATCATTGGCGTTTCGGCTTCGGCTTCCCGTAGCGCGTACTCAGTCTTCATCAGTAACCACGTAGCCAGCTTGCACTCGACGGACATGGTGGGCTCGCAGTATTTCCCGCTTTACCTCTACGATGACCCGGAGGCCGAAGCGACCGAGTCCAGCCCGGAGCAATCGGCCTTATTCGGTGTGGAGAATCAGTCGGCACCAGCTCCGACCTCCAAGCGCCGCGATGCCATTACAGCGGAGGGCTTGGCGCACTTCCTGGCCGCATACCCCGGCGAGAGCATCGGCCGCGAAGACATCTTCTACTATGTCTACGGCCTGCTGCACTCGCCCGACTACCGCGAGCGTTTCGCCGACAACCTGGGCAAGGAACTGCCACGCATCCCGTGTGTGAAAACGGCTGCCGACTTCTGGGCCTTTTCCCAAGCTGGCCGCAAGTTGGCCGAACTGCACCTGAACTACGAGAGCGTCGAACCCTATCCGCTGAAGATCGACAGCGGCGGCAAGAAGCTCACCGATGCAGACTACCGCGTTGAGAAGATGCGCTACGGCAAGAAGGGCAAGGACAAGGACCTGACGACCCTGCATTACAACGACAGGATCACCCTGACCGGCATCCCGCTGGAGGCCTACGACTATGTCGTCAACGGCAAGCCAGCCCTGGATTGGGTGGTCGAGCGCCAGGGCGTCAAGACCGACAAGGACAGTGGCATTGTCAACGATGCAAATGACTGGGCGATCGAGACCATGGGCAACCCGCGTTACCCGCTAGAGCTGTTCCAGCGGGTGGTCACGGTCAGTCTGGAGACGATGAAGATCGTCCAAGCACTTCCCAAGCTAGGGTTGTAGTCGGACCCACGCACCTCTCGAAACTCGGTGGCAGCCGAGCTAGGTGCGGAGACTTCATCGAGTCATCTTTGGAGGCGCCATGGCGACCAAACCCATCACACAGTTTTTCCAGGACCTCAAGCTTCCCCTGAAGAATGCTCGCTGGTCCTGGGGTGCCCAGAACGAGAACACGATCTTGTTGCGAACCTGGGCAGACGAGTTCTCGTCGCGCGATAAGCGCGTCGTGGTGCTGCGGGAGCCAGCAGATTATCAAGATCGTGAGTCCTACGGCCTGGATGAACGAATTCGGCATCTGCGCACGCTGTGGGCAGGCAGGGTCGCCGGCTACAGCGTCATTGCAACGGCCAAGGCCACGGATGTGCCCAAGCGGGAAATCAAGGAGTACCGCGACGACAAAGTCTTTGTGATTGACCAGCTTGAAGCTCGAGCTGACGGTGCCATCGTAGCTGTCCTCGGAGGCATGGTGGCGGTCGAAGAACTCGCAACCCACCAAGCCCAGCATGTCACTGCTCCAGCTAAAGGCCCCTTCCCTGTTGATGCGCTCGAGACGGGCATGTCCACGGACAGCTACAAGGAAAAACTGCCGACGATACGCGACTGGCTCATTGAGGTGGCACGTCGGGAGAGCTACGTCACCTATGCCGAGGTCATGGACCGCTTCGGACTCATCTTCTTCGTGCTCCGAACGGCGATGAGCAAGCTGGGGCATCAGTCAGCCGACAACGGCGAGCCCATCTTGACTGCGCTGATAGTAGACAAGGAAACACTTCGCTGTTCCGATGGTCTTGCGGATGAGTTTGGAGTCGTTGACGACCAGGCGGAGCGTCGCAGGTTGTACGCTTACTGGGCCCTGCCGAAGGGCGGCGGTGCGGACATCAGCGAGCCAGTACCGAGGCCGCCCATTGCGGATCCAGATTCGCTGGAAGAGCGAGCAAAGCGGTTTGCGCAGGTCGAGGTACGCACCCAACAAGGAGCGTTCCGCAAGGCGGTTTTCCTTGCCTGCGAGGGGCGTTGCGTCATCAGTGGTTGCAGCATCCCAGAGGCCCTTGAGGCTGCGCATCTTGAAGGGCGCAGTTGGCGAGACGGCCACAACTCAGCCTCCGATGGGATCCTGCTGCGTCGGGATTTGCATGCGTTGTATGACGCTGGGCTGCTCTCGTTCTCAGAGGACATGCTGGTGCAGCTAAGCCCAGCCGTTCGCGACCACTATGGCGCCTTCGAGGGAGTCGTGCTAGCTGCGAGGATCCCAACAGGGCCCCAGAAAACACCATGAATCCATGTACCCGAAGTACTAAAGGCTACGAAGGCGCTACTTCTTCCCCTCTCTCCGGGTCACCACGGATTTCCGCCAGGCTTCGAGAGCGTTGATGTCCTTCTCCATTTCATCGGGCGAAGGGGGGGCAACATTTGCTTCCTGTGCGCCGTCATGGCCGGTGTAGTTCGAGCACCGGGACATTCCAGCCGTGATGGCAGCTACGTCATCAGGTTCAACGGTTACCTTCTTCAAACGGTTCGTCTCCACGCCCTTTCGGAAGCGAAGGACAACCTCGTGGAACAGGACCTCTTCCACTCCACGCTCCCAGGCCATCCTCAGGTCGTTGTAAAGGTCCCGAGCGAGAAGCCGGTAGCCCGCTTGATCCCCAGCTTTATATCTCCGCGCGCACTCAACCTGTTTGTTGCGCAGCATGCCAACGCGCTGGGATACGTTCGCACCCGCGAAAGGCAAGGTCTCCTCGGCAACGCCAAAGCCTTCTGGGGTCTGGTTCAAGGTTAGCGCTTTCGGTACAAGCCCGAGTGCGTTGGCCTCGAACATGAGGACGTTGAGGAAGAAGATGTCGTGCGTGAAAACGACGACTTGCCGCTCCTGGGCTTCTGCCGCGATTCGCCGCGCGACCCGTTCCCGACGCGCGTGGTCGAGTGACGAGACTGGATCGTCGAAAACGATGCCGCCTTTGCCCTTGCTAAGTCGGACTTCAGCAAGGAATGCTGCGATGGCAATAGCACGCTGTTCGCCCTCGCTCAGAATGTCCTGGGGAACGACGCCGCTTTCGGACTTCAAGACCAGCTTGAAAGTGGTCTTCGCTTTGGTCGATGAGGGCTGCATGGCAACGCTGATGCCGTTTACACCCAGTGCCGCCAACTCGTCGCTCAAGGCTACTGCCACCTCTTCAGTGGCCATGGTGTTGGTTAGCTCGGTCGACTTTCGAGAGATTGCCGTCGTGCTGGTTGCTGCAAGGCACTCGGCGAGCTTCACACTCATAGAAAAGCGGTCGACAGCTTCAAGCGCCACTGTCTTGAGCTCTGCCAGCTGTCGACGTGCCAGCAGTTCCGCCAAGTCCTTTTCCATCTTGGCCCTGGCAGTGGCGTCCTGGGACTGGTCGAGTTTTACTGCAGCCTCGCGCCAATCAGCAGAAATTTTGGCCAGCGCTTCTTGTGGGCTGATTGGAAGCGCAGGAATCTGGTCCCAGGGAGTCCCGGAATCCGGCTTCGCGGCTTCGCGTACGGCATCACGACGTACTCTCAGTGCCTTCTGGAACTCAGTGCATGCCGTCACCAGCTCCGGATTCGCCTCAAGGTCGTGGGTCAAGGTTTCATCGAAGCTGAGGTCAAGCTGAGCATCCACTACAGCCTTGAAGGCGGCGATGGCCTCCTTGCGGGCGTTTTCCGCAGCCTTCGTGGCTTCGCCCCCGATGAACTCGTCGAAGGCCATGAGGCGGGCGGCGCCGGGCTCACCGACTTGGTTCTGGCAGAGCGGGCACCGCGCCTCACCAGGAAGGCGCGGGAAGGACTGAACGGTATGCGAGGTGGCACAGAACTGTCGCGCAGCCCTGAACATCTCAAGCCAAAGATCATCACCGGTACCTTCGAGGGTGTCCATCTCCTTGAAACGTAGCGCCACTGCCTGCGCAACGACTTTGGCCTGGTTGGACTTGTCGACGAGGGCGTGCAGGCTGTCGATCTTTGGCTGTGCTACGGCAGCCACCGCAGCCTCGATTCGCTGGACCAAAGCGTCAACACGGCCGGCTTTCAAGCGCAGGTCAGCCGCGCGTGCTTTGGGGTCGGCTTCACCTAAGGTCTTGGCGAGACTATCGAGCCGGGCCAATTCTTCGCCCGACAAGGTCGTCAGGCGTTCGATGTCATCTTTGCGTGTCTTGGCGGACAGTCCTTTTGCAAGAAGACCTGCCGCTGTAGGGCTCAGAGCAAGCTTGGCAAACGGTTCGACGTTAGGCTTGGCGGCGCGCTGCTCCTGTTGAACACGATCTTTCAGCCAGGCACATACCTTGGCAAGGCCTTCCAGAATGTCGAGGCCATAGGGGACATAAGAAAAATCGCCTTGGTTGTCGACGTATGCGCGAGCGCAGCGCGAGTCAAAGATTGCAATGCTAGATAGCTCTACCGGCGATGCCTTTCCATCAGTCCAGCGGTATTCAGTAGGTTCGCCATCAACGAGAGCATTGAATTCAGCTGTTGCCGTATCAGACAGGATTGGGTGCTTGTAGGCGTTTGGGCGAATTTGCTCCGACTGATCACGTGCACGGCAGGCTTTCTTCAGTACTCGGGTGTACCCAGATTTGCCGACACCGTTGTCGCCATAAATGCTTGTCAACCCCGTTGGGGCCAAGGGAAGAACCTTCCCTGGTGCCAACGCGTTGACGTATTGGAGGTTCTTGATCGAGGTGAGTTGAACGACAGGCTGACCGGCCTGAGGCGCTGCGACCTGCTCTGTGGTCAGCTTTCGTGCGTCACGACCAAAAAGATCCGGGATGCCGTGTGCGTCGAGAAGCAACGCGAGGATGTCCTCGAGGTCTTCGGCCGTTGGAACCGGTCTCTCGTAGAGAACGGCGACCGCGTGCTGCTGCCAAGTCGGCAGCTTCTCAGACCACTTCTGAATCTCACTGAGGATCGTCATCAGCAGCCCTCCCAGGCCTGCGCGTTGATCTCTGACCTAACGCGACATCTCGCAGCTCAATCGCGGCGCATCGACGCCCTAAGAATCTTTCAATAACTGCGTCAGCAATATCTCACTAACCTGGCACGGATCTCACTATCCGTGTCACCCGACAAAGATCAAACGTCGATATTGCCCGCCCGCAGCGCATTGGTCTCGATGAAGTCGCGGCGCGGTTCCACCTCGTCGC
>CAZPTI010000015.1:2863-38327 GCA_964588925.1 uncultured Anaerolineales bacterium | reverse complement strand
GGCAAAAGCTGCTCATCCAATCAACAGCGTTTCTTCTGGGTAGGTTACTGCCTGCGGGGGTGCGGTCTGCGCGAGCGCGACCACGATGGTCAGCGCGCCGAGGCGGCCCCAGAACATCACCACCCCGATGACGAGCAGGCCGAACGTGTTGAGCTGCGTCGTGAAGGCCAGCGTCAGCCCGCACGTGGCAAACGCGGAAATGACCTCGAACAGCGCCATGTCCAGCGTTACGGGATGCGTTAGCAGGATCAGCCATGTGGCGACGGCCACCACGAACAGCGACACGGTCAGGATCGCGGCTGCGCGACGCACCGGGTCCCAACCGATCGTACGTCCGCCCACCACAGCCGCAGGATAGCCTTTTACATAAGCCCAAAACGACAACGCCAGCACGGCGAGCGTCCCCGTCGTGATGCCGCCACCCATCGACGCGGGCGCGCACCCCACCAGCATGAGCGCCATCATCAACCACTGGCTGGCAGGGGCCAGATTCTCGAAGGTCGGCAGCGCGGCGATTCCGGCGGTACGCGCCGAGATGGACTGAAAGACGGTTAGCTCCAGGCTTCGGCCAAAAGGCGTCACGGCCAGCGTGCCGCCCGGCCGGGTTTCGGCCAGCAGGAAGCCGAGCGCGCCCAGCAGGATCAGCGCAAGGTAGACCACAAGCGTGATGCGCGTATGGAGGGTCAGGCGGCGCCGTCGACGCGGCCAGGTGAGCAGGTCGGCCAGCACGGGGATGCCGAGGCCGCCCAGGATGATGAGCGTGCCGGCCGCGGCCAGGGTTGTCGTATCGGTCGGGAACGCGCCGCCGAAGTAGTGCGAGCCGGTGAAGAGGTCGAATCCCGCGTTGCAGAACGCGGACGCGGCGTGGAAGAAGGCGTAGAAGACGGCGCGCAACGCCCCTAACTCGTCGCGCCAGGAGAACCAGAAGAAGACCGCCGCAATGGACTGGATGACGAGTGTAGTGACGAGCACTTGCCACATGATGCGCAGGATGGCGCGCGGCTCGACCAGGCCGAGCGAGTCGCGCAGCGCGAGCCGGTCCGCCAGGTAGACTTTGCGCCCGAGCAGTCGCAGCACGACCACTGCGCCGGTCATGAAGCCGACGCCGCCGATTTCGATCATCAGCAACAGGGCGATCTGGCCCGCAAGCGTAAGGTCGCGATACGGGGTGATCACCGACAGGCCGGTGACCGCGAGCGCGGAAGTGGCCGTGAACGCGGCCTCCTCAAAGGCCAGGGGCCGCGTTGACATGCCGGGGGTGAGAAGTGTGGCTGTGCCGAGGATGACGAGGATCGCCAGCCCAAGCACGAGCCGCAAGCCGCTGCGCAGGATGCGGCGGCGCGTGGGCGGGGTGCGCGCGAGGTCGAAGCTCATCAGTCGAGGTCGGCGAAGCGCGCGACCTGATCCGTCGGCCCGATGACAACGAGCACGTCGTCGGCCGCGAGCACGGTGTCCAGCGAAGGCGCGATGACGACCTGGTCTCCCCGCTTGTGCGCGACGATGGCAACGCGAAGTTGATCGCGTTCGTCCAGCGAGCGCAGTGACCTGCCGATATAGCTGACTGGCGGGCGCAGCTCCATGATGCTATGCTCCGCGCCGAGGGGGAGTTGATCGAGCATCAGCGGCGTGGTCAGCATGTAGGCAAGCCGCTGCCCCGCCTCGTGTTCGGGCAGGATCACCTGGTCCGCGCCCACCTTGAGCAGGATAGCCTGCTGCCGCTCACTCAGCGCCTTACACACCACGCGGCGCACACCCACGCTCTTGAGAGCGACCGTCGTGAGCAGGCTGCTCTCGAAGTCCGTGCCGATGCCGACGATGACCGTGTCGAACGACGTGATGTCGACCGCGCGCAGCGCCTCCTCGTCGGTGGAGTCAAGCGCAACGGTCTGCGTCAACTCATCCGCAAGCTGCTGCGTCACCTCCCGGTCGCGGTCGATGCCGAGCACGGTGAAGCCGCGATTGACGAGGGTCAGCGCGACGCCCCGCCCAAACCGCCCCAGGCCGATGACCGCGAATTCAGGTCGCGGGCCGCGTCGGGCCATAGGTCACTCCCTCTCCCCGAACCAGCTAAACGCGATCAGGACCGCGGCGACGACCGAGATGGCGATGCCGAAGAGCAGCGTGCCCTGCGGATCTTCCCAGCGGATCAGCCGTTCGAGGAAAACAATCGCCATGAGCAGGATGATAATGCTGCTCAGGCGGCTTTTGACGGTATGCAGCCCGTGGACGACGAGCCACGCGGGCAGGTTCAAGTCGTCGATAAAGAGCTCGAAGATGCCGACCGCAAAGATGTAGAGGCCGGCCGCGATCAGAAACTTGTCCATTAATTCCAGGAATGCCACCGCGGCCAGCGGATCGTCCCCTTTGCTCTGCACGAGGTAGATGATCGTCTCAACCGTCTTGTAGGCGCCCCACATAAAGGCCGCTGCGGAGGCCACGAGGCTTGAGATGACGCCAAAGATCGCGAGATAGCGGCCGCTTTCCAATATGCGCTTCAAAGGGGGGCTCCTCCATACTCTCATCCGGCGGCAGCGTTGGGGGCGCCGCCGCCGGATGAAGCGACGTTAGCGCCGGCTGCGGCGAATCGCCTTTTCGACTTCGCCCGCAATCAGGACAACGAGCGGGACGATCAGCGTGATGGCAAGCTGCTGCGGCGTGAGCGGGACGGTCTCGAAGATGCTGCGCAGCGGCGTCGCGTAGATGACCACCAGTTGCAGCGCGACGATGACCAGGCTGGCAATCAGCAGCGGCTTGTTCGACAGCGGGTTCATGCGGAACACTGAATCGCGGCTCGACCGCCACACATGCGCCTGCATCACCTGGCCGAAGATGACGGCGGTCAGGATCATGGTCTGCCACGCCTCAATGCCCGCGCGCCAGGTGAAGTAGCCGATGGCAAGGGTCGCAAGGCCGATCAGCGCGCCCAGCCAGGTAATCTGGAGGCCCAGCCCGCGCGCAAAGACCCCTTCCCTGGGCGAGTGCGGCGGCCGTTTCATCGCGCCGCTCTCGGCCGGCTCCACGCTCATGCCGAGGCCGAGCACGCCGTCGGTGACGAGATTCATCCACAGGATCTGGAAGGGCGCAAAGGGCAGCGGCATGCCTAGCAGCGGGCCGATCAGCACGACCAGTACCTTGCCGAGGTTGCCGGCCAGCGAGAAGCGGATGAACTTGCGGATGTTGTCGTAGATGGCGCGGCCCTCTTCCACCGCGGCCACGATGGTCGTGAAGTTATCGTTGAGCAGCACCATCTCGGACGCTTCTTTCGATACGTCCGTGCCGGTGATGCCCATTGCCACGCCGATGTCCGCGCGCTTGAGCGCCGGCGCGTCGTTCACGCCGTCGCCGGTCATCGCCACCACGTGCCCGCGCTTCTGGAGCGCCTCGACGATGTTCAGCTTGTGCTCGGGCGAGACGCGCGCGTAAACTGACACATCTTCGACGACCGCTTCCAGGTCGACCTGGCTCATGCGCGCCAGGTCTGCGCCGGTCAGAATCTTGCCGTTCGAACTGATCCCGAGTTCATAGGCGATCTGCCGCGCGGTGAGCGGGTGGTCGCCCGTGATCATGACCGGGCGGATGCCGGCTTCCTTGCAGGTGACAACGGCCTGTTTCACTTCAGGTCGCGGCGGGTCGATCATACCGGTCAGGCCGATCAGCACGAGGTCGCGTTCTAGGTCGGGCGAGGCGTTGGCGCGGGCAAGGTCTTCCGGCCGGCCGGGGCGGAACGCGATGCCAAGCACGCGCATCCCCTTGCTGGCAAGTTCTTCGTTGGCGGCAAGGACGCGGCGTCGCCACTCCGCATCAAGCGGTTTGACTTCGCCCCGATCCCACACGCCGGTTGAGACTTCCAACAGCCCGTCGACTGCGCCCTTCGAGAAGACGAGGTGCTCCGCGTCCCCGAGGTTCGCGCAATCGCTCACCCATGCGTCGCAGTCGGTAATTCGATGCAGAGTGGACATGCGCTTGCGCTCGGAGTCGAACGGCACTTCGCCGATGCGGGGATAGACCGCCTCCAGCCGCTCCTTCCACAGGCCGAAGCGCGCCGCGGCCACGACCAGCGCGCCTTCGGTCGGATCGCCGACCGCGCGGAATTGGCCGGGGTGCGCGGCGTCGGGCTGGAGCGTGGCGTCGTTGGCGAGCGCGCCGGCCATGAGCAACAGCGCCAGCGCGGGCTCTTTGCGCGTGATGTCCGCGCTCGGGTCCGCAGTGACGACAACTGGCTCGCGGTGGCGAATCTCTTCCGTCAGGTCGAGACGATGGCCTGCCAGGTCGAGGATCGTCACGGTCATCCGGTTTTCGGTCAGCGTGCCGGTCTTGTCCGAGCAAATGACCGTGACCGAGCCGAGCGTTTCGACCGCAGGCAGCTTGCGGATAAGCGCCTGTCGCTTGAGCATGCGCTGCGCGCCGAGCGCCAGCGCAATGGTGACAACCGCGGCCAGTCCTTCCGGCACGACCGCGACGGCCATGCTGATCGAGGTCATGAACATCAGCCGCCAGTCCTCACCGATCAGCACGCCAAGGCCGAAGACGATGACGACCATCGCAAACGCGGCGACCGCGAGGACGTTGCCGAGCTGGTCGAGGCGGCGCTGGAGGGGCGTTTGTCCGCCACCGACCTCTTGCAACATATTGGCGACCTTGCCAAGCTCGGTGTTCATGCCGCTCGCGGTGACGACCATTGCGCCGCGGCCGTACGTGACCGTCGTGCCCATGAAGGCCATATTGCGGCGGTCGCCGAGCGCAGCGGAAGCGGCGCCTGCGGCCAGGGCGGCAGTCTGCTTCTCCACCGGCTCCGACTCGCCCGTCAGAATGGCTTCCTGAATGCGCAGGTTGGCGGCTTCGATCAGGCGGCCGTCGGCAGGAATCACGTTGCCCGCTTCGAGCAGCACGATGTCTCCGGGAACCAGCTCGCGCGCGGGAATGTCGCGCACCTGCCCGTCACGGCGCACGCGCACGTTCGGGGTCGCCAGCTTCTTGAGCGCGGCCATTGCCTGCTCCGCGCGGTACTCCTGCACGAAGCCGAGGATGGCGTTCAGGATCACGATTGCGAGGATCGCGATGGCATCCTTGAAATCGCCGACAAAGGCCGAGATGACCGCGGCGACGATGAGGATGATGACGAGCTTGCTGGTGAACTGGGCCAGCAGGAGCTGCAAGGGGCTTTTCCCACCCCGCTCGATCAATTCATTGGGGCCGTACTTGCTGAGGCGAGCCGCGGCTTCGCTGCTGGTCAAGCCCTCCACGGGCTTGACCTGTAGCGAAGCTGTCACTTTGTTGGAATCGGCAAAGTGCCAGTCCGTGCCCCCCGCGCCCGGGGCTGGCTCGGTTTGGGTTGGGGTGCTGATCACACGTTGGTCCATTTCTCCACGAGGGCGTAATGCCTCAAGGCATGAAACGAAAGAAGGGACCGGCAGAGTGACGCGCCGATCCCTTCGCTACACAGACGATATAGGGGTTTCAGCCCACGTCCACCGGCTGAATTTTACTCTTCGTTGCGGCCCATTAGCAAGAAGACGTAATACAGCAAGGTGGAGATCGCCTGCACCGCGCCGGCCACGTAAGTCATGGCCGCCGCGTCCAGCACAGCGTTGATGCCGCGCATTTCGTTGCCGATGATGATGCCGCTGCTCGTAAGCTGTTGCTTGGCCCGCCGCGTCGCGTCGAACTCAACAGGCAGGGTCACGAGCGCGAAGATAGCGACTGCGGCGAAGAGCGCCACGCCGACCCATGCTAGCGTCGTGCCGAGCGTCCCGGCCATGAAGAGGCCGACCATAAAGATGATCGGGCCGATCCAACTGCCGATCTGCACCGACGGGACCATCGCGCTGCGCAGGGCCAGGAAGCCGTAGCCTTGCGCATGTTGGAGCGCATGGCCGGCCTCGTGCGCGGCAACGCCCGCGGCCGAGAGTGACTGCCCGTCATATACGTCCGGGCTAAGCCGCAAGACGCGCCCCCCCGGGTCATAGTGGTCGCTGAGGAACCCCTGCACCCGCTCCACGCGCACATTCGTCAAGCCGTTGCCGTCAAGCACTTCACGCGCCACCTGCGCGCCCGTTATTCCGCGAGCCGTCCGAACTTCTGCGTTCTGCTTGAACGCGCGTTGAACTTTCCACTGGGCCCACAGCCCCAGAATCAACGCCGGCAGGGCAAACAACAGGTATAAACCAAGACCGCCAAACACTTTGACCTCCCTCTTTCCTTCTACTACGTCAAACAACTTACCTGTCGGCTGTTTGCATTAACGCAGGTGAGCGGGTCAAGCTTCTGTAGCACTATGTACAATCTTTGTTGGAGTTGGATTAATGCGCGCGGCGCAAGTCGGGAAACTTGCGCCACATGACGTTAGGACGCCAGCGCGCGTGAATGTATGTTTCCTGCCTGTCCCTCTTTGACGCCATGTGCTATCTTTGTTCATAGCAGCACGCGTTTAAGCGCGTTTTCCGCTTTGGAAGCTTGGACGCCTGTTGTACAATACACCGGTTTTCTCTTGGCGGCAGCCATTTATCAATTCGCAAGGAAGAATCAAATCCATGCCGAAGATCGCAGTGACGGGCAAGGGGGGTGTTGGCAAGACGACGCTGACGGCCTTGCTTTCGCATGTATATAAGGAACGCGGGCAGGACGTGATCGCCATCGACGCGGATCCTGCCGGGAACCTGGGGCTGGCCTTTGGGCTGACCGCGGAAATGGACGCAGCGCTCAAGCCCATTGCGGACATGGAAGACTTGATCTACGAGCGGACCGGCGCGCAGAAGGGAACGGTCGGCGGATGGTTTAAGCTGAACCCGAAGGTGGATGACATCCCCGAAAACCTGAGCTTCACGCATCGCGGGGTGCGGCTGCTGCGGCTGGGCACGGTGCGAACCGGCGGCGCGGGGTGTCTCTGTCCCGAGAACGCGCTGCTTAAGGCGCTCGTGACGCACCTGCTGCTGCGCAAAGATCAGACACTTATTCTCGACATGGAGGCCGGCATCGAGCACCTGGGCCGCGGCACGGCCGGCTCGGTGGATGCGTTTGTCATCGTCGTCGAACCCGGCCTCCGCAGCCTGGGCACGGCGGAGCAAATCCGCTATCTCGCGTCCGAGATCGGTGTGTCCCGCATCTTTCTCGTCGCGAACAAGGTGCGCGGGCCAAAAGACGAGGAGTTTATTCGCGCTCACGCTGGTGGGCTGCCCGTGCTGGGGGCGCTGCCGTTCTCGGCTGATGCGGTGGCCGCGGACCAGGGCGGCGTTGCCGTATTTGACGAGGCGCCGGCGCTTGTGGCAGCGGCCGAAAAGATCGTAGCCGAGCTGGAGGCAGTCTCGCTCGCCTGAGCTAATCACACTGATCGGAAGAAACCCACCTATGGCTGAGGAACCGCGCTTCAATGGCCTGGACGATACTCCGGTTTACACGATCAAAACGGTCGTGCAGGAGACCGGCATCGCGCCGGCAACCCTGCGCGCGTGGGAGCGCCGGTACGGCGTGCTGTCGCCCGGGCGCAGCGACGGGGGCTACCGCCTCTACTCAGAGCGCGACATTCAGACGCTGCGCTGGCTCAAGAACCAGGTCGACGCGGGTGTGTCGATCAGTCGGGCCGTGGCGCTGCTCGAAATCCGTCACCAGGCGGGCGAAGAGCCGGAGTTGGAGCTGGATCGGCCGCGCGTCCCGGCCCCGCCGGAGAACGCGCGCGGCGCGGAGACCATCGTCGAGGAGTTAATCGAGGCGCTGAGCGCGTTCCAGGAGCCCCAGGCCGAGAGCGTCCTGACGGAAGCCTTTGCGCTGTACCCGGTCGATATGGTTGCCGAAGAGATCATCACGCCAACGCTGGTGGAAATCGGCGAGCGGTGGCACCGCGGGGAAGCAAGCGTCGTGCAGGAGCACTTCGCCACCGCCTTCCTGCGTCGCAGGTTAACCGCGCTGTTCCACGCTTATCCGCAGCCGCTCGTCGGGCCGCTGGCGATCACCGGCGCCGCACCGTCGGAGTGGCACGACGTGGGCATCCTGCTCGTGTCTATGGCGCTGCGTCGTCACGGGTGGCGCGTGATCTACCTGGGACAAAACGTGCCGACCGAGCACCTGGTGCGCGAGGTGCGTAAGCTGAGGCCGGACCTGGTGTGCCTGTCGGCCGCGACGCGCGACAGCGCCGATCATCTGGCCGAAGTCTATGCGGCCGTGCGCGAGCTTGGTGACGGCAGGCCGCGGCTCATCCTGGGCGGGCGAGCGTTTCATGCCCATCCTGAGTTCGGACAGAAGTTTCCCGATGCTCAGGTGGTTGCCACGGCGCGCGAGTTGGTTCAGACGCTATCCTAGGAATACTCCTCGATAATCTACAGAGCCTGCGCGGTCAGGGCGACTGCGCAGGCTTCTTTTTGGCCCCCGTTTCGTTCTCTGTCTAATCAGCCAACTTTAAACAAAGTATTGACAAACAGTAAGGGTTGTGCTATAGTCCTGCTAACAAAAAAGGAACGACAGACGGCGCGCTAGGAAGTGTGGGGTTAACGACATGAGTCAGGCAAGCACAGCCGAGCCTTATCAGGACTTGGACGGCCAACCCATCTATAACATTAAGGCGGTGGTCGAGGCCACCGGCCTTCCGGCCGCGACCCTCCGCGCATGGGAGCGGCGGTACGGCGCGCTCTCGCCCGGTCGGACCGAAAGCGGTTATCGTTTGTATTCGGCGCGCGACATCGCCGTCCTCCGTTGGCTAAAGGCCCGGGTGGACGAAGGCATGAACATCAGCCAGGCGATCCATTTGCTGTCGCAGAGCCGGCCGGGCGAACGGGGGTTGAGCGCTGATCCACGGCGTCACGAAACCGGCAACGGGCCGCGGGAGACGCGCGATGCGCTGCTGACCGCGCTGCTGCGCTACGACGAGGCGCATGCGGATCGTTTGCTCGAAGAAGCATTCGCGATCTACGGGTTGGAGACAGTGACCGAATCGATCCTGGCGCCCGCAATGGCGCAGATAGGCGATATGTGGCACGAGGGTCGTACGACAACTGCGACGGAACATTTTGCGAGCAACTATCTGCGGCGCAAGATCGACTCGATCATCAACGCGGCGCCGCAGTCGACGGTCGGGCCGCTGGTGATTCTGGGATGCGCGCCGGGCGACTGGCACGAATTGGGGTTGCTGCTGATCTATTTAATGCTGCGCCGGCGTAGTATTAACACAATCTATCTGGGGCAGAACGTCCCGGTGGACCAGTTCGTCGAAGAGATGGAGCGCCTTAAACCCGCGATGGTCGTTATGTCAGCCGCTACGGCTGAGACCGTTCCGGGTTTGATAGAGATCGGCTCCGCGATCCAGACCATGTTGACGCCGCGGCCGCTGTTCGCCTTTGGTGGGCGTATCTTCAATGCTCAGCCGGAACTGAAAACGCGCGTTCCGGGGGTTTTTCTGGGCGAGAGCGCTCGCTCAGCAGTCACGTACATCATCAAGCTGATCTCCGATTCGTCTTTGCATCACACGGGGTCCATCCTCCAGATGCGACGCTTGTCGGAGAACCCTTAAGGTTACATTAAGAGCTTCTACAAAGCGTTGACACATATCGGCAAGTGTAGTATAGTTCCTTACACTTGTAAGGCTGTATTGAAGAGTTAAGGTCAGGCAGAGGAAGGGAGGAAGGTCAAATGGTGAATCGCGGGAAGCAGAGGTCACTGCCGGAGATTTTGATTGAGCTTCGTGAGGATGATCCCGAATTCAAGCAGGCAATCTCAGCGCAGTCGTTTCGGGCGAGTCAGACGGTTGCAGACCCCGACCAGCTTGGTCGGAACCTTTACACCTTGATGAAGGGCCGTGTGCAGTTGATCCGAGAAGGGCCGAACGGTCGCAGGCTGGCGATCGCGACGCTCGGGCCGGGCTCCATGTTCGGGGAAGGCGCGCTTCTGGGCGCAGTGGACCCGTGCGTGAAGGCAGTTGCGTTGACCGATTGCATTCTCTGGGCCGTGCCCCAGCCCCAGGCGCAAAGCCTGGCGTTGCGGTACCCCGTCCTGAGCTGGGGGTTGTTGCAAACCGTCGGTCAGCGGCTTGCCCAGGTTGAAAACCGCATGGAAGAGGTCGCCTACAAGCGACTGCCGGAGAGACTGGCCGGCCTGCTGCTTGAGTTGGCGAACGGCGGGCGGGCCATCCGCGGCACCAGCCACCAGGCGCTTGCCGACATGCTTGGCACCTACCGCGAGACGATCAGCGCGATCCTGCGCAGCTTCAAGGACGAAGGTCTGGTCGAGCTGGGCTATCGCAAGATCGAGCTGCGCGACGTGCAGGGGCTGCGCATGGCAGCGGGTGCGCTCTACTAAACAGGATCGCGACCGCAAGAAGGTAACTGAAAGCCACGGGGGAGCAGTGACTTGTTGCTGCTCCCCCGTTCTGTTAGGATAGCATGGTATAGGAACAAACGGAGACGAGCTTCCGTTTGGAGGGCATAGAGGTATTTTCGATGGACGAGATGATCGATGCTGTTGAGCTGCCGCTCTTCCCGCTGAACACGGTGCTGTTCCCCGGGCAGGTGCTGCCGCTGCGCATCTTTGAGGAACGCTATCGGCTGATGATCCGGCGCTGCCTGGCCGAGGATTTGCCTTTCGGCGTCGTGCTGATCAAGCGCGGGCGCGAAGTTGCCACTTTTAACGACGACGACGCTGAACCTTACAGCGTGGGCACGGTGGCGCGTATTATCGAGAGTACGCATCTGACCAATGGCTCGATGAACATCGTGACTGTCGGCGTGGAGCGGTTTCGCATCCGCAAGCTGCTGCATGATCAACCCTATTTGCGCGGTGAGGTCGTGACCCTGCCTATGGTCGATCCGTCGGACGATGCAGCCATTGAGGCGGCCGCTGCGCGGGTCAAGGAAGAAGTCAACCGCTATATCGAGCTGATTTCCGACGCCGCCGGTTTGCAGATTCAGATCGAGGAAACGCCTTCAGCCGCTCAACAAGTCGGCTATCTCGCGGCAATCACGATGCAGATCGACAATCGCGAGAAGCAGGAACTGCTCGGCTCTCCCTCCGTGGGTCAGATGCTCCGCCGCGAGCTGGCGTTGCTGAGCCGCGAGAACGCGCTGCTCACATGGATGTCAGGTAGCAAGGAGTGGCCGGAGTCGGCGCAGTTTGGTTTTAGCGGTACGTTGTTGCCAAATTAATCACGCCTCCTCATCATCTCTGCGTGTAGTCAATTAGGACACGCATTACGATTTGACAATGGACTGCCACAGGAGTACAATAACGCCGCCGTGAGGTTTCACCGGCAGCCTGTCTGGGATAGCAGTACCGTACCAGTCACCGGGTTCGCACCTCCGCCCGGTGACTGTTTTCTTAAAGCCCAGCAGTAGACTGCGGAAAACCGAGGGGCTAAGTTTTTCTCAGTACTCCGAGGAGGCACTTCTAATGGAGAGCACGGGCATCGTCAAGTGGTTCAGCCGGAGCAAGGGCTATGGCTTCATTTCGCCGGATGGCGGGGATAAGGACGTTTTCGTTCACTACTCCAACATCACCGGCGAAGGGTTCCGGAACCTCGATGCAGGCGAACGGGTTCGGTTTATCGTTGAAGATACGCCGAAGGGACCGCAGGCAGTATCGGTCACGCCGGCGTAACAGTCGGCGCACGCCACCAGGTCCTGGCGCCTGCGAGAGCAAGCAAGTTTGCGAAAGCAAAACGAAAGCTTGTGGACCTCTTGACCCCCGGCTCGTGCCGGGGGTTTTCTTTATCCCTGGCCGGGCCAAAGCGATGTAGCGTCAATCACTTGTCTTCCGACTTCCCTGTGGTAGAATGCGACAAAGTAATGGCGCAGGGACTGCGCAGTGAGGACCGCTTATGAGGGTTCCAATGCGCAGGAAAGATGGCAACGAGTGATTCGACCGTTCGGTTTGCAAGACATCTGGCTGGTGCGGCGCTTGCAGCACGCAGGCATGACGCTTGCCGTCGAGCACATGTTGACGCATCCGCACGAGCCGCTTTGGACCGCGCTGACCGCGCCGTGGCCGTGGGCGGGCGTCGGGGTCGCGACCTTTGTCCTTGACGAACAGTGGCAGGGTCAACCGCTGCAAGGGTTTGCGCAGTTGATGAAGCGCGCGAGCCGCTCGGAAGCCGACCTGCTGCATGTGGCGCCCGCGGTTCTCGCCCCGGTTGCCGGGGATCCGTCCGAGATGATCTGGAGCCGGTTGCTGTCGCACTGCTCGCTCGCCGCAGCGACGCACGGCTTGCAGCGTATTTATGCGAGCGCGCCAGAGGGGTGCTTTGAGCAAACCAGCCTGCGACAGGCTGGTTTCTGTCTATATGCGCGTGAGACGCTGTACCGGCTGGCCGAGGCGCCCACGACGGGCGAGACGCTCATCGGCCTGCGCCCGCAGCTTCCGCGCGATAGCTGGTCGCTGCAACGGCTTTACGCTCGCGGCACCCCGCGCCTCGTGCAACAGGCCGAAGGCGCGCTGGACGGCGAGGTCGGTTCGCCCATCCTTTCGTGGTGGGAGCCGCACGAGTGGGAAGGCTTCGTGTGGGAGCCGGCAGGCGAGGTGCGCGGCGCGGTGCAGGCCCACAGGGGCAGGGCGGGACACTGGCTGCGGATTCTGGGCGCGGGTGAACTTTCCGCCCGCGAGGTGCGTTTGCTTATTGCGCAAGGGTTGCGTCGGTTGGAAGGCGGCCGTTCAGTTCCGAACCGCCGCGTGCCGGTCTACGTGACCGTGCGCGAATATGACATGAATCTGAGCGCGGCGCTCATTGGGTTTGGCTTTGCGCCGTTTGCCGAGCGGGCCCGCTTCGTCAAACACACGGCCGCGGTGGTCCGAGTGGCCGAGCCGCTCCCGGCAATGGCGCGGCAACCCGCGGTGGCGCAGGGCGCGCGGGAAATGACTCGCCACAAGTAGCGTGCGCTACTGGTGGCGTGGGCGGAACGAAGGAATTCTGAGAGAAGTATGGAACAACGAAAGATTACTGACGACCTCGATGCTTTGCTGCAAGTGCTGCCGCCGCAGGTGGAGCGGGCGCTGCGCGCCGCGAACCAGGGCGACAACCTGCTCGAAATCGTCATGGACCTGGGCCGCGTGCCAGAGGCGCGTTTCGTCGACCACGAGCTGACATTGAGCGAGCGAGAAGTCAGCCAGGAGGACCTGGATTACGTCATCTCGCGCATCAGCGAGTTCACGGGCGACAACCGCGCGGGCATCGAGCGCACGCTCCACCGCATCTCGGCGATCCGCAACCGGCAGGGCAAGGTTATTGGCCTGACGTGTCGCGTGGGCCGCGCGGTCTACGGCGTGATTGACATTGTCGAGGACATCATCAAGTCGGGCCAGAGCATCTTGCTGCTCGGCCGGCCGGGCGTCGGCAAAACGACCCTGCTGCGCGAGGCCGCGCGCATCCTGAGCGAGAAGCGCCGCGTGGTGGTGGTCGACACATCGAACGAAATCGGCGGCGACGGCGACATCCCGCACCCGGCTATCGGCCGCGCGCGGCGCATGCAGGTGGCGGACCCGGCGCTCCAGCACGAGGTGATGATCGAGGCGGTGGAAAACCACATGCCGCAGACCATCGTCATCGACGAGATCGGCCGCGAGCAGGAAGCCGCGGCTGCGCGCACCATTGCGGAGCGTGGCGTGCAGTTGGTCGGCACCGCGCACGGCAACAGCCTCGAAAACCTCCTGATCAATCCGACCCTGTCGGACCTGGTTGGCGGCATCGAGAGCGTCACGCTGAGCGACGAAGAAGCGCGCCGCCGCGGCACGCAGAAGGCCGTGCTCGAACGCCGCGCGCCGCCCACGTTCGACGTGCTGATCGAGCTTCAGGACCGCCAACGCATGGCGGTGCACCACAGCGTCGCAGCCGCGGTCGACGCGCTCTTGCGTGGACGCACGCCGCAGCCCGAAATCCGCTATGTGGATGACGGTGGGCAGTTGCGCATCGAGAAAGCGCCCGCGCCGGCCCCCGAGCCGCGCGCGGCGACGAACGGGGGTGGGATGGGCCGCCTGCCGTTCGAGAAGCACGCGGAGACTGCGGGCTTCGAGGATCGCCCCCGGCGCGGCGGATACCGTGATGCGGCTGCGGGCATGTATGAGCCGACTCCTGCTGCGCCGGCCGCGCCCGCGCGCCAGCAGCACAACGCGCTGCGCGTCTACCCCTACGGTGTGGGCCGCGGCCGATTGATTCAGGCGTCGCAGAACCTGGGCGTGCCGGTCAGCGTGGTCGATGACCTCGAACATGCCAACGCGGTTGTGACGCTCAAGAACTACTACCGCAAGCACCCGCAGCCGATCACCGAGGCCGAGCGGCGGCGCATCCCGGTCTACGTGCTGCGCTCGAACACGATCAACCAGATGGAAGCCATTCTGGGCGACATCTTCAACGTGCCGGTGGTCTACGAGGACCCGATGGAGAAGGCCGTGCAGGAGACGCAGGAGGCCATTCGCCGCGTGTTGAGCGGGTCGACGTCTGAGGAGCTGCCGCCGGCCGGGCCGGAAGTCCGCCGGATGCAGCACGAGATGGCGCGCTCCGCTAACCTCGTCTCGCACAGCTACGGCTCGGAGCCGCGGCGCCGGGTGCGCATCTTCCAGGGTTAACGCGAGGCGGCCGCGAATTACGCGAGTTTGGACGTATGGTCGGACTTAGCGTAGTTCGCGGCGCTCTTTAGGAGCCTCTTTTGTTTATTACGTTTGAAGGCCCGGAGGGCGGGGGTAAATCGACGCAGATCAGGCTGCTGGCCGGCTGGCTGCGCGAGCGCGGCTGCGACGTGCTGACGACGCGCGAGCCGGGCGGTACGCGCATAGGAGATGTGGTGCGCGGCATTGTGCTCAACCCCGAGCACGTGGAGATGCAGCCGGAGGCGGAGATTCTGCTTTACTCCGCCGCGCGCGCGCAACTTGTCGGCGAAGTGATCCGGCCGCACCTGGCGCGCGGAGGCGCGGTGCTGTGCGACCGCTACGCGGACTCGACGCTGGCCTACCAGGGCTACGGCCGCCGGTTGGACCTCCATGCGCTGCGCATGATCACAGCCTTTGCGACAGGGAGCTTGAAGCCTGATTTGACGATTTGTCTCGATCTGCCCGTGCTGGACGGGCTCCGGCGGAAGCAGGCGAACGCCAGCGCGGGATCGGATGACTGGAATCGGATCGAACGCGAGGAGTTGGAGTTTCACGAACGGGTGCGCGCGGGTTATCTTGAGTTGGCGCGGATGGACGACGAGCGTTGGTGGGTGGTGGATGCGAGGCAGTCGGTGGAGCAGGCGCAAGCGGCGATCAGGGCACGCGTCCAGCAGCTTCTTCCCCTTTGTTCCGGCGATAAGGGCCGACCAGAGGCGCTTATCGCTTCGTCACCCCAAGGAGGCGCCTACCAATGAAGCTCATCATGGCAATTGTCAGCAGCGACGACTCGCGCGACGTTCTTGACCGCCTCACGAAGGCGGGCTTTCGCGCCACGGTGATCAGCACGACCGGCGGTTTCCTGCGCGAGGGTAACACAACGATGTTCCTCGGCACGGACGAGCAGAAGTTGAGCCAGGCGGTGGAAATCCTGCGACAGGTGTGCCGGCGGCGCACGCAGTGGGTCTCCCCGCTGCCCACGCTGGAGGGGCCGGGGCTGGAAATGGCCGAGCCGATCGAGGTAAGCGTTGGCGGCGCGGTCGTGTTCGTGCTCAACGTGGAGCAATTTATACAGCTCTAACCAGTTGCAGAATGAACCTGCTTAAGGCGCCTGGCACCTTAAGCGGACATTCTCATGTTAGTGGCTACATTACGCCGAAGTCGTCACCGCCCGACGGCGACGAACCGAGGTCGGGCATCGACTGCTCGATGCTCTCCGGGTCTTCACCGGCTTCGAGCCGGCCAACGACTTCCTCGAACTCGTCGCCGAGGTCTTCGCCCGTTTCGTCCGCCATCTTGCGCATGAACCGGGCCAACGACTTCGGGTCGTTTTCGTCGATGTCGGGCATGCCGTCCGGCGAGAAATCATCCGCAGTCGCATCGAGGCGGCTTGACTCAGAGCGGACGACGGCCACGCGCGAGATCAGGCGCGTGAGGTTTTTCCCGCCGCAGCGCGGGCAGACCGGCTCGCGCTCCTGCGCATCCGCAAAGGAGCGCCACAGCAGGCTGACCCGTCGGTTGCAGTCGTGACAGGTGTACTCGTAGATAGGCATAGCGGGATTATAGCGCAGGGCGCAGGAGCGTCAAGACCTCCCGCCTCGCGACAGTGGACGGTGCTTTGCATGAGCCATGATCAACAGGATGCCAGCCTCGAACAGCTCTCACGAGACTGGTACGCGTCGCTCTATCAGCCGCGGCCACTGCTGGTCGTGTTGTCCGGCCCGTCGGGGGTGGGCAAGGATGCGACGATTCAACGTATGAAAGAGCGCGGTTATTCCTGCTTCTTCGTGGTGACAGCCACCACGCGACCGCGGCGGCCGGGCGAAATCGACGGCGTGGACTACCACTTCGTCTCGCAGGCGACTTTCACCGATTTGATCGACCGCGGCGAACTGCTCGAACATGCGCTGGTGTACGGCCAGTACAAGGGCATTCCGAAGGCGGGCGTGCGCGCAGCGTTGGCGAGCGGGCAAGATGTCATGCTGCGCATCGACGTGCAGGGCGCGGCTACGATCCGCAAGCTCGTGCCCGACGCCGTGACGATCTTCCTGACTGCTGAGTCGGAGGAGGCGCTGGTCGAGCGGCTGCGCCGGCGCAAGACGGAAGACCCTTCGCAGCTCGAGAAGCGCATCGAAACCGCGCGCGGAGAGTTGCGCCGCGCGTCCGAGTTCAAGTACCGCATCATCAACCGCGAGTGCGCGCTGGACGAGACGGTTGACAAGGTAATTGCCATCGTGCAGGCGGAGAAGAGCCGCATTGACTGGAAGCCGGTGCAGTTATGACCTATCGCGATCCCAAACCGAACTACAGCGAGCCGACGCCCGCGCCGTTTTCCCAGCAAGAAGGGCTGCGCCTGCCGCTCTCAAGGCCGATCATCACCTACATCCTGCTTGGCATCATCATCGTCGCGTTCATCCTCGACTACGCGCTCACGCAGCTTTTCGGCGAGCGGATCGTGTTCTTCTACGGCGCGCAGTGGAATGAGTTGGTGGCGCAGGGATGGTACTGGCAGCTATTCACGTCCATCTTCCTGCACTCCGGCCTGACGCACCTGCTGTTTAACGCGTACGCGCTCTTCATCCTCGGCCGCGACATCGAAGCGTTCTACAGCCCGAAATGGTTTCTCATCATCTATTTGCTCGCGGGGCTGGCAGGCAGCGTCGCGTGGTACGTGTTGGGGGATCCGATTCCGTCGGTGGGCGCGTCGGGCGCCATCTTCGGCCTGATCGGCGCGGAAGCCGCGTTCTACGTGCGCAACCGCAGGCTCTTCGGCCAGTTCGGACGGCAACGCCTGGCGAATCTTGGCGTCCTGCTTGCCATCAACCTCGTCTTCGGTTTTACGATCCCCAACATCAACAATATTGCGCACCTGGGCGGCCTGGTGGGCGGCTTCCTGCTCGGCTACTTCATCGCGCCGCACTTTACGGTAGGTTACGCGGACGGCGCGCTCTTCGGCGAGCGCAAGCTCCTCGACCAGCGGACTGCCTCACAGCGGCTGCTCGTCGTTGCGGTGGCGGCTGTTGTTCTGATCGCGCTGGTGCTCATCGGCAACCAGAAGTGGGTTTGAGAGAGAACGACCCGACTGGTTTGGAAAACCCGTCGGGCCTGGTTTGAAGTGAGGAGGCGCGACGATGCCAGAGCCAACCGCCCGTGTCCGTTCTTCTGCGGTTGCCGGCCACTGGTACCCCGGCAACCCGGCCGCGCTCCGCCGCGACATCGAACGTTACCTCGACGCTGCGTCGCCCCGCCAGTCCACTGGACGCATTCTGGGCCTTGTCGCGCCCCACGCCGGTTACGCTTACTCCGGCCCGACGGCCGGCCGCGCGTTTGCTCAAGTTCGCGGCGCGGGTTTTACCCGCGTCGTCCTGCTCGGCCCGCTTCACCGGCCCATTTGGGGTTCCCGCCTCGCGCCGTTCATGGTCCCGCGCGAGAGCGCGTACCGTACGCCGCTTGGCGATGTTCCCGTTGATCGCGAGTTTCTGAAGATGGTCGGCCAGAAGGTCACGTTCGCCGCGGTCGAAGGGGACGAGGAGCACAGCCTGGAGATCGAGCTGCCGTTCCTGCAGGTCGCGCTCGGTTCGTTCACGCTGGCGCCCATCATGCTGAGCGAACACCTTGGCGATCCCGGCGCGCGCGAACGCGTGCGCAAGCTGGCCGCGGCGCTGGCCGAAACGGTCGACGAGCGCACGCTTCTGGTTGCCAGCACAGACCTGAGTCACATGGAAAACTACGACGCGGTTGTTCGCACTGACCTGCGGCTGGTTGATCTCGTCGCGACGTTCGACATCGAGGGCGCGGAAGACGCGCTGGCAAGCGAAACCGCGCAGGCGTGCGGCGCGACCGGACTTGTGACCGTCCTTCATGCGTGCCGCGCGCTTGGCGCAGGGGGCGCTGAAATCTTGCAATACACCTCCTCGGGCGACGTGACCGGAGACCGTCGGCCAGGCGTTTACACCGTCGGCTACATGGCCGCGGTGATTCACGGATAGCCGCAACCTCCTGTGCTCTACGCTGAAATCTCGGTCAATACCCCGCTCGGCGCGCCGCGTCCGGCCCAAGGTCCGCGCGACCTCGCATCGGAGTTGTTCACTTATGCTGTCCCCGATGCGCTGGCGCCGCGGCTGCAACCCGGCCACCTCGTCTGGATTCCTTTTCGCGGCCGTCGCATCCAGGGCGTCGTCGTTCGACTGGTCGACGCCGCCCCCGACTTCCAGACGCGCGAGATCATCTCCCTGGTCTGGGCGCAGCCCGTCCTCCTGCCGCATCAACTTGAGCTTGCCCGGTGGATCAGCGAGCAGACCCTTGCGCCGCTGATCGAGTCGCTCCGCCTGATGCTGCCTGCGGGCCTGTCGCAGCGCGGGCGGACAGTTTTCGTCCGCACGGGCGTCCCCGCGCCGGCCGGTCTGCCCGAAAAGCAATCCGCGGTGCTGGAGCGCATCGCCGCGAAACCGGGGGACTGGGAAGACATCACGGCGGACGTGAAGCGCGTCACGCAGCGCGACCACCTCGAGCCGTTGATCGAGATGGGGCTGGTCACCCGCGAGGCGGAGTTCCCTTCGCCCCCACCTCGGCCGAAGACTGACCGCCAGGTGCGGCTGCTGGTGGATGAGACGGGCGCGGCGCAGGCATTGCGCGTTCTCGGCCGCGCGTCGAAGCAGGCGGACGCGCTGGGCTGGCTGGCAGAGCGCGAGGCGGAGGAGGTCGCGCTGCCGGAGTTGTTGGCCGCCGCAAGTGTTGAGCGGAGCGCGGTTAAGGCGCTGGCCGAGCGCGGATGGGTGCGCCTTACGCCCGGCGCTTCCCGCCAGGACCCCACAACCGTGCGCCTCCTGCTGCCGCCCGAAGGCATCGTCGACGCTCTTGTCGAGTTGCGCGGCACGGCAAAGCATCGCGCTGTAATAGATTTACTGCTGGCCGCGGGTGAGCCGGTGTGGATCGGCCGCATCTATGCGGAGACGGGCGCGACGCGCGACACGCTGCGCGACCTCGAGGAAGCCGGGTTGGCGAGCGTCGCCGAGGAACAGGTGTGGCGCGATCCGCTGGCCGGACAGGAGTTTCGCCTGGACACGCCGCCTGTCCTGACGTCCGACCAGGAGCGCGTTTGGGAGGCGGTGCAGGCGGTCGACGGGACGAAGCCGATCCTCTTGCACGGCGTCACCGGCTCCGGCAAGACGGAGATTTACCTGCGCGCCATCGCGAAGGCGCTGGAGCAGGGGCAACAGGCCGTCGTCCTCGTGCCCGAAATCGCGCTGACTCCGCAGACCATCCGCCGCTTCGCCGCGCGCTTCCCCGGCAAGGTCACGGTGTGGCACAGCGAATTGGGCGAGGGGGAGCGGTTCGACGTGTGGCGCCGCGTGCGGACCGCGCACGGCGCGGCGCAAGTCGTCGTTGGCTCGCGTTCCGCGCTCTTCCTGCCCTACAACCGGCTCGGCGTGGTCGTCGTGGACGAAGAGCACGAGCCGTCGTACAAGCAGGAGCGCACCCCGCGCTACCACGCGCGAGCGGTGGCCGTCGAGCTGGGACGACTATGCGCGGCGACCGTACTGCTTGGCAGCGCGACGCCCGCGCTCGAAACCTACTACGCCGCGCGCCGCGGGGAGTATCAGCTAGAAACCTTGCCCAAGCGCATCAAGGCTGAAATGCCCGTCGTCCACGTCGTCGACATGCGGCAGGAGTTGCGCACGGGCAACCGCAGCATGTTCAGCCGGCGCCTGAGCGAGCAGCTTAACCGCGCGCTCGCCGCAGGACAGCAGGCCATCCTCTACCTCAACCGTCGCGGCGCATCCACCTTCGTCATGTGCCGCGACTGCGGGCACGTTGAGGCTTGCGCGCGATGCGCCTCTCCGCTCACCTACCACGGCGACCCCGCGTCCGGCTTCGGCGGCCAGCTTGTCTGCCACCAGTGCAACCGCCGCTACCCCGCGCCCGTCACATGCCCGAAGTGCGCCAGTCCGCGCATCCGCTACTTCGGCGTGGGCACCGAGCGCGTGGCGGAAGCCGTAGCGCTTGAGTTTCCAAAGGCGCGAACCCTCCGCTGGGACCGCGACGTGACCGGCGCCAAGGGCAGCCACGATGCGATCCTCTCGAAGTTCGTCAGCCATGAGGCCGACATCCTCATCGGCACGCAGATGATCGCCAAGGGGTTGGACCTGCCTCTCGTGACGGTTGTCGGGGTAATTGCCGCAGACATCGGCCTGTTCTTGCCCGACTTTCGCGCCAGCGAGCGCACCTTCCAGCTGCTCACACAGGTCGCCGGCCGCGCGGGACGCAGCGCCCTCGGCGGTGAGGTCATCGTCCAAACCTACCACCCTGAGCACTACGCGATTGAAGCTGCTAGCAACCATGACTACGAGGGCTTTTACCGGCAGGAAATGGCGTTCCGCCGCCAGCAGATGTACCCGCCGCTGCGCCATCTCGCGCAAATCGTGATCCACCACGGGCAGAAGCCGAAGGCGCAGGCAGAAGCGCTGGCCGCCGCGGATGCGCTCCGCCGCGAAGTGGCTGCGGCAGGCTTGAAGGATGTGGACGTCATCGGGCCTGCGCCGTCCTTCTTCGCCCGACAGCGCGGCGAGTGGCGCTGGCAGGTGCTCGTGCGCGCGGCCGATCCCACTGAGTTGTTGCGCCGCATCCCGCTCGGCCTCGGCTGGCGCGTCGATGTGGACCCGGTCGATTTGCTGTAGGAGGTCATTGTAAGGCGGATACCTGCGCGCGCGCCGCCTTTCAGACTACGCTTGAGGTCGATTAAGCGACTGTATTGATGTGTTGGGTTGAGGCTCGTGTTGAAATGATGGCAGGGTCGCATCTGGACAGCCAGTTCCGGCGCATGGCAGAGTCGGTCACTGAGAAGGTGGCCGAGTTGCTGCGTGCGCCGGTTTCTGTAATGAGCGACAGCGGCGGCACGGTGGCGACGAGCGCGCCCGACATGCCGCGTATGGTCGCCGGGCAGTTGAGCGGCGACGGGCCGCATGCTTACCTGCGCGTGCCGTTTAAGGTGGGCGAGTACGCGGGGGAGGTGGTCGTCGGCGCGTCGGAGGAAGAGCAACCCGTCTCCCCACGGGTGGCGCAAGCGTTGGTCGAGATGGTCATCAATGAGATGGCTGTTATCGACCGTCTGCCTAACCAGCACGAAGTTAAGAACAAACTCATTTTCGACCTCCTTCACGGGCGCATCCAGGACGAAGAGCAAATCCTGACACAGGCGCGCTTCCTCGGCATGGACCTCACCCCGCCGCGCGCGGTGGTGCTGATCGACGCCAGCGACTTCCTGTTCAACGCCCGCAACGGCGACGGCTCGCAGTCCGAATCGACGCGCATCCAACGTCAGGCGCAATTCATCATCAGCAGCGTGGTCAGCTTCTTCCATCTTTCAAGCGAGACGATCTGCGCGTACATCGGCGAGGGCACGGTTGCGGTGCTCAAGGCGACGAACACAAAGAACCTCTCGCCGTGGGCCTCGGGCGAGCGCGGGACTGAGGACATCAACAACTCGTGGGCTAACCTGGAAGCCCTTAAGCGCGCGACGAGCGGACTGCTCGCGCGGCTCCGCAACGATACGCAGTCGTCCATCAGCATCGCGATCGGCCGCTACCATCCAGGGCTGCGCGGGCTGGCGCAATCCTACCGCGATGCGCGCGCCGCGCTGATGCTCGGACGACGGCTGCGCGGCGCCAATCGCATTCATTGCCTCGACGATATGGGCGTGGCCGCTTTCGTCGGCATTTCTGATGACCGGACGAAGCAGGAACTCGCGCAGTATCTGCTCGGCCCGCTCGACCACGAGCCGGAGCTGCTGCACACGTTGTCCACTTTCTTCGCGGCGAACTGCTCGCCCTCCGCAACGGCGAGCGACCTGGCGATCCACCGTAACACGTTGGGCTATCGTCTGGACAAGATCACGGCTCTTACCGGCTTGGATCCGCGACGCTTCGACGATGCGGTTCAGATTCGGTTGGCCCTCTTGATTCGCTCGTTACATTCTGAAACCGGCTAAAAGCCGGTTTTTTTGTAGTTTTCCTTCCCCCTTCTTGTGCGCATGCACAACTCCGCGCGGCAAGGCAATAAGGCAATTTGCGCAACTGCACGATGAAAACTATTTGTGTTTCTGTTACAATTCGTCTGAATGCGCGAATAGCGCTTCCGAGAAGGATGGTCAGTTGAACAAGAGTCGAGCGGGACCTTCTCGGAAAACTGTGGGACGGGTTTGTAATGAGCGATTTGGCACTGGATCGAATTGTATTAGTGCGCGCGTTGAAGGGACTGGGCGATTTCCTCTGCGTTACGCCCGCGCTTCGCAGCCTTCGTCACGCTTTTCCTTCGGCTCAACTGGCGCTTGTCGGGGTTGAGTCGACTCGCGGCCTTGTTGCGCGCTACAGCCACTTCATAGACGAATTCATCCCGTTTCCCGGCTTCCCCGGCATCCCGGAGGAAACGCTCGATGTGACGCGCTTGCCCGAATTCTTCGCCGCGATGCAGGCGCGCCGCTTCGACCTTGCTATCCAGTTGCACGGTAACGGCGCCCTGATGAACCCGTTTGCGGCTATGCTGGGCGCGACTCGCGTGGCGGGTTATTATGCGCCGGGCGCATATTGCCCCGATCCGGCGCTCTTCCTCCCGATGAACGAAGACGAGCACGAAGTCCGGCGCTGGTTGCGGCTGGCTGCCCATCTCGACGCGCCGGCGCGCGGGGAGCAGATGGAATTTCCGCTGCAACGCGCGGACTGGGACGCGCTCGCGCGGCTCCACGAAGCCGCCATACTGCTTAGAGGTAAGCACATCGTCATCCATGCAGGCGCGACCGAACCCGCGCGGCGTTGGCTGCCCGCGCATTTTGCCGCTGTCGCGGATCATTTCGCCGCAGACGGCCACCAGGTTGTTCTGACCGGGACGTCCGATGAAGCGCCGCTGGCTGCGGAAGTCGAAAGTTGCATGCGCTGGCCGGCGATCAATCTGGCCGGGCGGACAAGTCTGGGCGCGATGGCTGCCATGCTCAGCCGCGCGCGGCTGCTGATCACGAATGACACGGGTGTCTCGCACCTCGCTGCGGCGCTGCGTGTGCCGTCCGTCGTCGTGTTCCTTGCATCGAACCCGCGACGGTGGGCGCCACTGGATCGCCGCCTGCATCGCGTCGTGGGGCGAGATGGGTTGCAGCCTGACGATATTGCGCCGGGCCAGGTGCTGCGCGAGGCCGCGCACCTGCTCGCCATCCGGCGGCAGGTGCTGGAGCCGGTGGGACAGCCGGAGGTGGCGCGTGTTTGACGAACGCTGGCAGGCGCTCTCCACAAAGCCGGACGCCCGCGTGCTTGTCGTCCGCCTCGACAACATCGGCGACGTAATCATGCTCGGCCCTGCGCTGCGCGCGATCCGCGCGAACCTTCCGCAGGCGCGCATCACGCTAATGGCGACGCCGGGAGGCAGCCAGGCTGCGCCGCTCCTGCCGTGGGTCGACGACGTGATGATCCACCGCGTGCTCTGGCAGGATATTTCGGGTGCGTGGCCGCTTGACCCCGCGCGCGAGCTTGCGTTGGTCGACGAGATTCGTGGCCGCAAGTTCGATGCCGCGATCATCTTCACCAGCTTCACGCAGTCGCCGCATCCGCCCGCGTACGTCTGCTACCTCGCGGGCATCCCGCTCCGCATCGCGCAGTCGAAGGAGTTCGGCGGCGGAGTGCTGACGCAGTGGGTGCGCCCGCTCGGAGACGAGAGCCACCAGGTCGACCGCAACCTGCACCTGTTGCGGAGCGCAGGCTTCGAGTTGGCCGGAACGCACCTTGAAGTGCGCATCCCTGCTGAAGCGCAAGCGCGCGCTGACGAGTTGCTTGCAGCCTCAGGCATCCTGCCGGGCCAACCCTTCATCGCGTTGGCGCCGGGCGCCAGCGCGGCCGCCCGCCGTTACAACCCTGAGCGCTTCGGCCGCGTCGCGGCTGCGCTCGGCGGCCGGTCGCATCCTCTCACGGGCGAGCCGTTGACCGTTGCATTGCTGGGCAGCCAGCGTGAGATCGACCTGATCGGCGGCATGGCCGTGGCGGGCCGGCCGGACATCGTTTCGCTCGCCGGGCAAACGTCCGTGTCCGAGTTGGCAGGCATTATCAATCGCGCGGCGCTCGTCTTGGCGAACAACTCCGGCCCGCTGCACCTCGCGGACGCGCTGAACCGGCCGATGGTCATCTTGTATTCGGGCACGGAGTGGGAGACGCAGTGGCAGCCGCGCACTGCGCCCGCCACGCTGATGCGCCGGCCTACACCGTGCTCACCGTGCTTCGCGTTCCAGTGCCCCTACAACATGGAGTGCTTGGACTTCGCGCCGGAAGAAGTAGTTGAAGCGACGTTGACGATGCTGGAAAGGACTTATGCGGCAAGAGATCTGACGGGTTTGCCAAACCCGTCAGGTCTGGTTTCGATCAGATAGGCAAAGACCCGACGGGCTTTCGGAAAACTCGTCGGGTCGCGGCGAGAAGTTGTATCGGTTGATGTATTGAGAGCAGGAGTGAGGAATGAAGATATTGACGTGGCACGTTCACGGTAGCTACCTCTATTACCTCGTCATGGCGGGGATGGTTCCCGGCCATGAGCACGAATTCTATCTCCCCGTGAAGCCGGGCAAGCCCGAGGGGTACGGTGGCCGCGCGGGCGACTTCCCTTGGCCGGTCAACATGTACGACGTCCCGGCCGAATCGGTGCGCGACCAGCAGTTCGACGTCATCCTCTACCAGTCGCGCAAAAACTGGGAAGTCGATCAATACGAAATCCTCTCCGATGCGCAGCGCGACCTGCCGCGCATCTACCTGGAGCACGATCCGCCGCGCCATGCGCCACAGGACGCGCCGACGAACACGAAGCACACCGTCGATGATCCGAACGTGCTTCTGGTCCACGTGACCCATTTCAACAATCTCATGTGGGACAGCAACCGCACTCCCACAACGGTGATCGATCACGGCGTGATCGTGCCTGATCACCTGCGCTGGACTGGCGAGTTGGAACGCGGCATGGTCGTAGTCAACGGACTGAAGAAGCGCGGGCGGCGGCTCGGTTACGACATCTGGCAGCGCGTGGTGGAGGAAGTGCCGCTCGACCTGGCGGGCATGGAGTCGGCGGAGATCGGGGGCATGGGCCCCATTCCGCTGACCGAGTTGTGGGAGATGGAGGCGAAGTACCGCTTCTTCTTCAATCCGATCCGCTACACGAGCTTGGGGCTGGCGGTGTGCGAGGCCATGATGCTCGGCATGCCCATCATCGGCCTTGCGACAACCGAAATGGTCACTGCGGTTAAGAACGGGGTTAACGGCTACGTCGACACGAATGTCAGCGCGCTGATCGAACACATGCAGCGCCTGCTAAAGGATCACGGCGAGGCGGCCGAACTGAGCAAGGGCGCGCGCGAATATGCCCGCGAGCGGTTCAGCATTGAGCGGTTCGCGCGTGATTGGGATCAGACTTTCCGCTTCGTGGCGGGCAGTCGGACAAGCAGGGCTTTAGCCACAGAGAACACAGAGGGCGCAGAGGCCCTCTCTGCGTTCTCTGCGCCCTCTGTGGCAAAGATGGAGGCATAACATGACGCGACGCATCGCGTTTATCAGCGAGCACGCCTCGCCTTTGGGGAATCTCGGCGGCGCCGATGGCGGCGGCCAGAACGTGTACGTGGCGCAACTCGCCAAGCATCTCGCGTCCCTCGGCTACGAAGTGGACGTCTTCACGCGCCGCGACCGCCGCGACCTGCCGGAGATCGTCAACTGGATCGACCGGGTGCGGATTATCCACGTCGACGCGGGGCCGGCGAGCTTCGTCCGCAAAGAGGACATGCTGCCCTACATGAACGAGTTCCGCGAGTGGATGCTGCGCTTCTTCCGGCGGCAAGAGGAACGCTACGACCTGATCCACGCGCACTTCTTCATGTCGGGTCTTGTGGCCGCGGACATTAAGCGCGCGACCGGCATCCCGTTCGTGATTACGTTCCATGCGCTTGGCAAGGTGCGCCGCCTGCACCAGGGCGGCTCGGACGGCTTTACCGACGACCGTTTTGTGATCGAAGAGCGCATCGTACGCGAAGCCGACCAGGTCGTTGCGGAGTGCCCGCAGGACGAGGAAGACTTGATTCGCCTCTACGACGCGGACGTCGAGCGGCTGACCGTCGTGCCCGCAGGCTTCGACCCGACGGAGTTCTGGCCCATCGATAAGGCGCGGGCGCGGCGCAAGCTCGGCCTAAAACTCGCGCGTGACGAGCGCGTCGTGCTGCAACTCGGCCGCATGGTGCCGCGCAAGGGCGTCGACACCGCGCTGCTTGGCTTTGCGAAGCTGGTCCGCGACTATGGCGTGCGCGCCAAGCTGCTGATTGTCGGCGGCGAGTCGCGCGATCCCGATCCGAAGCTCACGCCGGAGATCGGGCGGCTCAAGGCGCTCGCCGAAGCGGAAGGCATCGCGGAGCACGTCATCTTCACCGGCGCGCGTCGCCGCGAGGAGTTACGCCATTACTACGCAGCCGCGGACGTCTTCATCAGCACGCCGTGGTACGAACCGTTCGGCATCACGCCGCTGGAGGCGATGGCCTCCGGCACCCCGGTCATCGGGTCGAACGTCGGCGGCATTAAGTTTTCGGTGCGTGACGGCGAGTCCGGTTATCTTGTCCCGCCGCGCAACCCGGACGCGGTTGCGGAGCGGCTGGCCTTCATGTTCAAACATCCGAAGGTGATGACCGTGCTGCGTCAGCAGGCGATCCGCCGCGCGAACGACCTCTTCACCTGGCAGCGCGTCGCCACGGCAATGGCCGCGGTCTACGAGCAGGTGTTGACGCAGCACGCGCCGGTGCCGCAGCACGAAGCCGACCAGATGGCGCTCATCGATAACGCTTTCGCCACGGCCAGCGAAGTCATGCTCCAATCGGGCAAGCTGCTGCGCAACGTGATCGCAGAGGCCGCGCAGGCTATTTGCAATGCGTTCGAATCGGGCGGCAAGGTGCTCGTATGCGGGAACGGCGGCAGCGCGGCAGACGCGCAGCACCTGGCCGGCGAACTGGTGGGCCGCTTCAAGTACCATGACCGGCCCGGTCTGCCCGCCATTGCCTTAACCGCAGACAGCGCAGTCGTCACCGCATGGGGTAACGATGCCGCATTCGACAAGGTCTTCTCGCGGCAGGTGGAGGCGCTTGGCCGGCCGGGCGACGTGCTGATCGGCATTAGCACGAGCGGTCGCTCCCGCAACGTGGTTGAGGCGTTCGACGCCGCGCGGCGGCAGGGACTGACGTGCATCGCGCTGACCGGAGGCAACGGCGGTGAGATGCTCGACCTGTCGGACATCGCCATCGTCGCGCCCAGCTCCAGCACGCCGCGCATCCAGGAGGTGCACATCGTCGCGCTGCACCTCATCTGCGAGTTGATTGACGAGCGCATGATGGCCCTCCGTTCGGCCCCCATGCCGCTTACGTGGGAAGTGTTCTCGAGGGTGTGAGTTAATAAACCAGGTTTTTGGAGCAGGTTGAAGGAGGAAGAGATGGAAGGGATTCAGGGGAAGGTGGCGATTGTGACCGGCGGCGGCCGCGGGTTGGGTGAGCAGATCAGCCGGGTGCTGGCGGAGTCGGGCGCGACGGTGGTGATCGGCGACATCCGAACCGAGCTGGCGCAGAAGGTGGTCGACGACATCTGCGGCCAGGGCCAGCAGGCCGAGGCGATCGCGCTTGACCTGACCGACGAGGGCAGCGTCGAAATGGCGATCAAGCATGTCATCGAAAAGTACGGCAAGCTTGACGTGATCGTCAACAACGCGGGCACCGACGTGACGCTGCCAGTGGACGAGCTTCAGGTGACTGACTGGGACCTCGTCATGGACGTGAACCTGCGCGGGCCCTTCCTCATGGCGAAGTACGGCTTTCCGCAGATGAAGAAGCAGGGCGAGGGCCATGTTATCAACATTGTGTCCACAGCCGCCAAGCGCGCCTGGCCGAACGCCTCGGTCTACCATGCCAGCAAGTGGGGTCTGCTCGGCCTGTCCTACGCGCTCCATGCGGAGGGCCGCCAGGACAACATCAAGGTGACGGCGGTCATCGCCGGCGGCATGCGCACCGCGTTCCTGCTCGATCGCTTCCCCGACATCGACGTGAACAACCTGCAGGACCCGAAGAATGTCGCCGCGGCGGTGCGCTTTGTGCTGACGCAGCCCGCGGAAACCGTGATCCCTGAGATCATGGTCATCCCGATGCGCGAGACGAGCTGGCCGTAATGTCCGAGCGGTCGCGGGCGGTCTTTCTCGACAAGGACGGCACGCTCGTCGTGGATGTGCCGTACAACGTCGACCCGGATCGCATGGTGCTGGTGCCTGGCGCGGGGGAAGCTTTGCGCCGGTTGAGCGATGCGGGCTACAAGCTCATTGTCGTCTCGAACCAATCCGGCGTGGCGCGCGGCATGTTCGCCGAGTCCGCGCTGCCCGCCGTCGAGCAGCGGCTGCGGGAGATGCTGGCGGAGTACGGCGCGCCCATTTCGGGCTTCTACTACTGCCCGCATCACCCCGCGGGCGTTGTGCCGGAGTACGCGATTCAGTGCGACTGCCGCAAGCCGGAGCCGGGGCTGATCTTCCGCGCCGCGGAGGAGCACGGCGTCGCGTTGGAGGAGTCGTGGTTCATCGGCGACATCTTGAACGATGTGGAAGCGGGTCGCCGCGCAGGGTGCCGGACGATCCTTCTGGATAACGGCAATGAGACGGAGTGGGAGTTGAGTAGACAGCGGCTGCCGGATTGCGTGGTGTCCGATCTGCGGGACGCTGCGGACCGCATTCTTTGCAGCCGGGCTGCCGCGAATTATGCGAATTCTGACGAATTACCCGAATTGTCTGTTAACTGATTCGCCTGATTCGTCCAAATTCGCTTCGCCATAATGGCGCGTTCGCGGCGGCCGCGTAAAGGAGTGGTGGAAGATGAATGCGAGAATTTTGGATTTGACGCAGCGATTCCGGGACCTGCGCGTGCTGGTCATCGGCGAGTCGATGTTGGATACCTATCTGGATGGATATACCGACCGCCTCTCGCGCGAAGCGCCGGTGCCGGTCGTCACCGTAACCGACCGCAAGGACGCGGCTGGCGGCGCGGCCAACACCGCAGTGAACATCGCTGCGCTCGGAGGGCAGGTGACGTTTCTCTCCGTCGTTGGTGACGACGACGAGGGGCGCACCTTGCGGGCCGTGCTGGAGGCGCGCGGGGTCAACACGGAATGCCTCGTCGTCAACGGGGGCCGCAAGACGCTCGCCAAGCGCCGTGTGTCGGCAGGCGGGCAGATGCTCGTGCGCTTCGACCAGGGCGACACCGAGCCGATCGACGGCGAGACCGAGGCGCGCTTCATCGAGCATCTGGGCCGCGTTTATCCGAATGTCGACGGGATCGTCATTTCCGATTACGGCTACGGCGTTCTAACGCCCCGCGTCGTCGACGCATTGCAGGACCTGCAAACCTGGCACCCGCGGCCAGTCGTTGCCGATGCCAGGGACCTCGCGCGCTATCGCGGGCTGGGCCCAACAGCCGTCAAGCCGAATTACGGCGAGACGGTCAAGCTGCTCGGGTTGCCGAAGATCGAGGGCGCGTGCGCGCGGGCCGAGCAAATCGCGCCCTACGCGGACCGCATGCTGGAAATCACCGGCGCGCAAATCGCCGCGATTACGCTCGACACCGAAGGCGCGCTGGTTTGCGAACGCGGCAACGCGCCCTATCGCACCTATGCCGAGGCGCAGCCGGATTCGCGCGCGGCGGGCGCCGGCGACACATTCGTCAGCGGCCTGACCCTCTCGCTGCTGGCGGGAGCAGATACGGCGGATGCAGCCGAAATCGCGCAGGCAGCCGCGCGCATCGTCGTCTCCAAGCCGGGCACGACCACCTGCACTGCGGACGAATTGCGCTCCCTCTTCCTGGGCAGCGATAAATACTACGTTGACCCGCAAACCCTGGCTGAGCGACTGGCGACGGAACGCACCGGCTGCCGCCGGGTGGTCTTTACCAACGGCTGCTTCGACATCCTACACCGCGGGCATATCACCTACTTGAATCAGGCGAAGGCGCTGGGGGACATCCTTGTCGTTGCGGTTAACACGGATGAGAGCGTGCAGCGGCTCAAGGGGCCGACGCGGCCGATCAACTCGCTGGAGGACCGGCTGCAAGTACTGGCGGGGTTGAGCAGCGTCGACTACCTGCTGTCGTTCGATGATCCGACGCCCGCCCGTCTGCTGGAGATCGTCAAGCCGGACGTGTTCGTCAAGGGTGGCGACTACACGCGCGAGACGTTGCCCGAAGCCGCGGTCGTCGAGTCCTATGGCGGCTCGGTGCAGATCCTGCCGTACATCGAGAACCGATCGACCACGGGCATGATCGCGCGCATCCAGGAATCCTACCGCTTCCCGGTGGAGGAACTGAAGGCCGCGCGCGCGGCATCCGCCGAGACGCCGGTCGACGGGTAGGGAGGCGCGTATGCTGCCTGAACCTAACACCGACCGCGTTGCGCTGTGGGACGCGGCGCAAAACATCCTTTGCGTGCGGCTGGACAGTCTCGGCGATGTGCTGATGACCACGCCGGCCATTCGGGCGCTCAAAGAAGATCGCCCTGACCGCCGCGTAACGCTGCTCACGTCGCCGTCGGGCGCAGCCGCAGCGCGTCTCATACCGGAAATCGACAACGTCATCGTGTACGAGGCGCCGTGGATGAAGCACACGGCCGCGCGCTTCGACCCTGCGCCGGAGTACGCGATGGCCGAGTTGCTGCGCGCGGGCAACTTCGACGCCGCGGTCATCTTCACCGTCTACAGTCAGAACCCGCTGCCCGCCGCGTTCCTGTGCTACCTGGCGGGCATTCCGTTGCGCCTTGCCCACTGCCGCGAGAACCCGTACCAGTTGCTCACGGACTGGGTGAAGGAGACCGAGCCGAACGACCGTATCCGCCACGAGGCGCAGCGCCAGCTTGACCTCGTCGCGACGGTCGGTGCGGCCACCGCGGACCGAACGCTCTCCGTCCACGTCCCGCCGGGCGCGACGGAGAAGGTGACGGCGCTGCTGGTGGCCGCGGGTCTCGACCTCAACCGGCCCTGGCTCGCCTTGCATGCAGGCGCGACCGCGGCCTCGCGGCGCTATCCGCCCGAGATGTTCGCGGAAGTCATCCGCCGACTGGTCAGCGAATGCCGTGCGCAAGTGGTTTTCACCGGCGACGCTGGAGAAATCGAGCTAACTGACCAGATTCGTCAGCTCGCGCTCGCGCCGCTGGACGGCGAACGTTGCGGGCCGAGCGACGGCCTCATCTCCCTCGCCGGCTTGCTGGACCTCGGCGAGATGGCCGCGCTGCTCAAGCTCGCGCCGCTGCTGGTCACGAACAACACCGGCCCCATGCACGTGGCTGCTGGCCTGGGCACGCCGGTCGTCGCGCTTTATGCGCTCACCAACCCGCAGCACACCCCGTGGGAGACGCCGAGCGTCACGCTGTTCCACGACGTCCCGTGCAAGTTCTGTTACAAGAGCGTCTGCCCGGAGGGGCATCACCTGTGTCTGCGCGGCGTCTCGCCTGAGCGGGTGGTCGCGGCCGCGCGCGGCTTTCTTGCTGCGCGGACGTGGACGCCCGCATCGGTCGAAGAGTTTCTTCCGTCTGCGCACGCCGGTGTGAGCAGCGCCTCGGAGGCGATCCGATGAATAACAACGGCAACCATGCTTCGCCGCAAACACGCGCGACAGTGGACGTCTGCATCCCGACATTCAACCGCCCTGCCGGTCTTGCGGTGACGCTCACCAGTCTCTGCGCGCAAACCTTCAGGGACTTCCGCGTCATCGTCTCCGACCAATCGGAGGGTTTCGACGTGGCGGATTTAGGCGAGATCAAAGCGCCCGTCCGCGTATTGCAGGCGCATGGACACGAGGTCGTGATTCTTAAGCACCTGCCGCGGCAAGGCATGGCCGAGCAGCGGCAATTCCTGCTCGACCAGGTAACTGCGCCTTATGTTCTCTTCATCGACGACGACCTGATCCTCGAACCGTGGCTGATCCGTAACATGCTCGCCGCACTGCGCGAGGAGAAAATCGGTTTCGTCGGCAGTGCAGTCATCGGCCTGAGCTTCGTAAACGACGTGCGTCCTCACCAGCAGGCCATCGAGTTCTGGGAGGGGCCGGTGCAGCCGGAAACCGTCGTCCCGAACGGCCACGGTTGGGATCGCTGGATGCTGCACAACGCGGCAAACATCTATCACGTCCAGAAGCGACTCGGCGTAAGCCCGAATAATCAGCGCAAGTACAAGGTTGCATGGGTGGGCGCATGCGCCATGTACGACACCGCGAAGCTGCGCGAGGTGGGCGGCTACAACTTCTGGCGCGAGCTGCCGCCGGAGCACGCGGGGGAAGATGTGCTGGCGCAGATGCGCGTTATGGCGAAACACGGCGGCTGCGGGATTATTCCGTCGGGCGCGTATCACATGGAGCTGCCGACGACCGTCGTGGACCGAAAAGTAGATGCGCCGAAGGTTCTGGCGCTTTAGGAGGGTGACATGCCATCGACTGAAGAACAACTGAAGCGCCTCGTGGAGCAGTTGCAGCAGATGCCCGGCATCGAGGCGACGCTGCCGGGCGATCAGGGCGAAATTGTCGCGCTTGCGCTGGAAGGCCGCCCGGTCTACGAGATTGCCAACGACCTGCGCCTTGCGCCGGAGTACGTCTGGGAGGTGCTTGGCAACGCGGCGCGCATGGCCGCGGGCAAAGCACCGACCGAGCGCGCGGAGGTCGGCGGCCTGGGCAGCGACACCGATCCGGGCGTCACCGGCGGCTACGGCGACACCGGTTTCGGCGCCATTGGCAACGAAGGGCCGATCCCCGTACCGGGAGAGCCGGAAGAATGACCCTGCCCGGCGTCCGCAAGATCGCCGTCCTGCGCGCCAACGCCATCGGCGACTTTATCTTCGCGCTCCCCGCGCTCGAATCGCTGCGCGCGGCCTATCCCGGCGCAGAAATCGTTCTGCTCGGGCAGCCGTGGCATAAACGCTTTTTGGAAGGGCGGCCGGGGCCGGTTGACCGCGTGGTCGTTGTCCCACGCAAAAAGGGCGTGCGCGAGGACCGCGAGACCGCGGGCGAGGAAGACCCGCCGGAGATGTTCGAGCGGTTCTTTGCCGACATGCGCGCGGAGCGGTTTGATCTCGCGCTCCAGATGCACGGCGGCGGGCGTAACACGAACCCGTTCCTGCTGCAACTCGGAGCGCGCGTCACCGCCGGTTCCGCCACGCCCGACGCGCCCCGCCTCGACCACACGCTGCCCTACGTCTACTGGCAGCATGAAATCGCGCGACTGCTGGAGGTCGCAGGCATGGCCGGCGCGCGGCCAGTCACGCTTGAGCCGCGGCTGACGCTGATGCAGGCCGACCGCGATGAAGCCGAGGCGGTCGTGCCGAAGACGAACGCGCCCCTCGTCGCCCTGCACCCCGGCGTGGGCGATCCGTGGCGGCAGTGGCCCCCGGAGAAGTTCGCCGCGGTCGGCGACGCGCTCGCGCAGCGCGGCGCGCGCGTGCTGCTCACCGGCGCAGGCTTCGAGGCGCCGATTACGCAGGCGGTCAGGAACGCGATGAAGTGCGAGGCGGAGGACCTGAATGGCCGGCTGTCCATCGGCGGGTTGGCCGCGCTGCTCTCCCGCTGCCGCGTCGTCGTCTCAAATGACTCCGGGCCGCTGCACGTCGCCGCGGCAGTTGGCGCGCCCACGGTCGGCATCTACTGGGCGGGCAACGCGATCAACGCGGGCACGCTCTTCCGCGCGCGCTCGCGGCCGCACCTCTCCTGGCGCATGGAGTGCCCCGAATGCGGGCGCAACACGATCTACGACCCCTGCGCGCATCGCCACTCCTTCGTCGATTTGGTCATGGTCGAAGAAGTGACCGCCTCCGCGCTGGAGCTTTACGAGGGTTTGTAACGCAGCCGGTAGAATCGCGCTCTAAGGTGGCGTAAACTTGCGGTGTCGTAGCGTAAGCTTGCGGGAGTAATTCGTGACGCGCACTCGTTGGAGCGTTCTGATCGTTATCGTCGCCCTCGTCGGCGTCGGATGGATTTTCATCAACCGCCTGCCGCCCGGCGCCGCGCCTGCATCCGGCGCGCTTCCGCCCGCGCCCACCGTCGGCCACCCTGCGCCAGACTTTACGCTCACCGGCCTCGACGGGCAGGCCTTCACCCTGTCCGAGTTGCGCGGCAAGCCGATTGTCCTGAACTTCTGGGCCACGTGGTGCCCGCCGTGCCGCGCGGAGATGCCCGAGCTGCAAGCCGCGAGCGAGCGGTTGCAAGGCGAGGTCGCGATCATCGGCGTGAACCAGGGCGAGAACGCGCAGCAGGTCACTGGCTTCATCCAGCCGCTCGGCTTCACCTTTCCGATGCCGCTTGACGAAAAGATGGACGTCAGCCGCCAGTACCTCGTGCGAAACCTGCCAACCACCTTCTTCATCGACCGCGACGGCATCATCCGCTACACGCAAATCGGCCCGCTGACCGAAGCCACGCTGGCCCAACGGCTGAAAACCATCTATCCCTGAATGTCCCGAACAACATGCTGACAACCCTCCAACTCGGCCCGTTCGTCCTCCCGACTTACCCGCTCGCACTCATTCTGGCCGGGTGGTTGACGCTTGCCGTCGCCGCGCGCGCGGCCAAGCATCTCGGCATCGATCCTGACCATCTCTACAATGCCGGGCTGTACGGGTTCATTGCCGCGGTCATCGGCGGACGCCTGGCGCATGTCGCTGTCTACTGGCAGGCGTACCGGACGCAGCCGCTCGAAATCTTCGGGTTCAACACGACCGCGTTTCTGTTGTGGCCCGCGGTGCTTGCCGGGCTGGCAGTGGCAGGCTTCTATATTTATCGTCGCCGTCTTCCGCTGATGGTCATGCTCGACGCCTTCGCGCCCGGGCTGCTCGTCGGGCTATCGGTTGCTGCGGTCGGCGCGTTCCT
>CAZPTI010000015.1:0-2763 GCA_964588925.1 uncultured Anaerolineales bacterium | reverse complement strand
CATCGGCAGGTATAGCGCTTTATCGAGCGTTTGCGGCTGCGTCAGCGCCCGCGCGGCGGCATACGCGTCCACCTTGCCGTACCCCCACTTGGTGTTCGGAACCGCGCCGATGAAGCTGTCGCGGCGCGTCGTGTTCTGCAACAGCGTCTTGATCTGCGCCGCGTCGAGGTCGGGTTTCAGCCCGAGCAGCAGCGCAACGACGCCGGTGACGTGCGGAGCAGCCGCAGAAGTTCCCTGGCTTAACATGTATTGCAATGAGTTGCACGTGAAGCTGCGTCCCTGGACGCTGACGTCATACATCCCGGGCAGGGCCTGACCTGACAGCGAAGAGCAGATTTTGTCACCAGGCGCGGCGATGTCTGGTTTGATCCGCCCGTCGCGCGTAGGTCCGTCGCTCGAGAAATCGGCGGCGGCGCCGAGGGTCGTATTGACTCCCCACAAATTGCCGTCGACGTCTAGCCATTGATTCTTCGTGGTATACGCGCCAACCGTGATGGCGTTGCGCGCGGTGCCCGGCACCCAGATGCGGTGACTGTTCTGAACGTCGGTTGTCCACTCAGCTTGACGCGTCTGCCACGCGTGGAATTTGCCTTCGTTCACCTGATCACCGTGCAACCAAAGAGTCCACTCACCTTGCTCGGCCGGCGTCACCTGGACTTCGATATAGATCTCGTTGTCCCCGTTCTGCGGACGGTTGGCATGCGAGTAAACGCATATGAAGAAGGTCAGCGTGTTGGGGTAGTAGCACTTGCCGTCCTCACCCGGGTTGATCGTCCTGACCAAACCGGCGCCGCTGGGCGAACGGAAGCCGATGCCGAAGGCGTCTTTCCCTGAATACCAGAGGTCCACTGCCTCGAACGCGCCACTGGGAAGGCTGGGGATGCGAAACCGCAATTCCTTTACTCCCGCGGCTGGAACCTGGCCGGCTGCGTGTATCGCCTTGTCGCCCGAGTTGCCCGCGTTAACGACAACCGCTTTCCCCTTCTTGCCTGGCCCTACAAGACCGTCAATCGCCTGTTCGATCGGACTGGTTCCATCTTGCCCGTCGCCAGGCACACCCAGGCTCATGTTGATGACGTAGGGTTTGCCGAGAGAAGACGCTTTCTCATCGATCCATTTCATCGCATTTATTGCATCGGAGAAGAGGAACCGGGCGCTCCGGGGGCGCGCTCTCGTTGCGTGGACGATGAGCAGATCGGCATCAGGCGCCACTCCTCTATAGCGACCGTTTGCCACGCCGCCGGCGATCCCGCGTCCGCCACCTGCTGCCGAACCTGCTACATACGTCCCGTGTCCATCCTGATCCGTGGCGCGCATCTGGCGATTTATCAGCAGGTTCCAGAAGTTAATCTGCCCCGCATCCCCCGCAACGAGGTCCATCACGCGCAGCGTCCAGGTTCCGTTCGCCGGCTGCCCGTTGCAGGCCGTCGTCTGGAACGACCCTATGATATTGTCGCCGTCCCCGCCAACCTGATCTTGCAGCGTCACCGTCGCGCCGTTCGGGCAGGTGAGGGTCAGGCGCAACTGGCCGATCTTCGGATGCAGGATATGGGTTTCCACCGCAACAGACGTGACCGGCGCTGTGTCAGCCAGGTTGATGGGCCACGCGACGCCCGCGGTGTTATTGTCCGGGATCGCTTTGGGGTTGCCGGGGCTGCGCGTAAAGGAACCGGGCGCAGCGAGTGCGGCGTTAATCTCCGCTTCGGAATACTCCGTGCCGCCGTAAACCGTCCCGTCGAGCTGCCCGTCGCCGTTGCGGTCGCCGGGATCGGCCAGGTCCAGCAGATACTTGATGCGCGTCGTGCCATCAGGCTTGATGAAGTCCGGATGGAACGGGTCGATGCCGCTGTCGATGACTGCCACCAGGACCCCCGCGCCCGTTTCGCCCAGTTCGTTCCACACGCGTGGGGCCTGAATATCTGCCGTGCCCTTGTCGTTACGCGCCGGCTTGCTTGCGACGCTTCCTTCTTGCGCAGTGGTCGCGCCGTAGATGGCGACGACGGAAGGGAGGGCTGCGATCTTCATCAGCCGGTCGAAGGGCAGATATGCCGTCGCGAGGTCGCCCAGGACCGCTTGCGGCTGGATGCCCTGCCTGACAAGCTCTCGTCCCCCGTCTGTGACCTTTATGATTGCCGTTGCTCCGGGCTGCGGGCCGTCGAAATTAACCCCGCCTTGCTGCTGTTGGGAAAGCTGCATTCGCTCGATGAGCGGCTGGATTGGAGCGCGCGACGCCGTCTCGCCGTCGGCCTGGATCACCGGCCCGCGCGCGAAGCGCCACAAATCCCATGCCTGCCTTATCTGCGGATCGAGCTTCGCTGACGCAACAGGGTCCCCCGGCTCTGCGCGCAACGTCCACAGGCCGTCTTCCTGTTGAACCGTTGCGATGCCGAATGGCGAGGGGGGCGCAGCCCGGCCCGGCAGGGCCGAAACGCTGACGTAAAGCAGAGCCGCCGCAAGCAGGGCGCGCGCGATGATTGGTGCGGTGTGTTTACGCATGGAATCCTCCGCAAAGGTTCTATGCGCTGGCAGGAGAGACCGTAGTTACAAGTATCGTTGTTGAGCGCGTTTATCCTACGCAAGCATCGCTATGGATGCAATGGACAAATGTCGTACTTGAAGCTATCAGGGGAGAAGCGCGACGATCACGATCCGCTTTTCCGGTACGTTCGGATAACCGGCCAGCATCTCTGCGATTTTGAAACCGGCGCGCTCCAACGCCGCGGCATATTCATCCGGCGTCCGCAGCTTAAGAACGTGCGTCAG
>CAZPTI010000014.1:0-39045 GCA_964588925.1 uncultured Anaerolineales bacterium | reverse complement strand
CTGGTCACGCCGCGCGGGATGCTGATCATGACGCGCGGCTTGAACAACTGGCTGCGTCCTACCACCTTGCGGATGAAATACCGCAGCATCGCCTCCGTGACGACATAGTCGGCAATCACGCCGTCGCGCATCGGCCGCGCCACCTCGATGCTCTCGGGCGAGCGGCCGATCATGTCGCGCGCCTCCTGGCCGACGGCCACGATCTTGTTGTCGCGGATGGAAATGGCGACGACGGAAGGCTCGCGCAGCACGATGCCCCGGCCGCTGACGTACACAAGGACATTGACCGTGCCGAGATCAATGCCGACGAGTCGTTCGAACATGAAAGGCTCCTGGATGCCTGGGGTCCCCACTGCGGGAGGTTACGAGTTGCGGGCAGGCTCATAGGCCGGCCGCGCGCCCGCCGGTTGGAGGTCAGGCAGATTATACGCTACCGGGAAAACTCGCGCAAGACACAGGGCAACCGTCAGCCGAGCTCCCGCCGAGGCACTAGACATTCGGTTAGGGGGAGCACTAAACAGGCAACCGATGCGAAGCGGATGCGGCAACCGTACAATGAAGCTGAGGAATGAGCCGTTATGGCTCGCGTATATGATTACAGGGAGGCAAGTGATGACCGGACCAGTCGATATCGCAGTCATCTCCTTCCCAGGGAATAAATTCAACGGGGATGTGGTTCCTGCGTTGAAGGCCCTGGTCGACGAAGGCACCGTGCGAATCCTCGACCTCGTGTTTGTCAATAAGGACGCCGAGGGCAACATCGAAAGCGTCGAACTGACGGACCAGAGCGCCTACGGCGCGCTCGGCTTCGACGACATCGACGGCGAGTTGGACGACCTGTTGACCACCGAGGATATTCTCACTGCGGGCTCCTGGCTCAACAACAATAGCTCCGCAGCGCTGCTTGTGTGGGAGAACACGTGGGCCGAGCGCTTCTCTCGCGCAGTGCGCGATTCGCACGGTGAGCTCGTCGCATACGAACGCGTCCCGGCGAAGGTCGTCCTTGAAGCGGTCGAGTACCACAAGTTGATTGCGGCAGAAGCCAAGTAGGAGGATACGATGCGCAGACGAGCACCAGTTGTTGTGGCCCCGCGCCGCGGGCCGAGCTTGCTTGGAGCGGCGGCGACGACCGCCGTGGTCGTAGGCACCGCCAGTGTCGTGAGCGGCGCGGCGAGCAGCAGCGCTCAGCAGAAGCAGGCCGCAGCCGCGCAGCAACAGGCAGCCGCAGCCGCGCAGCAGCAGGCCGCGCTGGATGCGGCCGGGCAACAGGCAGTAGCCGAGTTTCAGGCCCAGCAGGCCGCCGCTGCGCAGCAGCAGGCGCTGCTGGATCAGCAGGCCGCGCTCCAGGCGCAGGTCGCCCAGTTGCAGGCCGCGCAGGCAGCCCCTGCAGCCGCACCCGCGGCAGCTGGCGGGCCAGACAAGATCACGCAGCTCAAGGAGCTGGCCGCGCTGAAGGATGCGGGCATCCTGACCGAGGCCGAGTTCAACGCGGAGAAGGCGCGCATCCTCGCCAGTTGAAAGAGGCGCCTGTGAAAAAGGTCCTGTTCGTCGTCGCGCTCCTCGCGGTGCTGTTGCTGACGGCCTGCCAGCCGATCTCCAACGCGCGGACGCAGGCATGCGACACAATGCGCGGGGTGAACCAGCAGCTTGCCGATACCAAAAATGCGGTGATCAACTCAACGCCGGTACAGACCGTCGGCCAAGTCAAAGCGACGATCAATGACACGCGCGCTAAGATCAGCACCGCGCGTACGGTCTACTCAGTGCTCAACAACAACGGCAGCACAATGGAGTTGGTCCGCGCGCTCGACCAGATGAACGCGGAGATGCAGGGCGCGCCGGATGACACGCCGGTGTCGCAGTTGAAGGACAAGCTGAGCGCGCCGGTGGAGCAGGCTGCTGCCAGTGGGCAGCAGTTGTACGACGCGGTGTGCGCGGCGAAGTAAAGTACTAACTTTTCTGACAAGCGAACCTCCGAGAACCTGAGGGCTAGTCCCAGGCGCAAATCTCGGAGGTTTTTGCGTTAACGCCTTGACACCAAGAACGGATCCTTGTAAGATAACTATAGTCATGACTATAGTATGTGGAGGCTAAGCATGGTGCCGCAAAGGATCTCCAAGAGCAGGCTGAAAGCGCAGATGTTGGCAATATTCCGCGATTTGGAGGAAAACGGCGGTGAAATCCTTGTGACGGATCGAGACAAGCCTGTTGTGCGCATTGTTCCGTATGCAGAAAAAAAGTCGGTTGATGAAGTGTTCGGTGACTACCGCGGCACGTTTGTGTTCACTGAAGACCCTGATACGCCGACAACGGAGGAATGGACGGGCCTGGAATGATTGTGCTTGACACTTCCGCCTTGATTCGGTGGATAGATGGGACATCTGATCTCTCGATCGCTGCGCGTCAGGCCATCAACGCAGCTGATCGTCGCCTTATAAGCTCCATATCAGTGTGGGAGATCGCCCAGAAGGCAAAACAAGGCCGCTTGCTAATGCGTTTATCGCCCGCCCAACTTGTCGACAAGCTCCAGCAGATAGCCGGCGTAGAGATTGTTTCGGTGGATGCGCAGAGTTGGATCGACAGCGTCGAACTCAAGTGGGACCATAAAGACCCGGCCGATCGAGTCATTGTTGCTCTGGCGGAGCGCTTAGACTGCGCCATCGTTTCATCTGATCGGGTCATAGCCGACTTCTATCCAAAGACCATCGGGTAGCGGTTAAAAGCAAAGGGCCGGGACAGTGTTCCCCGGCCCTGGCTCGTGCCGCTTCTCAATCAATCCGCGACGTCGTATCCGACCCTGGCCCCGTTGACCCGCGCCAGCCGCCCTGCCGCCGCCCCACCCGCAACCGGATCTGGCTGCGGCGGATCTGCATTTCCAGCGCGGCGCGTTCCTGGCGGTCGCCGCTTTCGGCCAGCAACTCTTCGGCCCGCATGCGCGCAGCCTCAGCCCGCTTCAGGTCGATCTCGTCCGACCGCTCCGCGGTGCGCGCAAGGATCGTCACCTGGTTCGGCAGCACTTCCATCCAGCCGCCGCTCACCGCAAAGAACAGGTCGTCCTGCCCGTCGCGCTTGACCTGCACCTCGCCGGGGGCCAGCACCGTGATCAGGGGCGCGTGCCGCGGGCGGATGCCCAGCTCGCCGTCGATGCCCGGAGCCATGATCTCCGTCACATCGCCGGTGAACACCATGTGATCCTGCGAGACGAAGTCCAGGCGCATGGAAGCCATCGCCCTTACCCCCTCAACGCCTTTGCGTTCTCAACCGCCTCGTCAATCGTGCCGACCATGTAGAAAGCCTGCTCGGGCAGGTCGTCGTACTTGCCGTCGAGGATGCCGCGGAAGCCCGCCACGTTGTCCGACAGCTTGACGTACTTGCCGCCGCGGCCAGTAAAGGCCTCCGCAACGAACATTGGCTGGGTCAGGAAGCGCTGAATCTTGCGCGCGCGCGCCACGGTCAGCTTGTCGTCTTCCGAGAGTTCTTCGACGCCCAGGATCGCGATAATGTCCTGCAAATCCTTGTACCGTTGGAGCGTGCGCTGCACCGCGCGGGCCACCGCGTAGTGCTCGTCGCCGACGATCAGCGGATCAAGGATGCGGCTGGTCGACGCCAGCGGATCCACCGCAGGGAAGAGCGCCTGCTCGGCCAGCGACCGTTCCAGGCTGATCGATGCGTCGAGGTGCGCGAATGTGGTCGCGGGCGCCGGATCGGTGTAGTCGTCCGCCGGCACGTAAACGGCCTGCATCGAAGTAATCGAGCCAGTCTTCGTCGAGGTGATGCGCTCCTGCAACTCGCCCATGTCCGTGCCGAGCGTGGGCTGATAACCCACGGCGGAGGGCAGGCGCCCCAGCAGCGAGGAGACCTCAGAGCCGGCCTGGACAAAGCGGAAGATGTTGTCGATGAAGAGCAGCACGTCGCGGCCCTGGTCGCGGAAGTACTCGGCCATCGTGACCGCGGTCAGGCCCACGCGCAGGCGCGCGCCCGGCGGCTCGTTCATCTGGCCGAACACCATCACGGTGCTGCTGATGACGCCCGAATCGCGCATTTCATGCCAGAGGTCGTTGCCCTCGCGGCTGCGCTCGCCCACGCCCGCAAAGACGGAGTAGCCGGAGTGGAACTTCGCGATGTTATGGATGAGCTCCTGGATGACGACCGTCTTGCCGACGCCCGCGCCGCCGAAGATGGCCGTCTTGCCGCCCTTGGTAAACGGCGCGATCAGGTCGATGACCTTGATGCCGGTCTCGAACACCTCGGCCTGCGTCGACTGCTCGACCAGGCTCGGCGCGGGCCGGTGAATGGGGTACTGCGCCGCCGCCTCAACTGGCGCATCGGTGTCAATCGCATCGCCGAGCACGTTGAAAATGCGACCGAGGGTCCCGGGGCCAACCGGCACAGTGATTGGCGCGCCGGTGCCGATGATGTCCATCCCACGGCGCAGACCATCCGTGCTTGACATGGCGACCGAGCGCACCCAGCCCTCGCCCGACTGGCCTTGCACCTCGCAGACCAGCCGGCCGCCGCCGTCCAGGGGAATCTCTAGCGCGTCGAACACGTTCGGCAGGTCCGCCGGCTCAAAGGCCGCGTCGACCACCGGGCCGATGACCTGCATGATCTTTCCCTTAGCACCGCTCTTAGCCATGTCTCACTCCGAAATAAGGCCAGACCCGACGGGTTTTAAAACCCGTCGGGTCTCTCACGTATTATGCAGCAGACAGCGCCGACGCGCCGCCGACAATGTCCAGAAGTTCTTTCGTAATTGATTCCTGCCGCGCCTTGTTGTACGACAGGGTCAGTTCGCCGATGAGGTCGTTCGCTGCTTCCGTTGCGTTGCGCATGGCGACCATGCGCGCGGACTGCTCGCTGGCGATCGACTCGTACAACGCCTGCAGGATTTGCAGCTCGGTCAGGCCGCGCAGCACCTCGCTCAGGATCGTCTGCGGGTCGGGCTCGAAGATGTAGTCGTGCGCCACGTCCGGCAGCGACTCGTCCGGGACGATGGGCAGCAGTTGCTTGATCTGCGGCTCCTGGCGCAAGGTCGTGACGAACTTCGTGTACCCCATGTACACTGCGTCGAACTGCTCCGCAATGAAGTCCTCGAGCAGGATGCTCGCCACGGGCGCAATGTCGTTGCTCGTCGGGCGGTCGCTGAGGCCGGTGAACTCCGCGCGCAGCGGCGGGCCGTGGCGCAGCATCAGGTCGCGCCCCTTGCGCCCCACTGTCACCACCGTGACGTCAACGCTCTTGCCTTCCCAGGCTTCGATCTCATCGAACGCCTTGCGGATGATATTCGCGTTGTACGCGCCGGCCAGGCCGCGGTCGCCTGTGATCAGCAGCAGCGCCACCTTGCGGACGGGCCGCTCCTGCAGCAAGGGCTGCTCGACGCCCTCAGATGCGCGCAGCCGCGCCAGGTGCGTCAGGACAACCCACGACCGCTCCGCATAAGGCCGCGTTGCGAGCACCTGCTGCTGCGCCTTACGCATCTTTGCCGCAGCCACGGTCTCCATCGCCTTCGTCACCTTGGCGATGTTCTTGATGCTGCGGATGCGGCGACGGATTTCGCGTGTGCTGGGCATGCGTTACCCTCTGTGCGAGACATAAACCTGTCGAGTTCCAAAAACCCGACAGGTCTGGCTACCCTTGCAGGAACATCTGGTTGAAGTCCTGAATCGCGATCTTTAACCCGTTGGTCGTGTCGTCGTCCAGCTTCCTGGCGGTTGCGATGGTGCGGCCGATGTTCGGATGCGTGCCGTGCATGTACTTGATGAACGCGTCCTGCCATTCGGCAATCCGGTCGATCGGCACCTTGTCCAGGTAGTTGTTCGTCACTGCGTAGAACACCATCACCTGATCTTCCAGCGACCACGGCTTGTACTGCGGCTGCTTGAGGATTTCGGTGATACGCTGGCCGCGGTCCAACTGGCGCTGCGTGGCGGGATCGAGGTCCGAGCCGAACTGCGCAAAGGCCGCCAACTCGCGGAACTGCGCCAGCTCCAGCTTCATCTTGCCGGCCACCTGCTTCATCGCCTTGGTCTGCGCGTTGCCGCCCACCCGGCTGACCGAGAGGCCGGGGTTCACGGCGGGACGGATGCCCGCGTAGAACAGGTCGCTCTCCAAGAAAATCTGGCCGTCGGTGATCGAAATGACGTTCGTCGGGATGTAGGCGGAAATGTCGCCCGCCTGTGTCTCGATGATCGGCAGCGCGGTCAGCGAGCCGCCGCCGTATTCCGGCGCCATGCGCGCGGCGCGCTCCAGCAGGCGGCTGTGCAGGTAGAACACGTCGCCCGGATACGCCTCGCGTCCCGGAGGCCGGCGCAGCAGCAGCGAAACCTGGCGGTACGCCTGCGCGTGCTTGGACAGGTCGTCGAAGATGATCAGCGCGTCCTTGCCCTGCTCCATGAACTCCTCGCCCACCGCAGTGCCTGCGTACGGCGCGATGTACTGGAGCGCGGCCGGCTCGGAGGCGGTCGCGGCGACGACAACGGTGTACTCCATCGCGCCAAACCGTTCGAGCGTGGCAACCACCTGCGCGACCTGGCTCTGCCGCTGCCCGATGGCGACGTAAATGCAGATGAGGTCCTGGCCCTTCTGGTTGATGATCGTGTCGATCACCAGCGCAGTCTTGCCGGTCTGCCGGTCGCCGATGATGAGCTCGCGCTGCCCCCGGCCAATGGGAATCATGGCATCGATGGCTTTGATGCCCGTCTGCACCGGCGTGTCGACGCTTTTGCGCGTGACCACGTTCGGCGCGATGCGCTCAATCGGGCGGAACTTGTCAGTCGCAATCGGCCCCTTGCCGTCGATGGGCTGGCCGACCGCGTTGATCACGCGGCCAATCATGGCATTGCCGACCGGAACCGAAACGATGCGGCCCGTGGAGCGGACAAGCTGCCCCTCGGCAATGTCCGAGTAGTCGCCCATGATGATCACGCCGACGTTATCGGACTCGAGGTTGAAGACGATGCCGAGCGTGCCGTTCTCGAACTCCACCAGTTCCGAGGCGCGCGCGTTGTTCAGGCCACTGAGGCGCGCGATGCCATCGCCCACCTGGAGCACCGTGCCCACATCCACGGCGCGAGTCGGCGCCTGGAAATTAAGAATCTGCTGCTTAAGCTGCGCGACAAGATCGTCGGTTTGTACAGCCATTGCCGTCCCCTCTTTAACGTTCCGCCGTCGAAACGCCGAGCGTCTGCTTCAGGGCAGCCAGGCGCGACGCCACGCTGCCGTCAATAAGCTTGTCGCCGACGCGGACGATCATGCCGCCCAGGATGGCGCTATCCACATGGTACGCGTACTGGAGGTTGCCGCCATACTGCGCCGCCAGCTTCTGCTCCAGCGCCCGGCGCTGATCGGCTTCCATCGGCGCGGCCGTCGTTACCTCGACCTGCGTCGGGCCGGTCAACGACTGCTGCATCCGAGCGCGCAGCGACGTAATCACCGTGCCGAGCAGCGCCAGGTCCCCGCGCTCCACCAGCGTGTACAGCAGGTTGCGGGCCATCGGATCGACGCCGTCGGTAAGGATCGCGTCAAGCGCGGCCTTGCGGTCCGCAAACTCGACGTCCAGCGAGCTCAGCTTCTGCAGCAGAGCCGGATTCCCGGCCAACGCCTCGGCCGCAGCCGAAAGCGAACCGAGAAGCCGCTCGAACGTCGCCTCGTAGAAAGCGGTGGCGTACTGAGACGCGCGGTCGCCGGTGTTCATCGCGTCACTTGCCCAGTTCCGCGATGATCTGGTCGACCAGTTCGCGCTGCGCCTTCGCGTCCACCGCGCGGCCGAGCACGCGTTCAGTGGCGGCCATCGAGAGGCTGGCGATCTGGTTCTGCACCTCGGCGAGCACGCGGGACTTCTCGGCCGCTGCTTCTTCGTGCGCCTTCTGGCGGATCGCTTCCGCCTCGCGCCGCGCCTCGGCCTCGATCTCCGCCCTCACCTTCTCGCCGGCCTGGGCTGCCTGCCCGATGATCTCCTGCGCCTTGCGCTGCGCCTCAGCGATGCGCGCATCGTAATCCTGCTGCGCGCGGGCCGCAGCCGCGCGGGCCTCGTCTACGTCCGCCATGCTCTTGGCGATGCGATCCCGGCGTTCGGCCAGCATCCGTTGAATTGGCCTGTACAGCAGCATGGTCAAGAGCACGGCGATGATCGTGAAGTTGACGATCTGCGAAATGAGCATTGCCAGGTTGATGCCGAGCTTTTCCAAGTGGCCTCCTTCAGTACAGGGCTATATAGTGCGGCAACACTATAACAGCGTGTACTAAACGAACTTGATGATCAGCGCGACCACCAGGGCGTAAATCGCGATCGCTTCGGCGAAGGCCATGCCCAGGATCATGTTCGTGCGCACGATGTCGGCAGCTTCCGGATTGCGCCCCATCGCTTCCATGGCCTTGGCGCCAACCAGACCGACGCCGATGCCGGGGCCGATAGCGCCCAGACCGATGGCGAGTGCCGTACCAAGCTGCCTCAGTGCTTCTGCGTCCATGTGTGTCTCCTCTCGCAATTTCAGTTAGATGACGGATGTGATGAACGGTTCGGGAACGGCCGCGCCATTTACGCGCCCGGCGCGGTCGGCTCGGCTATCGGTTTCGGAACTTCATGTCCCTCGCGGTCGTGGTGTTCGCCGCCGTGGCCCTGCGTCGCCATACTCATGAACACCACCGCCAGCATCATAAACACCGCCGCTTGAATGAAGCCTACGAAGAGTTCCAGCCCGTAGAACGGGATCGACGCGATGTAGGGGACCAGGAAGCCGATGACCATGAGCAGGACTTCGCCTGCGAAGATGTTGCCAAATAGACGGAAGGAGAAAGAGAGCAACCGGGAAAGCTCGCCGATCAGTTCGAGAACGCCGACGAACAGCCCGATGATGCCCATGAGCGCGCCCTGCTTGAATCCGCTCACATCGAAGAACTTCTTGAAGTACGCCCCGCGCTGCGACTTGATGCCGAAGTACTGCGTCAGGACAACGGTGATCAGCGCCAGCGCCAGGGTGAAGTTCAGGTCGGCGGACGGCGCGCGCAGGAACGGCACCACGATCCAGCCCTCTTCGCCCTCGTGCGCCTCTTCGCCGGTCAGGATTGCGCCGTTAGCGATGAAGCCCGCCTCGCCCTCGTTATGCGGATGTTCCAGCAGGCCGATGGAACCCACGCCAGGGATCAGGCCGGAGTAGTTGGCGAAGATCAGGAAGATGAAGATCGTGGCGACAATGGGGAAGAACTTGGGCGTCCACGCGCCCGCCACGCTCTTGGTAAGGTTCTCGATGGCCTCGATGACCATTTCAAAGACGTTTTGCAGGCCGGAAGGCACGAGTTCCTGGCTGCTGGCCCTGGACAAGTCCTTCGGAATCCGACGCGTCGCAAGGATCGCGAGAACGACCACGAGGATCATGACGAGCCAGGTTGTCAGGAGACTGTTCGTGATGACGTAGCCGCCAATCGCGAACACTTTTTCAGCCGCCAGGGAGACGACCGGCGACGGCACCTTGAGGCCCAGAAGACTGGACACCACGAACAGCGCCACGATCGCAAGCAAGATGATGATGTTGCGGACAGTGAAGAGCCTCTTAAGCACGACGCCTAATCCTCCTTCTGTTCTGCGCGCTCTGCGGGCTGCTGGACCGAAGGCGGCCGGTTGCCAAGAGCGTCAATGGTCCGAGTTGCGATACGAACTGCGCCGATGGTGCTTGCCAGGATGCCAACGGCTGCTCCGATAATGATAAACAATGGGGCGGTATGCAAACGACGGTCCAATAGTACACCCACGCCCAACGGGATGAATGCGCAAAACGCTACAATCCACGCCATTTGAAGCAAGGGTGTTGAGGTCAGCAAATCCCGCATCGACCGCCGCTCGCATCTCCAGATTCGGGCGGGATTATAGCAGGTAGTGTACCGGGGCGCAAATTGCGCGGGCGCGTTTATATACCATCTTGTTGCTAAATGCCCATGTCATTCGGGATAGTTGATCCTGCGGCCCCGGCCGCGCGTGCCGCGTCGGCGCCGGGGCAGGTCGTCGTCGCTGGCCTTGCGGATCGCCTCCAGCGGCACCTCCGCGCGGTTCGTCTCACCCAGAAAGCGCACGAGGATGCGGACGCGCTCGGCCGGCCCGAGTGGCCCCTGGAACACCCCGCGCAGCCCGGCGAGCGGCCCGCTGTCGATCACGACCGTATCCCCCGGCTTGAACTGGTGCTTGCGCAACCCGCCCGCAGCCTCGATCTCGTCCAGCTCGCGGTTCATCAACTCAATCGCATCCTGGGGCACCACCGCCGGTTGGCCGGAGAACTCAACGATGCGCCGCAGGCCGGGGAGAAACTGGAGCTGATCGACGATGACCTCGGACAGGTCGCACTGGACGAACAGGTAGGACGGAAAGAGCGGCTGCGGCCGCGCGTCCGGCTTCGTCGGTGGCAGCAGGGGCAGGAAGAACTTGAACCCCCGCATTTCGAGCGCGCGCGCAACCTGCGCTTCCGCGTTGGGCTTCGTGTAGAGGGCGTACCAGGCTTCCATAGATAACCCACAATCCACTGAAATAACGCGCCGCGCGAGCGGAGCGGCGGTCATAGTAGCACGCGGCGAAAACCTGTGTCAACGCAGGGCAGTGTTATAATCGCCCCATGCGCGCGCTCCTCGTCTCCCCTTACGGCACAAAGGTCAACCCGTACATCAGTTTGCTGAGCGATGGCCTCACGCGCGCCGGCGCAACGGCGGCGACCACGCGCCAGCTCACGCCGGAAAAGCTTGCCCGTCCCGACTGTCCTGACGTGATTCATTTGCACTGGATTGAGGGCTACGATCGTGGAGCGACGCCCCCCTCGCCCGCGTTAGCTCGGCTGGCAGGCATCGGCCCCGTTCGCGATCTGCTGCGCTGGTCACAACTGGCCGCGCTGCTCGACACACTGACGCGCTTCCAGCAGACGGGCGGCTGTGTCGCCTACACGGCCCACAACCTCGACCCGCATGAGGCGACTTCATGGCCGGAGCGCCGCGCGCTGCGAAGCATCATCCAGTTGGCGGACGTCGTCCACGCGCACGACGAGGCCACAGCAAGCGAGCTGGCCGCGCGTTTCGACAGGCGCGAACGCGTCTCTGTCATACCTCACGGCCACTACATCGACGCATACCCTAACGGCGTGACGCGTGAAGAAGCGCGCGCCCGACTGGCCCTGCCCGCTGATGCGTTCGTCTACGCCTGCGCAGGGCTGATGCGCCCCTACAAGGGGCTGGAAGAGTTGATTCCCGCCTTTCGCGCGCTCAATGAGGACCGCGCGCGCCTGCTGATTGCGGGCAAAGCGCATGACGCGCGCTATGCGGAGCGACTGGCAAGCCTTGCGGGTGGCGACGCGCGCATCCGCCTCGAACCCCGCTTCGTCCCCGGCGACGAGTTGCAGGTCTATTTCAACGCGGCGGACATCGTCGCGCTCCCGTACCGGCAGATTACCACGTCAGGCGCAGCCATCCTCGCGTTCTCGTTCGGCGCGCCGGTCATTGCCCCGGCCATCGGCGCATTCCCCGACCTGCTCAACGCGAAGCGGGGTATGCTGTATCAACCGGGCGAGCTTGCGACTGCCTTGCGCGAAGCCTACGGCCGCGACTGGACCGCCGCGCGCGCGCCGATACTGGAATGGGTCAGGCAACTCGATTGGGCGGACATCGGTCGCGCCCTGCTGAGCGCGTACGGACGCGCAAAGGAGCGATAACGTGCAACGCAAGTGGTGGAAAGAAGCGGTCGTGTACCAGATTTATCCCCGCAGCTTTTGCGACGCGAACGGCGACGGGGTCGGCGACCTGCGCGGGATCATCTCGAAGCTGGATTACCTGAAAGAGCTGGGCGTCGACGTCGTGTGGCTCTCGCCCGTCTATCGCTCGCCGATGGACGACATGGGCTACGACATCAGCGACTACCGCGACATCGCGCCGGAGTTCGGGACGCTGGACGACTTTCGCGAGATGCTCGACGGGATGCACCGGCGGGGCATCAAGCTGATGATGGACCTTGTGGTGAATCACACGTCGGACGAGCACGCGTGGTTCGTCCAGTCGCGCGCCTCGAAGGATAACCCCTACCGCGATTACTACATCTGGCGTCCGCCCGTCGACGGCCGCGAGCCGAACAACTGGCTCTCGCATTTTGCGGGCAGCGCGTGGCAGCTTGACGAGGCGACCGGCGAATACTACCTGCACCTCTTCTCGAAAAAGCAGCCCGACCTCAACTGGGAGAATCCGCAGGTGCGGGCGGAAGTCTACGACATGATGCGCTGGTGGCTCGACATGGGCGTCGACGGCTTCCGCATGGACGTCATCAACATGATCTCGAAGGTTCCCGGCCTGCCCGACGCGCCCGCCACGCAGCCCGGCTTCTATCAGTGGGGCGGCCAGTACTTCACCAACGGCCCGCGCATGATGGAATTTCTCGACGAGATGAAGCGCGAGGTGCTGTCGAAGTATGACATTATCACGGTGGGCGAGACGCCCGGCGTGACGACAGTGGAGGGTGCGCAGCTCACCAACGAAGAAACCGGCCCGCTCAACATGCTCTTCCAGTTCGAGCACATGGATGTGGACTACGACCGCACCGGCACGTTTATGCCGCGCGCGTGGCAGTTGGCCGAGCTCAAGGCGATCATCACGCGCTGGCAGAAGGACATCTCGGCGGGCGGCGGCTGGAACAGCCAGTACCTCAGCAACCACGACCAACCCCGGCCCGTCTCGCGCTTCGGCGATGATCAGCAATATCGCGTCCAGTCGGCCAAACTGCTCGGCACGTTCCTCCATATGTTGCAAGGCACGCCATACGTCTACGAGGGCGAGGAGATCGGCATGACCAATGTCGCGTTCCCGTCGATTGACGACTACCGCGACATCGAGACGCTGAACAAGTATCGCGAGGCGGTCGGTTCAGGCCGCGTCCCCGCCGAGCTTGCCATGCTGATCGTCCACCAGCGCAGCCGAGACAACGCGCGCACGCCGATGCAGTGGCGCGACGCGCCGAATGCGGGGTTCACGACCGGCGCGCCGTGGATCAAGGTCAACCCGAACTACCCCGAAATCAACGTCGAGCGGGCGCTGGCCGACCCGAACTCGGTCTTCCGCTACTATCAACGGCTGATCCAACTGCGTCGCGAGAATCCGGTGATCGTCTACGGCGAGTACGACATCCTCCTGCCGGAGCACCCGCAAATCTACGCGTTCACGCGCGCGCTCGAAGCTGATCGCCTGCTGGTCATCCTTAACTGGAGCGGGACCGAGGCCCACTTCGCGCTCCCGCCGGAGATCGAGATATGGGGGCAGGAGTTGCTGATCGCGAACTATTCGGCGCAAGAGGGAGAGAATCTGCGGGGGCTAACGCTCCGCCCGTGGGAAGCGCGCGTTTATCGCCTTCTTAAGGGTTCGTAGTGGGCGCTTCAACGCCCGTCTCCCTACGCCACGCGTCGGGCGCTGAAGCGCCCACTACGAACCGTTCTACAGCCAGTACACCATCGCGCTCAGCACATGCCCCGTCTGCCGAAACCCAAGCGACTCGTACAGGCTGCGGGAAATCTGGTTGCTCGCCTGCGTATTGAGCGCGAGGCCGGGCGCGCCCACTTCGCGCGAGTACTCAATCGAATCGCCGACGAGTTGCCGGCCGATGCCACGACGGCGGAAGAACGGATCGGTCGCCACGCGTATCAGGTGCGCGTAGTTGCCTGATAGCCCCATCGTGGTTACGGCGAACCCCGCTATCTGACCGTTCACCTCCGCCACGACCGCCCGGTCGGACGACAGCACCCAACCCAGCACCACCGCATCGTCGTACTGCCAGAACGGGCCGAACGCCAGCGCGTTGATGCGGAGGATTTCTTCCGTGTCGCCGGAGTGTGCGGGTCTCAGACGCGCGGGCTCGTCGTCAGGCAGTTGCGCGCGGAGGTCGGTGAACGCGTAGGTGATCACCTTGTCCTCCTCGACGAACCCCGCTCGCGCCAGCCCCTCTTCCAGCCAGCCTGGCGGCGCAAGGCACACGATCCCCGTCGCCCCCGCCTGCTGCAAGCCGGGCAGCGCACCGCGCGTCAACGCGGTCAGCACGCCATCCACGCGCCCGCCCGACTCCACGGCGGCGAGGTTCAAATCCGCCCACACCTGCGGCGGCGAACCGGCGGGCTGGCGCAGCCGCAGGCCGAGGAACCCGTGCGCGTCGGTGCGGGTCAGCGAGATCGTGCTGATGCCGCCCTGCAACAGCTCCGCCTGGTCCTCCAGCGCGCTGCTGCCATGCCTGCGCCACGTGCGCGCGAGCAGCAGGTTGAGCGCGGCCCGATCCTGCGGACCGGCTGCGCGCACCACCGACTGCTCCTCTCGCGCAAAAGGCCACAATGACATGGGCGCAGTATGCCACAAACCAGGCGCGCTCGCCTGTGAGCGCGCCTACATCACATTTGGCTTCTCCCCTCACGCCACCCGCACGGATTCTCCCTCCATCACCCACACGCGCGTCGCCAGCCGCTCGATAAAGTAGCGGTCGTGCACCACGGCGAGCACCGTCCCCTCGAAGCGCAGGATGGCCTGCTCGAACCGCTCGCGCGAGTCGATGTCAAGGTGGTTCACCGGCTCGTCGAGCAGCAGCAGGTTGCGCCCCTGCGCGGCCAGCAGCGCGAGGCTCAGCCGGCTCCGCTCGCCGAAGCTCAGCTTGCCCACCGGCGTAAACACCTCATCCCCCGCAAAGAGGAAGTAGTGCAGGAAGGAGCGCGCGTCGGTCTCATCCAGCGGCGCGGCCTTCCGCAGCGCGGAAAGCGGCGTTGCCTTCGGGTCGAGGTTCTCCTGCTCCTGCGCCATGTAGCCGATCCGCACCCCGCGGCCCAGGCGGATTTCGCCGGTCCAGGGCTGTAACTGCCCCATGATCAACTTGAGCAGCGTCGTCTTGCCCGTGCCGTTCGGCCCGACCAGCACGGCTCGCTCGCCGTAGGCCAGGTGCAGGCTGACCTCGCGCAGCAACGGTCGCGAAGGTTCGTAGCCGAAAGTCAGGTCGCGCGCCTGCAACACGTCCTGCCCGCTGCGCGGGGTCTCCCCGAACTCCAGCTTCATCTTCCACGTCTGGCCCGGCTTCTCCAGCGCGTCCTCGCTCCCCATCATGCGTTCGAGGCGTTCCTTCTGCACCACCGCCCGCCGCGCCAGGTCTTTGGCGATGCGCCGCCAGTGGAAGTGGATCGTCTCGCCTTCGATGTTCTTCGCCTGGTTGCTGAGTCGCCGGATGGACGACTCCAGCTTCTTGAACCGCTCCTGCTGCTCGCGGTACGCGGCCCACTGCTTTTCGAGGTCGCGGTCCACAGCGAACGCGTAATCGCTGTAGCCGCCCGCATACTCCTTGAGCGTGTGCGTCGCCTCGTCGAGCGCGAGGATGCGCGTGACCGTCCGGTCGAGGAACGCGCGATCGTGCGAGACGATCAGCACCGCGCCCGGATAGCCCGACAGGTACGTCTCCAGCCATTCAAGCGCGACGATGTCCAGATGGTTCGTCGGCTCGTCGAGCAGCAGCAGGTCCGGCTCGGAGAGCAGCAGTCGCGCGAGGCCAAGCCGGGTCTTCTGCCCGCCGCTCAGGCTGCTGACGAGCCGCTCCTGCGCCACGTCCGCCATGCCGAGGCCGGCCAGCACGGCCGCCGCATCCGCATAGCGCGCTGCCCCGCCCATCGACTCGAACTCGGCAAGCGCCGCATCATAGTCAGCCATTGCCGCAGGGAGGTCGCCGTTCGTCGCGGCAGCCACCCGTTCAGCAAGACGCGCGAGCCGCGCCTCGGCCGCTTCCAGATCCGCTGCATCTGAGCCGCTTTGCGCCAGCGACAGCGCCTCGGCCACGGTCGCGCCCTGCGCGAACTCCAGCGCCTGCGCCAGATAACCCACGCGCAACGACCTGGGCGACAGCAGCACCCGCCCGTTGTCCGGCGCAAGCTGCCCCGTGATGATCTTGAGCAGCGTGCTCTTGCCCGACCCGTTCGGCCCGATCAACCCCGCGCGCTCGCCCCGGTTAAGTGTAAAGTTAATGCGGTCCAGCACCTTCACGTCGCCGAACCATTTGGTAATTTCACGAACTGTCAGCATAACTATCCCTCGGTATACAAGGGCGAGCCTGCGGTATGGCATGCGGCTTAAAACAAAACGCCACAGACATCCTGCCTGTGGCGCAAAGAGCCGTCGAAAGAAGCGTGTAGAATCACAGCAGGCGCGCCCCGCCAATCTCCCCTGAGCGCGACGATCACGCGCGCAAGGTGGTTTCCCGGGTTACGGGAAGCGGGGTGAGACTCTTTAGGCTGCGATCCTGTCTGTCATACGTTTATCCTCCACTCGACTGCCCGTAGTATGCCACGAAGTGCGCAAGACGCAAAAATGACCCCTTGACTCTCCAGTAGCGGGAGGGTGTAGACTGTTGCCGTAACGTAAGCTTCAGCTTGCGGTGCGGACGGCTGAAGCCCGTCGGACGAGGAAACAGATGCTCAAGATTGGCGAGTTCTCAAAACTGGCGCGCGTGTCGGTGAAGACGCTGCGGTACTATGCCGACCTCGGCTTGCTCAAGCCCGCCTACGTCGACCGCTACAGCGGCTACCGCTACTACGCGCTCGAGCAGTTGCCCCGGCTCAACCGCATCCTCGCGCTCAAGGAGCTCGGCTTCTCGCTCATCCAGATCGAGCAGATGGTGCGGGAGGACATGGGCGCGGGCGAGTTGCAGCGCCTCATGCGGCTCAAACATGCGGAGCTGGCCCAGCAGGTGCAGGCGGAGCAGGCGCGGCTCGAACGGGTCGCGCTGCGGCTCAGGCAGATCGAGCAGGAGGGGCGCTTGCCGCGCTTCGAGGTGTTGCTGAAGCCGGTCGAGGCGCAGCTCGTCGCCAGCATCCGAGACACCATCGGCGGCTATGCGGACCTGGCCGAGTTGTTCCGTGAGCTGGCGAGCTACCTTGCGGGCCGCAGCATCACAACGGGCCGGGAAGCGGCGCTGGCGCTCTACTACGATGCGGAGTACCGCGATCAGGGGGTCGATGTCGAAGCAGCCATTCCGCTCAACAAGGATGAGTTGCGCGGATTCAGGGACGCCGCGCGGGTAAGGGTCCGCACGCTCCCGCGCATCGAAGCGGCCACGGTCGTGTACACGGGGCCATACGAAGGCATCGGCGGCGCATACGGCGCGCTGATGAGTTGGACGCAGAGCCACGGTTACGGTGCGGCCGGCCCGAACCGTGAGCTCTACTTGCAAGGTCCGGGCCCCGGCGTCGAGCCGGCCCGCTACATCACCGAAATCCAGTGGCCCGCGCAGCCGCAAAAGGCCGCGCGACGGTGGGAGGGAGTTCAAATGGAGCCTAAGATTGTCAGCAAGGAGAGCTTCGTCGTCGTCGGCATCCCGTTTACGGGGCAGATCAGCAGCGACCCATACGAGGATGGCGAGAACAACAACGAGATCGGCAAGGCGTGGGACCAGTTCAACGCGCGGGCCCAAGAGATCGGGCAATGGAGCGGCCCTGCCATCGGCCTCTGCTTCGGGATGCCGAACAACGAGCAGCCGTGGTACATCGCGGGCGCCGAAGTGCCGGCTGCGGATGCCCTGCCCGACGGCATGATGGCGATGACCGTTCCGACGCAGAAGTACGCCGTGTTCGAGTGCACCCTGCGCAGCCTCGGCCCGACCTATGGGTACATCATGGAGCAGTGGCAGCCCAACTCCGGCTACGAGCGCGGCGACGGCCCCGACTTCGAGGTGTACGATGAAAAGTGGGACATGAACGACCCGCAGAACTCGCCCATGTCCATCTACTGGCCGATCAAGTAACCTGAACGCCGCGCAACAAAGTTCTCCCCCACGCGCCAGGCGCTTGCGAGTTGCCTGGCGCGTGGCAGGCTCTCCCCTCAAAAGCGATTGCCACCTGCGCCTGCGTGCGTTGACGCCTCTCCCGGTGTATAATTCCTCCGCTGCTACCCACCCGACGCGGAGCTACCTGCATGTCCCATCGTCGCACCCTGTTCCCGCGCGCCTTGATGGTGACCCTCGCGCTCTTCCTGCTGATTGTCGTCGCGCCCCACGCATCCGCCGCTTTCTCCACCACCGGCGGACGGCCTCCGTCGCTGCCCTCTTCCTCAACGCAGGGAGGTCCATCGACTGAACCGGTGGAGGTTTTCCGCCTCCCTGCGCTCTTCCCGTCGCTGAATGCTCCACCCACCGCGCCCCCCGGCCCGCCCTCCATCCACACGAGCGAAAACATCCTTGTCCTGGGCATGGACGCGCGGCAGGGCGGCAAGATGTGGCGCACGGATACGATCATGGTGGCTGCGGTGGACTCTGCGCGGCAAGAGGTCGGCATCCTCTCGATCCCGCGCGACCTGTGGGTGGAGATTCCCGGCTACGGGCCGGGGCGCATCAACATCGTCGACTTCATCGGCGAGAACCGCGATGGGTCGGGCGGCGGGCCGGCGCTGGTCAACCAGGTCTTGCGGGACAACCTCGGCGTCGAGACGCAGCACTGGGTGCGCATCCGGCAGGAGGGGCTGGTCGAGCTTGTCGACGCGATGGAAGGCATCACGATCACGCTGGACTGTCCGCTCGTGGAGAAGACGCCCGACCCGCGCGTCAAGGGGCAGTACGAGTATTTGATGCTGCCTGCAGGGCCGGTCTTCCTGCAAGGCGAACTGGCAAAGAAATTCGTGACCTACCGCTACGCGACAAACGACTTCAATCGCGCGCGGCGTCAGCAGCAGGTCATCTGGGCGATCCGCAACCGCGCGCTCGAACTGGACCTCTTCCCGCGCATCCCGCAACTCTGGGCCGCGCTCAGCGACACCTTCCAGACCGATCTGCTCGTCGGCGACATCCTCCGCCTTGCCATGCTCGGCCGCGACCTTGCGCCGGAACGCGTCCACGGCACCGTGCTCTCGCGGCAGGCGCTCCAGTCCGCCCTGATCAACGGGAGCGCGGTGCTTGTGATCGCCGACCCCGCCCTGTTGCGACAGGAGGTGGAGGGCATCTTCGCCAGCCGGCCCGTCGCGGAGCTGGGTCGCTCGGCAACGGGCCGGTGCGGGAATGCGGCGCTAACGACAACGCCGTAGCGCAGTTACTTCCCGGAAAGAACGGTGTCGAGCGCCTTCCCGTTGATGAAGTAGCGCACGCTCTGCACCGTGCTGAACTGCCGCGCAGTCTGCTCAAGCTGCGCCTTCACACGCGGGTTATCGCAGACTCCGCCCAGCCGCAGCGTGCCGGTCAGGTTGATCGTCCACGCGCCGCCGCTGCGCGTGATGCTGCCGAGGCGCAGGTCCGACTGGTAAAGCGCGTTGTACAGCCCCGACTCGCCGTAATACTGCGACTTCTGGCTCAACAGCAGGTTCAGCGCGGCCGTTAGCGGCGCATTCGCGCGCGGCACGTCGCGGCGCACCGGGACGACGCTGTCGCCGCAGCCGACGCTGCCGTCATTCAAGCCGATCATGTAGATGTTGACGCGCGTCGTTCCGGGCGCGGGCGTCGGCGGCTGGCTGCCGCCGGTCGGGATAGTGATCCGCTGGCCGACGTAGATGCGATCAGGGTTCGTGATCTGCGGATTCGCCGCAAGGATGGCCTGCACGCTCACGCCGAAGCGCGCCGCGATCTTCGCCAGCGTGTCACCCGCGCGCACGGTGTAGGTGGTCGAAGCCAGTGGCGCGGCTGCCGCTGGCGCTGCCGCCGGCGATTCATTTGCGCCGCCCGCCGCCACCATCGGGACCATCACTTCCGGCGACGCCTTTGCCGCGTTCAGAGGCCGGAACGTCGACACGATTTGCTCGAAAAGCGTCTCGTCGCCGTAGCCGCTCACCACGACGCGATTGCCGTTGATCGCCGTCACAAACTCGTGGATCGTCTCTCCGCTCGACGGCTGAATCGTCCAATGGACGCCGCTCACCCCGCTCAGGAGGTCCCACGGCTCCTCGAAGACGATCTGGCTGCCCGCATCGCCCGCGCCGATCTCCGCGCGGCGCGCCTCAACCGCAGTCTCAACCGATTCTGCGCCGCCCTTTGTGACGCTGATGTCGAGCTTGCTGCCGCCTTCGGGGATGCCTTGCGTCCCCGGCTCTTGCGGCTGCCACGACGTGAGCGTCACGCTGTAGCCCAGCGCCTCCTGCTTGATCTGCGCGTCAACGTCCGTGACAAACCACCCATCAGGATAGTCGATCTCCCAGCCGCCCACTTCATCCCGATAGGTCGCCGCGACCCACGAAGGCGCGGCCAGCGTGCCGGTCACGGGAGCGCCCGCCTCCGCTGTAACAGCAGGCGTCACCGGCGTCGTGACAGTTGGCAGAACAGGGGCCACATCGGTGATCACGACGGTCGCGGTGACGGTCGCGCTCACAGCCGGCGCGGCGAGGGTCGGGGTCAGCGGCTCAGTGGCTGGCGGCGGCGGAGTTGCGGTAAACGGAGCGACTTCGGTGGCCGGCGCGGTGGTGGGCGCAACCGCAGTCGGCGCGGGCAAAACGGGAATCGGCGCGCACGCCGCAACGAGAAGCATCAGGCCCAGCAGCGCGGGCAAAGTCAGACCAGCAGCAAGACTTCGTGATCGCATCCTATCCCTCCTGTAACTACTTTGACGCTGCGCTTGAGACGGAGTGACGGACAGCGGAGTTCCGCTTCTGCGCGCCTCAACTTGCGCGCTGTTTGAGCGGAATTAAGACAAAAGGACGTTGCGGTTTGCGCTGGAACACGCTATGTTATGCGCATCGCGAGTTTTCAGTGCTGGAAAGGAGACAAAGCTATGGAATGGTTGATCTGGTTCCTCGTTTCCCTGATCGTGTCGGCGATTGTCATCTGGATCGTCGGCAAACTCGGCCTCGGCATGACCGTTAGCGGATTCGGCGCGGCCTTCGTCACCGCGCTCGTGATCGCGATCATTACGGCCATTCTCACGTGGTTGCTGGGCGTGTTGGGAATCAGCCTCGGCGGACCCGGCCTGCTCGGCGCGATCATCAACATCATCGTCGCCGCCATCGTCCTGATGCTTGCGGATCGCTTCGTCAGCGGGATGCGCGTGGGCGGTTTCGTCGGCGCGATCATCGCCGCGATTGCGATTGGCGTCGTGGCCTGGCTGTTGAGCTGGCTGCTCGGCCTGCTCGGCATCAACCTGCCCGGCGGCAATCCGCTGCCCTGATCTGACTTCGCTCTGCGAAACGAGGGGATGCGCACGCGTCCCCTCGTTTCGCGTCTTCATTCGCCTTCACAGCTCGCCCAGGTCTATACGTTCGGCTGATGTCGCGCCCTTTGGCCGATGCTACACTGCGGCTATCGCGCACCAGCGCGCCATTTTCCGCGACATGGAGTTAGTCACATGACGACAGCAAGTCCCACCTTTGGCGGCGCCCCCGTTAAGCAGGAAACGTCTAACAACCCTGCCCTTAATCAGCAGGCGTTTGCGCGCACCCTTGAGCGAAACGGCCTCAAGGAACGCGCCGGCATGACGGCCATCGGAACTTACCTCAAGACCGGCCTGCTCCTCATCATTCTGGTTGCTGCCGGCGCCTGGGGCTGGTCGCAGGTTCGCATCGAAACCATTCGCGGCGTCGAGGTTGCCCTTCTGCCCGCCTGGACCTGGCTCGCGTTCCTGCTCACCTTCGTCTTTGCCATTGCGGGCATTTTCGCGGGCCGCTGGATGGCGCTCGTCGCGATCGGCTACGCGCTGGCGCAGGGCGCGCTGCTCGGCATCTCGGCGCGCTACTTCAACATGGAGTGGGAGGGCATTGTCGGGCAGGCTATCGTCGCGACTATCGCCGTCTTCGGGGCCACCTGGCTGATCTACACCCTCGGCTTCATCAAGGTGACGTCGAAATTCGTCATGGGCATCATGATCGCGATGGGCGGCCTCATGCTGCTCTACCTGACCGCCTGGCTGCTCTCGCTGTTCGGCGTTCGCTTCAACTTCCTCTTTGCGCCGACGCCCCTCGGCATCGGTTTCGCGCTCCTGGTCGTCGTCATCGCTGCGCTCAACCTGCCAGTTGACTTCGAGTTTATCAAACAGGCGTCGCGCGCGGGCGCTCCGAAGTACATGGAGTGGTATGGCGCGTTCGGCCTCATGCTCTCGATCATCTGGATGTACGTTTCCATCCTGCGCCTGCTGGCGCTCCTGCGCTCGCGTTGACGCAACGCCTGCTGCGCCCTTATGCGGCAAGCGGGGGCAGAGCGCCGTACGACTGACCAACGGAATCTACGACAGGCGGTTTGCGCAAAACCTGAATCGTTAAGTGATCCAACATGCGCCTCCCGCACGTACGCTTGAACAGGTCTGTATCTGCCAGCAGCGAATATCGTGGGAGGTGGATTATGAGAGGAAAGAACGCGCGGAAATCGCTTGTCGTGTTGGTTGCGTTGCTCATTCTGGCGGCGTTAGCGTTGCCGGCCAGCGCCGGTTTTGAGCGGCCCGGCGTCCTTGCGATGCCCCTGCATGCGCCCATGAACGGCGCAAATGAGGCGCCCGGGCCGGGCGATCCGGACGGTGTCGGTTACGCCCGGTTCCTCTTCAGCCACAACACTGGCGAAGTCTGCTACGCGCTCGCAGTGCAGAACATCACCCTGCCTGCGGTCGGCGCGCACATCCATCGCGCCCCGGCCGGTTCTCCCGGCCCGATCGTCGTCCCGTTGACTCCGCCCGATGCAAGCGGTATGTCGTCCGGCTGCGTGGCGGTTGACCATGCGCTGATGGCGGAAATTCTCGCCAATCCGGCCGCATTCTACGTCAACGTCCACACGACGGACTATCGTCCCGGCGCAGTGCGCGGCCAGCTCAGCGTGCCGCCCTTCTGGGACGGCGAGATGTGAGTTAAAGAGAAGCCGGGGTTCTGACAGAACCCCGGCTTCTCTTTGCGCCACTACGCTTCAATGCCTTCCGGCACGCTCTCTTGCCCCTCCAGCCGCTTTGCCCGCACCAGCGACGCAATCACCGCCACCGTCAGCAACCCGGCAATCACGCCCAGCGACACCCCGACCGGAATCTTGACAAAGCTGCTCACCAGCATCTTGATGCCGACAAAGCTCAGGATGATCGCCAGCGCAGGCTTGAGATAGTGGAACTTGTCCAACGCGCCTGCCAGCAGGAAGTACAGCGACCGCAGACCCAGGATCGCGAACACGTTCGACGTGTACACGAGGAACGGGTCGGTCGTCACCGCAAAGATGGCCGGGATTGAGTCGACCGCAAAGACAACATCCGTGCTCTCCACGACCAGCAGCACGATGAAGAGGGGCGTTGCGGCCAGAACGCCGTTCAGCCGGACGAAAAACGCCTCGCCGTGGTAGTTCGGCGTGACGGGGAAAATCTTCGAGAACAGCCTGACGAGCGGATTGCGTTCGGGATGGACCTCGGTTTCCTTTTGCACCGCCAGCTTGATGCCGGTGAAGACCAGGAACGCGCCCATCACGTAGATCATCCAGTGGAAGCGCTCGAGCAGGGCCGCGCCTGCGCCGATGAAGATCGCGCGCATGATCAGCGCGCCCAGCACGCCCCAGAATAGCACCCGGTGCTGATAGCGGTTCGGCACCGCAAACATGGTGAAGATGAGCGCAAAGACAAACAGGTTGTCGACGCTCAGCGCCTTTTCGATCAGATAGCCGGTGAGAAACTCCAGCGCGGGAACCGAACCGCGCCAGAAGTAGATGACGACATTGAAGACGAGCGCGAGGCTGATCCAGACCGCAGTCCAGATCCCCGCTTCCTTCATGGTAATGGCGTGCGCCTTGCGGTTGAACACGCCAAGGTCGAGGGCCAGCATCGCCAGGACAAAGACGATAAACCCGGCCCAGATGAACGGGGACACTTCCATTCGGGACCCTCCATCAACTCACAGGTTCCGGGGTCCGTTTCAGCAAACAAAAAGGGACGGACCCCCACGGCGAATGCGTCGTGGTGGTCTCGCCCCTCGCATATGGCTCACAGAGCCGTGCGATTAGACAGCCGGGAGGTCGAGCGCGGCCCGATTTACTCCGTATTGACGACTGTCCAGCCCCTGTGGGTAGGCTACTCCCCAACCAAAGACAATTATAGCACCCTCAATATGATGCTACAAACGAGCAAACGTTACACTTTGGTTCCCGTAAACTTCTCGCAGCGAAATAAGGCTGTCCCGATAAGTTGCGTTACAATGGGCGCGACAGGCGGATCGAGTAGTTCCTACTGACTGCCCTGGAGCAGCTATGTCCCACCTCTCCCGGTTTCTCGCGCAACGTTGGATGTTGCTCGGCGGCCTGATGTATATTGCGCTGGGGATGCTGGCGCGGTTTCTCGGCTATCATCAGGAAGATGCGACGTGGTTTCGCGTCGCCGCCGAGAGCATCGCTAACGGTTCGTTCGACCTGTACGTCCACCTTAACCAGCAGTGGGCTGCGCCGCCGCTCGGCATGGCCTTTACTTATCCTCCGCTCATGCCGCTGCTGCTCGCGCCGTTCATTCTGCTCGGCCAGGCTATTGGGCTGTCGTCACGCGGGATCGAGGTGCTGATTGCCCTGCCGTGGCTGATCACCGACGTCCTGCTGGCGCGAGAGATCGTCCGACTCACGGCGAAGTGGACGGGAGGCCAGACGCTCCGCTGGCAGGTCATCGCATTTGCGCTCCCCCTTCTGACCTTCATTGCGCCCGTTAGCTCCGCCTATATGGGCCACCACGAGAGCCTGATTCTGCTGCTGATCCTGCTCGCGTTGCAATCGACAAACGCGCTGGCGGCCGGCGCGCTCTGGGGGCTTGCTCTGGCGGCAAAGCAGACCGCGCTCTTTGCGTTTCTGCCCGTGGCGTTGCTGGCGCTGCGCGCGGCGTGGCCGCTGCGCCGCGCCACCCTGCGCCCCCTGCTTGCGTTCGCGCTGCCTGCTGCGGCGATCCCGCTGGCCCTCATCCTGCCGTTCTGGCTGCGCTGGCCGGGCGAAGTCACTTACAGCCTCTTCGGGGTTGAAGGTCGCCGCATCCTGTACGGCCTGAACATCCCGACGCTGTTGGATGCGGTGGTCAGCCGGGTCGTCCCCGCGCTCCAACCCGTGGCAAACGCCGCCCTCGTGCGCTGGACAAGCCCCCTGTTCCTGCTGCTGGCAGCCGCGTTCGCCGCCCTCTTCGCCCTGCGAGTTCCGGCCGCACTGCTGCCCCCCACCCGCGCGACGCGCTGGACGCCACCGTGGTCCCCGCCCCTCGCCGCGCCGACCCTCGCCGCGATGGGCGCGATCTTCGCCGGTTTCATCTGCCTGGGCAAGTGGAGCGACATGCACTATCGCTTCATGCCGCTCATGCTGCTGCTCACGCTCGACCTGCTCGAACGCCCTGCGTTCCCGTACGTCTACGTCCTCTTCGCGCTCGCAGCGCAGAGCTACGCTTTCGCCGATCCGCTCAGCTCGTACTGGCGGCTCGCGGTCTTTGCCGTGCTGACGGTCTATTTCGGATTTCGCGCCTTGCGTCCGCTGTCTGCGTCGGCGCCGGCGAGCGCGTCGGTTGCTGGTCTCAATCCTGGCGGCCTGTAGCCGCAGAAAGGCACCGCTGATGGCCTGGCAATCGCAACTCCGCGCCGACCCGCTGCCGTGGTTACTGGCAAGCGGGCCAGGCGTTCGCTATCTCGCGTTACGCGATTTGCTCGATCTGCCCGCCGATGACCCTGAGCTGGCGCGCGCCCGTCGCGAAGCCCACACTGACGGACCAATTGCGGCCATTCTCGCCCATATGGAGCCGGACGGCTTCTGGGTTAAGTCAGGCCACGGCTACAATCCGAAGTACCGCTCCACGGTGTGGGCGCTGATCGCTCTCGCGCAACTGGGCGCGTCTGCGAAGGAAGACGAGCGGGTCGCCCGCGCTTGCTGTTATTTGCTCGACCACAACCTGTCGCCCCACGGCCAGTTTACCTGCACGGGCGCGCCGTCCGGCACGATCGACTGTCTCCAGGGCAACATGTGCGCCGCGCTCCTTGACCTGGGATGCGATGATCAGCGGCTCAAGACCGCCTTTGACTGGATGGCGCGAAGCGTAACGGGCGAAGGCATCGCGCCGCAAGACGACCGCACCGCGCCTGTTCGCTATTACGCATACAAGTGTGGGCCCGGGTTCGCATGCGGGGCGAATTACGGCCAACCATGCGCATGGGGCGGAGTGAAAGTCATGTTGGCGTTCGGCAAGTGGCCTGCCGCGAGCCGCGCGCCTTTGTTGGAACGCGCCATCGAGGCTGGCGTGAAGTTCTTGCTGGCGGGCAATCCGGCGGCAGTTAACTACCCTAACGGCGGCTCCGACAAACCCAACCGGTCGTGGTGGCAGTTCGGGTTCCCCGTGTTCTACGTCACCGACATCCTGCAGAACGTGGAGGCGCTCGTCGCGCTCGGCTGCGGCTCTGATCCACGGCTCGCGCCCGCGCTGGAACTGATCCGCCACAAGCAGGACGCGGCAGGCCGCTGGCCGCTGGAGTACACGTATGAGGGCAAGACGTGGGTCGACTTCGGGCCGAAGAAGCAGCCGAACCCCTGGGTCACGCTCCGCGCGCTGCGCGTGTTGAAAGGCGTCACGGCATAGTCCCCGCTGCGGCCTCGCAATACCTCCTGCGAGACCGCCGCGGCTTCCAACTACGAAACTTGCACCAGGTTAATCAGGTTCCCGCACGTGTCGTCAAAGAGCGAATGCGCGCCCCACGGCGTTTTTGTCGGCTCAACGACGAAGACAACCCCGCGCTCCTTCAATTTGGCGTACTCCGCATCGAGATCGTTCGTAAAGAAGACGGTCAGCGGCATCCCCGCGTCACGAACGGCCTTCTGATAGGTCCGCGCCGGCTCAAAGCCCAGCGGTTCCAGCAGCAGCTCAACGCCCTCGATCCCCTCGGGTGACGTCACAGTCAGCCAGCGCGCGCCGTCCCCCATCGGCATATCGGTCTTCACCACGAAGCCCAGCTTCTCCGTATAGAACTTCAGCGCCTTCTCCTGATCATCGACCATTACGCTTGTCAATCCGATCTTCACTGTCGCCTCCTCAGATTGTTTTATGCCGCGCCAAACCGTTTGGCCGACCGGGCTTTCGCCGCCGCGGCTTCGGCCTCGCGGTGCTTCGGCGCGCCGCCGCCTTGCAGCGACGCGAGCAACCGCGCGGACGCTGCTGCGATCTCGTCCACGGCCGCGTTGAACGCCGCCTCATTCGCCTTCGACGGCTTGTTGAAGCCGCTGATCTTCCGCGCATATTGCAGCGCAGCCGCGCGAACTTCGTCCTCCGTCGCAGGCGGCTCGAAGTTGTAGAGTGGCTTGATGTTCCGGCACATGGCGACCTGAAAGCGGTGGGATTCGCGGTCAGGCGAGGCTGATGGCGGGAAACGGCCGCGGCAATTCTGCGAGTTGTTCGGGACCGAGATCAAGCGCGACATCATGGACCTGACGCGCAGCCGCTGCGAGTTCCGCAACGCGCACGCCCTGGCACACTTCCGGCAGCCCGCGCAGCCGCGGCAGCCCGCGTCGGAACATCTTGATCGCGCCCGGAAAGTTGTTTTTGTCGAGCTGGTGAAACGCGACGCCCACCTGAAGGATGCCCTGATACAGGTCGCGCACCTCACGCTTCTCCGCCACCCACAGCCCCTCAAGCGTCTCGTGGCACTCCCAGTACTCGCCTGCGTTGAATTGCTCGACGCCATGCAGCAACCCGGCAGGCGGCGGCTCGTCCCAGCCGGGAACGTAGCGCGTGGGCGGGTGGAGCGTGTCCTTGAGCAGGCGGGGCAACTCTTCAACGAAGCGGGAGCGCGCCCAGGCATGGTCACAACCGGCCTGCCGCGCCGCGCGCAGCGTGCTGGTGTCCACGTGCGAGCCAAACGCGACGATCGGAATGGCGCGTGTCTGCGGAAGGGTTTTCGCGCGACGGACCGGCTCCTCCCAGCCTGCAGTGGAGAGGTCGATCAGCACCAACTCCGGCCAGCGCTCGATGGCGTCCCACAGCGCCGCGCCGCTGTCCACGATGCGCGCCTGCGCGCCCGCCGCGCGAATCGCCGCCTCGATGCGCGTCGCAAAGATCAGGTCGGCGGCCAGCGCGGTGACGAACATCTCAGCGCCGCCGGATGCGGTATGCGCACATCAGATCGCCGCCCATCATGTGATGCTCGCGCGTCACGTCCGCGTCGGGCAGCACAGCCTGCAGGAAGGTCAACTCCGATCCGCACGCGGCGCGGAACTCCTGCGCCACATCGTGAACCGCGCAGTTGTGCTCGCTCAGCAGGTACGTGTCCGCGTCGACCTGCTCCCACTCGGCCAGGTAGCCTTCGGTGCGGAGAATGTCGGCAAGGCCCGCAACGCGTTCCGCCAGCGGCTTGCCGCCCAGTTTGCTTTGCGCCTGCCGGATGCGCCGCTGCGCGCGCTGATCGAAGAGCTCGATGACGTGCTGGTCGTCCTCCGCGGCCAGGTAGCCGAGCAACTCGTTCGCCAGCGCAGCGTAGTTCTTCGGGAAGAGGTTGTCGGCTTCGGCGCTGAGCGAGTACACGTAGGACGGACGGCCCTTGCCGCGCTGCACCAGATCGTAGCGCACCAGCCGGTCGCGCTCCAGCATCGTCAAATGCCGGCGCACGCCCATGCTCGTGATGCCAAGCTGCTCGGCCAGCTCGGCCGCGGTCAACCCGCCGCGCTGCTTCAGCGCCAGCAGGATCTTGCGCCGCGTCGGCTGGAGCTGGTCGCCCACGGCCGGGTTCAGTTCGCTATCCGACATGCCTCTCTCCACACGATATCTTGCGCGCCCATAGTACCAAAGCCCGCCGCGACGGTCAACTTCGGCGCATTTATAAACTGGAAACTTGCTAATTGCGCGTTCCACGCGCCGACCTTTCGCAAGCTTGTCACCTTCCGTCCTGTCCACTACAATATCGGCGCCTCAATGTTGAAGCCCCGCGCCGACGCGCCCCGGTATTAACTTAGCCACAGAGGACACCGAGGCCGCAGAGGCGCTTTGGGCCTCTGCGGCTAAAGGCTTTGCATTCGCGGCGGTAAATCTCTCATGCGTAAACGAATTGTAGTCAAGCTAGGCACCAGCGTGCTCACCGGCGGCGGACCGCGGCTCGACCGCGCCGGCATGGTCGAGGTCGCGCGGCAGTGCGCGCGGCTCCACGGGGAGGGCTGCGACGTCATCGTCGTCACGTCGGGCGCAATCGCCGCGGGCCGCGAGATGCTCGGCCACCCGCAGCTCGCGCCCACCGTCTCGACCAAGCAGATGTTGGCGGCGGTCGGGCAGAGCCGCCTCATGCGCGTGTGGGAGGGGCTGTTCGAGATTTACGGGCTGGTCGTGGGGCAGGTGCTCCTGACGCGCGTCGATTTCGATGACCGGCACCGCTTCCTCAACGCGCGCGATGCGCTCCAGGCGTTGCTCGAACACCGCATCATTCCCGTGGTGAACGAAAACGACGCCATCGTGACCGCGGAAATCAAAGTTGGCGACAACGACAACCTGTCCGCGATGGTCGCCGTGCTGGCCGAGGCCGACCTGCTGCTGATGCTGACCGACCTGGACGGGCTGTACACGGCTGACCCGCGCAGTCATCCCGACGCGCAGCTCATCCACGAGGTGCGCAACATCGACGCCACCATCGAGGCCGTCGCGGGGGGCAGCGTTACGGGGCTGGGCACCGGCGGCATGGCGACCAAGCTGCAAGCTGCGGACACGGCGCGGCGCGCGGGGGTTGATGTGGTGATTGCCGGGGGCCGCGCGCCCGACGTGATCCTGCGCGCGGCGGCCGGTGAGGCCATCGGCACGCGCTTCCCGCCACTCGACTCGCCCACCGAAAACCGCAAGCGCTGGATCTTCGGCAAGGCGCGGCCAAAAGGCCGCCTGTTCGTCGACGCGGGCGCGGCGCTGGCGCTGCGGGAGCGGGGCAGCAGCCTGCTTCCCGCCGGGATCACCAGGGTCGAAGGGACATTCGAGCGCGGGGACAGCGTGCTCATCGTCGACCAGGGCGACACGGCGCTCGCGCGCGGCATTGCCCGCTACGACTCCGCCGACATGCGCCGAATCGCCGGCTGCCAGTCCGGGGAAATCGCCGACCGCCTCGGCTACACCGCGGGGCCGGTCGCCGTGCACCGCAACGATCTTATGCTCCTGTAAGGAAAGCCCTATGACCGACCTCGAACAGATGGGAAAGGCAGCCCGGCTGGCGAGCCGCAGGCTGGCGACGCTGCGCCGCAGCGAGAAGGACGCCGCGTTGCTGGCAATCGCCGCGGCGCTGGAATCAAACGCGAGCGCGGTGCTCAACGCCAACGCGCACGACCTTGCCGACAGCCTGCAGAAGGGGCTGAGCCAGGCGCTGCTCGACCGGCTGCTGCTCAACGAGAAGCGGCTGGCCGCGCTCGCGGCCGATGTGCGCAAGGTGGCCGAGCTGCCGGACCCGGTGGGCGAGGAGTTCGACGGCCGCGTGCTGCCGAACGGGATGCGGCTGTCGAAGCGGCGGACCCCCATCGGCGTGGTTGGCGTCGTCTACGAGGCGCGGCCGAACGTGACGATGGACGTGGCCGCGCTCTGCCTCAAGACGGGCAATGCGTCTATCCTGCGGGGGGGCAGTGAGACATTTCGCAGCAACGCTGCGCTCGCGCAGTTGATCCGCGGCGCCCTGGAGTCGTGCGGTCTGCCCGCGGATGCCGTGCAGTACATCGACGATCCCGACCGCGAGCTCGTCGGCCAACTGCTCCGGCTCGACCGCTACGTCGACATGATCATCCCGCGCGGCGGCGCGTCGCTCCACAAGCTGTGCCGCGAGCAGGCCACCATCCCGGTCATCACTGGCGGCATGGGCATCTGCCACATCTATGTGGACAAAAGCGCGGACCTCGTCCGCGCGGTCGACATCGTCGAGAACGCCAAGGTGCAGCGGCCGAGCGTCTGCAATGCGCTCGACACGCTCCTGGTCCACCGCGCGGTCGCGAGCGAGTTCCTGCCGAAGGTCGTCGCGCGGCTCAAGCGCAGCGGCGTGGAGATTCGCGCGGAACGCGAGGCCATGACGATTCTGGCTGCGGGCGGGCCGCAGATGGGCATTAAGCCCGCCGGGCCGGACGACTTTGACACCGAGTGGATGTCGCTTGTGCTGAGCGTCAGGGTGGTTTCCGGGCTTGACGAAGCCATCGACCACATCGCAGCGCACAGCACCGAGCACTCCGACAGCATCCTTACCAACGATTGGCGCAACGCGCAGCGCTTCGTCAACGAGGTCAACTCAGCCGCGGTCTATGTCAACGCCAGCACGCGCTTCACCGACGGCGGGCAGTTCGGCCTGGGCGCGGAAGTCGCGGTGAGCACGCAAAAGCTGCATGCGCGCGGGCCGATGGGGCTGGAAGAGCTGACCACCTACAAGTGGATCGGAATAGGCGACGGGCACGTGCGCGAATAGTCGCTTTTAGGCCGAAGGCGAGGCAGGGCATGCGGGGTCTCGATCACTTCTCGTTCCTGGCGCCGTTCTATGACCGGGTTTTCGCGGGGATGGACCCTTCACGGCTTCGCGAGTTGCTCGCCTTGCCTGCGCGGCGACTGCTGGACGTGGGCGGTGGCACCGGACGCGTGGCGGCACTGCTGGCCGCCGACGTCGAGCAGATCGTCCTTGCGGACCCGTCGAGGGGTATGCTGCGCGGCGCAAAGGCGAAAGACGGCTTGCTTGCGACGCGCGCGGAAGCGGAACGACTGCCCTACCGCAACGGCGCTTTTGAGCGCATTCTGATTGTGGACGCGTTCCACCACTTCAACGATCAAAGGAAAGCCGCGCCCGAACTGTTGCGCGTCCTTGCGCCCGGTGGCCGCCTCGTGATCGAAGAGATGAACTACGAACGGCTGCCGGTCAAGCTCGTTGCGCTGGGCGAGAAGTTGGCGCTCATGGGCAGCCGCTTCTACCGCGCGGGCGACCTCGGCTGCCTCTTTGAAGGGGCCGGTCGCAGGGTGACGGTGTATGCGGATGACCCGATCAATGTTTGGGTGGTGGTGGAAAAGGCCGGCGGACACTAACGGAGCCGCCAGCCCGCGCAACGCAAGCGCCTCCTGTGCGTAATGCGTGTAGGAGGAAGTAAAATCATGAGCACGACCACGGTTCGCGAAGAAATCGACGCGTTTTTCGCGTCACCCCGGCTGGCGATTGTCGGCGTGCCGCGCGACTCGAAGGAGTTCGGACAGCGGCTGTATAGCGACCTGAAGAATTGGGGCTACGACGCAGTCGCGGTTAGCCCGAACCTGAAGACAATTGGCGACGCGCCTGCGTATGCGCGCGTGCAGGACATCCCCGGCCACGTCGACAGCGCGCTCTTGCTCACGTCGCCCGCCGTGAACGAGCAACTCGTGCGAGACTGCGCGGAGGCCGGGATCAAGCGCGTGTGGTTCTACGGCGTCAGCGACCGCTCGGCGGACAACGCCGCGGCCATCGCCTACTGCCAGGAGAACGGCATCGCCGTCATCCCCGGCTACTGCCCCTATATGTTCGCGGCGCGCTCGCCGTTCTTCCACAAGATCCACGGCTTCGTCGCGCGGCTGACGGGCCAGTGCCCGCGCTGAAAACTCGTTTCGCGCCATAGAAGAAACCAGGCTTCGCCTCAGCGCATCACTTCGTGACGGTGGCTGAGACGAAGCCTGGTTTCTTATTTCGCGCCGAGATCAAACCTGCGCGAACTTCTGCGGCAAGTCCCGCGCCCACGCCCGGATTGCGTCCCAGTTGCGGTAGTCGCCCGGCTGCGCGCCGACGACCAGCATCACGAAGAGCATCTGGTAGAATTTAAGCCGCCCGAAATCGAGCTTGCCGCGGAAGAAGGCCACACTGACCGGTTTGATTTCGCCCGCGCTCTTCCGCATTGGACCGAGATAGTGCCTCAACGTGGTGAACCGCTCCTTGAAGCCCAACCGCCCCGCCTTAGCCGCCGGTTTCAGCAGCTTCGGATCGACAACTGCTTCCGGTGGGACCGGCTCCGCCGTCTTTGTCACCGTCATCGCGGTCGCAAACAGCGCCACAGGCTTGTTCGCCAGCGCAGCGCGGTTCGCCTTAAGAAACTTCTGCGCCTCGCGATGCCAGCCCAGGATCATGGGCGCGCCGACGACAACCGCGCCGTACTGGCTCAGGTCGACGCCCTTCACCTCCGCGATCGGCCGCGTCTCAACCCGCGCGCCGCAGTTGACCAGCTCCTCGCCGACGGCCTTCGCCACGTCCGCGGTCGACCCGGCGTTTGTCGCATAAGCGACCAACACACGATCCGTCATCTTTGCCCTCCTGCCGCGCGCGTCGCTCCCGTGCGGCTATCTCTACTACGCACGGTCCCGCGGTGGGTTGCTGCGACGCTTTGACGCAACCCGCCGCGCAGGGTAAACTACTCACCCCATCGTCAGTTAGCGACAGGAAGAGGCATGAGCAAGGGCAACACAGATGCGACACGCGCAGGCAACGGCGAGATTATCGCCCTGATTCCGGCTTACAACGAGGCGCGCTATATCGCCAACGTCGTGGCCGGCGCGGCGAAATACCTGCCCGTGGTCGTGGTCGACGACGGCTCGTCCGACGGAACCGGCGGCGCGGCCGCGCTGGCGGGCGCAAAGGTGGTCAGTCACGGCCGCAACCAGGGCAAGGGCAAGGCGCTGCTGACCGGCTTCGACTACGCGATCCAGCGCGGGGTCGACGCGGCCATTACGCTCGATGCGGACGGCCAGCACGACCCGGACGAAATCCCGCTCTTCGTCGAGGCGTTCCGCTCCGGTCAGGGCGACATCATCATCGGCCAGCGGCAGTACGATAAGATGCCCGCGAAAAGCCGCTTCGGCAACAATGTCGGTTCGTTCCTGTTGAGGTTCGCGATGGGCCGACCGATCCCCGACAACCAGAGCGGCTACCGGTTGTTCAGCCGCCGCGCCATGCAGGAGGTCCGCCCGACCAGCACGCGCTTCGAGGCTGAGGTCGAGATGCTGCTGCGCGCCGACTTCGCCGGCTTGAAGGTCGGTTGGGTGCCGATCAAGACCATCTACAACGACAAGAAGAGCCACTTTCGACCGATCAAGGATAGCGCGCTCTTCCTCAAGATGACCTGGCGCATCTGGCGCGCGCGGGTGCGTGGGAGCTTCGAGTAATGGAGCGGTTAGCGGGCGTGCTGCTGCTCATGACCGGCGTCATCTTCCCGATGGCGATGCTCGGCTGGCTGGCGATTCGCATGGGCAAGAAGCCGCCGCTTGGCCCGGAGCGCACCGGGCTTATTCTGGCGTTCAACGGCTTCCTGCCCGTCGGGCTGGTGCTGCTTGGGCTGGGGCTGATGGCGCCGCAGTTCGGCGCGCTGCCGTGGGTGCGCATCGCATGGATGGTCGCGCTGGCCGCAGCCGCGATTGTCCTCGTCCTGCTTGGAGTGTCCCGTGGCCGACGAGCTGGCAGCTAACGTTTTCGAGGTCGAGGGATGGGGCTGGGTCGGCCTGGTCGCGTCTGAACGCGGCCTGCGCGGCCTGTTCCTCCCGCGGCGAACGCAGGATGAGGCGCTGACCGAGTTGCGCAGGCACTACCGCGATGCGCAGCTCACGCCCGATGCGCCACTGCTGGGCGAAGCGGAGCGGCAGGTGCGCGCGTATCTGGCTGGAGAGTTGCGCGAGTTCAACGTGCCGGTCGACCTGCGCGGGAACACCACTTTTGCGTTATCCGTCTGGTCGGCGGCAACGCGCATCGGCTACGGCGAAACGCGAGCCTATCGCTGGGTGGCGGACCAGATCGGCGGGGGCGGCGCGGGCATTTATCAGGCGGTCGGCATGGCGCTCGGCGCAAACCCGGTGCCCCTCGTGATCCCGTGTCACCGCGTCGTTGGTTCGGATGGCTCGTTACACGGCTATGCGGGCGGGTTGGATATGAAGGTGCGGTTGCTGGCAATGGAGAGCGGGCAAGGGTCGCTCGCGTTTTAGGAAAAAGCATAGACCCGTCGGGTTTTCCGAAACCCGACGGGTCTACCGGACACAGGTATGCGTATTGCCGTCCTGGGCGACATTCATGGCAACATGTACGGGTTGCAGGCCGCGCTGGCCGATCTGCGCGCGCAGTCGCCCGACGCGCTCGTCGTCTCCGGCGACCTGGTCTACAAGATGCCGTGGGGCGCAGAAGTCGTCGACCTGTTGCGCGGGCTGCCGTGCCAGTGCGTGTTGGGCAACGCCGAGCTTTACGTGACCCTGTGGGGCACCGGGCTATGGCCGGACTCCTGGGAAGAGCCGCACTCGATTGAGTTGGTGCAGTGGGAGCATGAGCGGCTGGGCGCGGAGCGTCTGCGCTGGCTGGCGCAGTTGCCTGAGTATATTGGGTTCAGCGCGGGACGATTGGACGACCTGCTGATCGTCCACGGCGTACCGGGGAACCCGTTTCTGCCGTTCCTGGCGCGGCCCAGCGAGGATGCGTCGCCGTTCATCCAGACGGATCAGCGCGCGCAACAGTTGCTCGGCAACGTCGATGCTGACGTTGTCGTGTGCGGGCACACGCACGCGGTCCTGCAACGTCGCGTTCGCCGTCGGGACGGTGGAGAATCGCTCGTCGTGTCCGCTGGCTCCCTGAGTTACCGCCGGGGGAAAGGCAAAAAGCCGGGACTGGCCGATTACGCGCTGCTGGACTGGGGACAGCGGACGGGCTGGCAGGTGACGCTACGCTCGGTCGAGTACGACGCGGAGGCGCTGTGGCGCGAGCTGCTGGCGTGGCAGAGCATCTACCCCACCGCTGAGCTCATTCTGAACCATCTGCGCCCGCCGGATGCGCCAGTAGTACCTGAGCCGATCAAGCCAGACTTCGGGCGCTATCGCTGGGGCTTCACGCCGGAGTGGTGGGAGCGTCGCGATGAGTTGCCCGCGTGGCGGGAGCTGCGCGTGGAAAATGAGGATTAGCCACAGAGGGCGCAGAGCGCTGCGCATCTCTGAGCCCTCTGTGGCAAAATACAACTACGGTCCGGGAGCGAAAATCCAAAACCGCGAGTTTCCAAGGTGAACCGTTATCTCCTCCGACGGCTGGCAGCGATCCCGCTCGGGATGCTGCTGGCGCACTTCGCCGGCTTCGCCTACGCGCACCTGGTGCTGCCGATCCAACTCGCGAACAACCCTATGTTCGCCTCGACCCTGGTCCCGGACCCGCTCATTCCGACCTACCTCGCCTACTGGCAAGGGGTCTTGAGGGGGGATTTCGGCTCGATTCCACCCGCAGGCGCGCCTGTGCTCGGAACGGTGGCATCCGCCGCGTTGGCCTCTTTCGTCCTGCTGGCGCTGGCGCTGCTGATTGCGCTGTTCATCGGCGTGCCGCTGGGGATCAAGGCCGTGCGGTCGAACGGTGGGCGCATCGCTCCCTGGCTCACCGCCCTGACCACGGCCGGCCTCGCCATGCCCGGCTTCTACATCGGCAGCCTGCTGATCATGGCCGCGCTCTGGGTGAACATCTACGGGCCGTTCAGCGCGCCCATCCCCGTGCAAGGCCCTGGATTCGACCTGCACCTGCTCCTGCCCACGCTCGTCCTTGCGGCCCGACCCACTGCGCAAATTGCGCAGGTGACGGCCAGCCTCATGGCGGCGGAGATGGACAAGCAGCACATCGTCACCGCGCGCAGCGTCGGCAACTCGTGGCGCGCCATCCGCCGCAAGCACGCGCTGCGCAACATCATCGCGCCGCTGGCCGTGGCCGTGTTCGCCGCCCTGCGCCTCACCGTCGGCGAGCTGATCATCGTCGAGTGGATTTTCTCGTGGCCGGGGGTCGGCCGCCTGCTGGCGCTCATCCTGATTGCGCCGATGGGCGTAGCGTTCGATAGCCCGCTCTTCCTGCACCCGCCCACGCTCGGCGCGGTGCTGGCGATCTTCGCCGCGCTCTTCCTCGTCGGCGACATGGCGTCGGGCCTGGTCGCCCGCCTTGCGGACCCGGCGTTGCGCGCCGATATTCACGGCGCGGAGGGGGCGACGAGTGAAGCGTAACCCTCCGCTTAGCATCGGCCTGATCCTGCTTGGCCTGATCACGCTTGTTGCCATCTTCGGCCCCAACCTTGCGGTCGCCGACCCGCTTAAGACCAATGCCGGTGTGCTGGTCGATGGCGAGTGGGTCTATCCGCCCTACCCGCCGTTCACAGCGCCTGGTTTCCCGCTCGGCTCGGACCTCCAGGGCCGCGACCTGTTGAGCCGCCTGCTGCATGGCGTGCGCCCGACGATGATCCTGCTCTCGCTGGCCGCGGTGATCCGGCTCACGCTCGGCGCAGTCATCGGCATGGCCGCCGGGTGGTCCAAAGGACAGACGGGGCGGGTGCTCGAAGGGGTGATCTCGGCCGCGCTTGTCATCCCGACCGTGATCGTCTCGCTCGCGGTCATTACAGCCATCGGCATCCAAAAGGGCCTGCCTGCGTTTCTGATCGGGCTGTGCGCGACCGGATGGGCTGACACCGCGCGTATCGTCAGCGAGCAGACGCGCGCGCTGCGGGCAAAGCCGTTTGTCGAGGCCGCGAGGGCGATGGGCGGCAGCGGCAGCGAGAACGTCACGCGCCACATCCTGCGCCACATCACGCCAACGCTCGCCATGCTCCTCGCGTTCGAGGCGGGCGCGACGCTCATGGCGATCGCAGTGCTTGGCTTCCTCGGCTACTATCTCGGCGGCGCGTTCTACATCGAAATCACTGACTTCACGCAGCGCGCCATCTCCGGCCTGCCCGAACTAGGCCAGATGCTCTCTGCCTCGTGGCGCATCTTCCAGCCATGGGCGACGGTTGTCACCGGCACCGTCATCTTCGCGGCCATCCTCGGCTTCAATCTGGTGGGCGAGGGGCTGCGCCGCCGGTTGAGCATCGGCGCGCTGGGGACGCGCGGCCCGTTCGCCGGCGCGCTGGCGCGGGCCGGCGCGTGGGTGTCCGAAACGCTGCTCGTGCCCGACGCGCAGAATACGCGACGACGACGCGCCCTTGGCACAGTGACCGCGGTGGCGCTCGCCGGGCTGATCGTCTTCGTGTGGAAGCCGTGGCAGCCGACGACTGCTGCGTCGAGCGCGACCGCGACGGCGAAAGGAATGCCCGTGGTGGGTGGACACCTGTGGGGCGTGGAGCGCCGCGATCCCTACGGCACGGCGGCAGTCCCCGGCGCGTCCGAGATTCCGGCCGCGATCCTGTGGACGCTCAATGACGAGAGCGGCTTCTCCGGGGGCCCGGTTGTGGACGCGAAGGGCAATGTGCACATCGCGGCGAAGAAGGGCCTGCTCTACGCCGTTTCGCCCGACGGCGAGGCGTTGTGGGCGTCGGAGCTGCCTGCCGAACCTGTCGGAACGCCCGCGCTCGGCCCCGCGGAGGCCAACGGCGGGCTCGGCGCAATCTACATCACCGACCGGCCGGGCGGCGTCTCGGCCTACACGCTGGAAGGTGGCTACCTGTGGCGCGCTGAAAGCGGCAACGGCCGCCGCGCCAGTTCCGGCCCTGTCGTCGGCCCGGACGGCGTCATCTACTACTCGGCCGTTGACCGGCTCCAGGCCGTCAACCCGGACGGCACGGTCAAGTGGTCCAGCGCGAAGTTGCCGGGGACAGGCGACGTGACGCCGCGACTTGACAAGGACGGCAAGGTCGTTACGGTGCAGGACGCAGTGATCGATACGGAAACGGGCAGGCTAGTAGACTATTCTGCGGTCGTGCCGGCGGGCAAGGCGGGCGTGAACGCGATCTACATGACCGGCGGCGACGGCAAGCGCTACATCCGTTCGGAGCACAACGTTATCCAGTGGGATATGACGGAAAGCGGCCCGCGGCAGTTCGGCGGCACGACGTGGCGCTGGCAGACGGGCACGGTGTACCAGCCGTTCGACAGCGGCGTGATGCTCGACGGGACAGCCGCGCTCGTGTATGGCAGCTTCTATGACGATTTCCGCGTCGTGCTGCTCCGGCCGGGCGATCAGTTGCTAACGAACCTGCACTATCCGATGCGCAGCCCGAAGTACGCGGCCAGCGACGCGACCGGCATGGCCTATATCTGCGGCGACGCGCGCGAGGGGTTCGTTGAGTGCATCGGCGTGCGCGCGGGGGATAACGACAAGCCAGGCTGGCGCATCCTTTTTGACAGGGAGGGAGAGCAACCGGTGACTTTTGCGGGCGCGGCGCTGATAGCGGGCAGGTTGTACGTCGCGTCGGACAATGGCTGGTTGTTCGCGGTGGGCAAATAGTCGCGTAGG
>CAZPTI010000013.1:34721-40649 GCA_964588925.1 uncultured Anaerolineales bacterium | reverse complement strand
TACTCGCAGTGACTCACCACCGCCAGCACCATCGGCTTCCGCTTCGTCTCCTCGAAGAAGAACCGGCCCAGCACCCCTTGCGTCCGGTCGATCACTGCCTGCTTCTGCTTGACCTTTCCCTCTTTCAGCGCGTGATACACCGCATCGGCTGCGCGGTCCATCAGGTCCCCGCGCTCGCGCTGGAACACGAACCCGCGTGAGATCAGCTCCGGCTTATCCGCAATCTCGCCGTTCACCGGGTTCACCGGCACCACCGCCAGCACAAACCCGTTGTTCCCCAGGATTTCTCGCTCGGCCATCACGCGGCGGCCCACGTCGCCGACCCCCTTGCCGTGCACGTAGACGTTGCCCGCGGCGACTTTCTCCTTCTTCACCTTCACCCGGTGCGCAGTTAGTTCGAGCACCGCGCCATCCTCCATCACGAAGGTGTTCTCCGCAGGGATGCCGAGTTGCCGCGCCAGCCGCGCATGCGCGTGCAGGTGGCGCAGCTCGCCATGCACCGGGATGAAGAACTTCGGCCGCGTCAGCGAGAGCATCAGCTTAAGCTCTTCCTGGCTCGCGTGGCCTGACACGTGCACGGTCGCAAGGGGCGGATAGATCAGGTCGGCGCCGCGGGCAATCAGCTTGTTAATCAGCCGCGACACTTCCTCCTCGTTGCCCGGAATCGGCGTCGACGACAGGATGATCGTGTCCCCCGGCTTCACCTCGATCTGCCGGTGCGTGCCCTCCGCCATGCGCGCCAGCGCGGCCTCCGGCTGCCCCTGTGAGCCGGTCGTCACGATCGTCACTTTGTTCTCCGGCAGCTTGAGCGCCTCGCCCAGGTCGACCAGCACGCCCTCCGGCGCTTCGAGATGACCGAGTTCCTTCGCGATCTCCGCAGTCTTGACCATCGAGTAGCCCGCCAGCGCAACCACCCGACCGTGGCGCGCGGCCGCGTCGATCACCTGCTGGACCCGGCTCAACAGGGACGCAAACGTCGCGATGATGATCCGGCCCGGCGCCTCGCGGAAAATCTGGTCGAACGCCGGCACGATGACCGCCTCCGACGGCGTATGCCCCGAACGCTCCGAGCCTGTCGAGTCGCTCAACAGGGCCAGCACGCCCTGCGCGCCGAGTTGCCCCAGCCGCGCAAACCCTGGCCCCGACCCGCGCACGGGCGTGTAGTCAAATTTGAAGTCGCCCGTGTGGATGACCACCCCAACAGGCGTCTTGATCGCCAGCCCCACGCCGTCGGGGATCGAGTGCGTGATCGCGAGGAACTCCACCTCGAACGGCCCGACGGTGAACGTGCTGCCCGCAGGCACGGAGTGCAGGTCAAGCTCGTCCGTGACGTGCGGGTACTCCGACAGCTTTGCGCGGATCAGCCCGAGCGCCAGCGGGGTGCCGTAGATGGGCGTATCCGCCGGCAGCACGTCGCCGAGCAGGTAGGGCAGCCCGCCGATGTGGTCCTCGTGCCCGTGCGTGATGATCACGCCGACAACGTCGTCCGCGTGGTCGCGCAGGTAGCTGAAATCCGGCAGCACCAGGTCAATGCCGAGCATATCGAACTCAGGAAACATAATGCCCGCGTCCACCACGAGGATCTGCCCCGCGTATTCGAACAGCATCATGTTCTTGCCAATTTCGCCCAGCCCGCCCAGGGGGATAATGCGCAAAGCTTCTGCCATGTGTGTCGTCCTATTCTTTCTTCATCTTCCGCGCTATTATACCGGAGAACACGAACGGAGTTACAGCGTTCAGCTTACGGATGGCCCCAAATGATTGAACTGACTCCCATCACGCTCGAAGGCAGACTCGTCCGGCTCGTTCCGATGGAGGAAGCGCACGCGCATGAACTGGCCGAGGTCGCGCTGGAGCCGGAAATCTGGCAGCACATGGTGTACGGCAATGTAGACAGCGAGGAAAAGCTATGCGCGTTCATGCGTGAGCTGCTGGAGCGACAGGCGCATGGCACAGACCTGTGCTTCACCGTGCTCCATCGAGAAAGCGGGAAGCCTATCGGCTGCACACGTTATCTGAACATCAGCGTGGGCGACCGCGGGGTGGAGGTCGGGGGCACGTTCTACGGGCTTGCGTTTCAACGGACGGGGGTCAACACTGAATGTAAGTATCTCCTGCTGCGCCATGCGTTTGAGGTGTGGGGCTGCATTCGCGTCCAGCTCAAAACCGACCTGATCAACACACGCTCGCAGGCCGCCATCGAGCGCATCGGCGCAGTCAAAGAAGGCGTCCTCCGCAATCACATGGTGCTCCCATCCGGACGCATCCGCCACTCTGTCATGTACAGCATCATCGACACGGAATGGCCCGATGTGAAGGCTGCATTGGAGAAACTAATGGAACGCAGATGAGGTGGATAGACAGGATTGATCCTGATGATCCACCCCATCTGCGTCATCTGCGTCCTATTCCAACCCGCGCTCTGCGATCCGTTCCCACACTTCGCCGAACGCGACCTTGCCCTTCTCAAAGCTCGCCAGCCGCAGAAACTCGTCCGGCGCGTGGTGGCGTTCATCTTCCAGCGCGAAGGCCAGCGTGACTGTATACACGCCAAGCTGCCGCAGGAAAGCCATCAGCACCGGCACGCTCCCGCCCATGCGGACGTAGTGCGGCGGGTTGCCGTACATCTCGGTCAGCACCTCGCCCACCAGCTTGTTCGCCGGATGATCCGCGGGCATCAGGTAAGGGTACGCCTGCCCTGGCAACTGCGTCACCGTCACGCGCACGCCCGGCGTCTGCTCCGCGGCGACCTTTTTCACATGGGCTTCGATAGCCTTGTAGATTTTGTCCGGGTCCTGGTCTGCCACGAGGCGGCACGTGATTTTGGCGTGCGCTTCGTTCGGCAGCACGGTCTTCACGCCCTCGCCCTGGAACCCACCCCAGATGCCATTCACTTCCAGCGTCGGCCGCGCCCACGCGCGCTCGACCGTGGTAAAGCCCGGCTCGCCAAACCCGCCGCTCACGCCGAGGTCGGCAAAGTACTTCTGCTCGTTGAACGGCACCGACGCGATCTGCGCGCGGTCTTCCTCCGTCAGGTCAACCACGTCGTCGAAGAAGCCGGGCACTTGAATCTTGCCTTCCGGCGAGCGCATGCTGTCGAGTATGCGGACAAGCGCATGGATGGGATTTGGCACCGCGCCGCCGTAAACGCCGGAGTGCAGGTCGGTCTTCGCCCCGTATACGTCGATTTGCAGCGGCACCAGCCCCTTGAAGCCGACCAGCAGGATCGGCTGCGTCTCTGATGCCTGGGCGCCGTCTGCGCTGATGACGAGGTCTGCCGCCAGTAACTCTTTCTGGTTGGCGACAAACGGCACGAACTGCGGGCTGCCGATTTCCTCCTGCCCCTCGAAGATGAACTTCAGGTTGATGGGCAGCCTGCCCTCGGTCTTGAGGAACGCCTCAGCCACGAGGATGGGGATGAGCATGTTGCCTTTGTCGTCGCCCGCGCCGCGCGCGTAGATGCGGCCATCGCGCACCGTCGGCTCAAACGGCGGATTCGTCCACAAGCTGACCGGGTCCACTGGCTGCACGTCGAAGTGGCCGTAGATGAGCACCGTCGGCTTCCCCGGCGCGTGGAGCCAGTCGCCGTAGACCACGGGGTGCCCCTGCCCGCCCGGCCCCGGCGTCGGCATCACCTGGACGTTCTCAATGCCCGCGCGGCGCAGCCGGTCAGCCGTCCATTCCGCTGCGTTCGCCACGTCGCCCATGTGCTCCTTCAGCGACGAAATCGCCGGGATGCGCAGAAAGTCGACTAGCTCGGCCAGCGCGGCGTCGCGGTGGTCGGCAAGATACTGTTCCCAGGTCTTCATTGCGCTCTCCTCAATGAGATTGGCTCACGGTTGAGCCAGGTCGATCGTCTGCGTCGCCTCCAGACCGCCGCGCACCTCAACGCCCTCGACGCGCTTGCGCGCGGCGCCGTCGACCGTGGCGACCTCGACGTCGTAGCGCCCGGCAGGCAGCAGGAAGCGCACCGGGTTGCCCGTTGCGAAGCCCGCAAAGCGCACGCGTTCCCCCGCAGGGTAAACAACGACGTCGGCGTTGGGCGTCGCGCCCGCAAGCAACACGGACACGGTCAGCGGGGCGAAGTCGAACAGCACGTCGTTCGACGCAACCGCGCCCGCGGTCACGGCCACGTCCTTGAGCCACTGTTCCGCCCCGCCCGCCCGCACGAGCACATCGTACTGCCCCGGCTTTACAGCGAACTGCGCGTCCGCGCCGAGCTTCTCATCCACGACGTTCTTCTTCCCCTTCGGGTAGACTGTGACGATGGCGTCGGTCGCGGGTTGACCGGCGGTCGCAAAGACTCGAATACGAAGCGTGACGCCTGCACCCGCGTCGCCCTCCACCTGCACAGAGACATCACCGGGCGCGGCCGTTGCAGCCACCGCGCCAATGTCCGCCGCTTCCGAAGGCGGCGCAACGGCAATCGCTGGATCGTCGTAAGCCGAATACGCGACGGTCATTTCGAGCCAGGGCGCAGGTTGGCCGTCCGCGCCGAGGATAAGCAGGGTGCCGGCCGCTTGCGCAATGCGGCCCTGCGCGTCCGTCCAGTAATTGAGCGTCTGCGGCGCGAACTGGGCGGCAATCTGGGTTTCTAGCGCCGCGCGCCGGTCCGCCTCGGGCGCAACCACCGAAACACCTGCGCTCAACAGGCGACGCACGACTTCGGCGGAGAAAACGGCCTGCGTCTTTGTCGTCCCGGCCGGGCCGCTGCCGTCGCCTTCCGGCGTCGCGGTCTCTGTTGCGAGCGGGCGCAGACGCAGGACGGTGAACGGCGAGGCGAGGCCATAGGCCGCGTCGAACGTGACGCCGGGCCAGCGGGTCCACACGGTGTCGGTCATGGCGCGCGTGTAGCTGCGGAGCGCGCCATCCTGGGCATCACGCGCGACGATCAACTCCTCGTCCACCTGGTTCGCGCCGGAACCGGTGCGGATGCTTTGCTGCCACGCGCCGTCGCGGTACTGCCCGCTGACCAGGGTAGACGGGGCTTCCGGCTGTCCCGCGGGGTGGAGCACCATCTGGTAGTGGAACGCAGATGGAAGCGTAAGCAGACTGGCATCGGGTGAGGCAGGCGCGGAGGGCACAGCCGCGGCGGGCGTCTGCTGCGCGGCTGTCGTCTCGCCCGCCGGGATGACCCGCGGCAACTGCCCCGCGCACGCGGAGAGCAGCAAGGCCACCACCAACGCGAGGATAACAAAGCCTGGATTCCGCCTGCTCACCATCACCTGCTCCTCCATTCGGACCCATGACGTGCGCGGCTGCAAATGCGGCAATTATAGCCGGCTTCCCGGTCGCGGGGAAGTGGACAGTTGCGGGGAGGGCGGGTATCATGCCGGAAACCCCACACCCCAGGAGGAACGCTATGGCCGACCTGGTCAGTCAGAAGAGCCTGTACTTCGAGGACTACAACATCGGCGATTCGGCCACCACCCAGGGCCGCACCATCACGGAAAGCGACATCGTGGGCTTTGCGGCCCTAAGCGGCGACTGGAACCCCATTCACACCGATGCTGAGTTCGCAAAGGGCGGCATGTTCGGCGAGCGCATCGCGCACGGCTTGCTCGGCCTCTCCATCGCCAGCGGCCTCGCGATCCGCCTCGGCTTCCTCGAAGAGTCCGTGATTGCTTTCATGGGCCTCGACTGGAAGTTCCGCGGGGCCATCAAGATCGGCGACACGATCAAGGTGAAGGCCGAAGTTGCGGAAAAGAAGCCGATGCCGCGGCTCGGCGGCGGGCTGCTGACGTTCAATGTGGAAGTGGTGAACCAGCGCGGCGAGACGTGCCAGAAAGGGACGTGGACGATGCTGGTGAAGGTGCGAGGTAGCTAAGGGAATCGGACCCCGCGCGGCGTAGATGGTGCGGGCCATCTCGAATAAGCGAATGCCGGTCGAATAATCGAATTTGTGCGCATCCACATTCGATTATTCGA
>CAZPTI010000013.1:0-34621 GCA_964588925.1 uncultured Anaerolineales bacterium | reverse complement strand
ACGACCGTCTGCACCAGATTCGTCCCGTACCGGTATGGCAGCATCCGATAATCGTCCGCGTCCAGGATCAGCAGGTCGGCCTGCTTGCCAACTTCAAGGCTCCCCACGAGATGTCCCAGCCCGATAGCATATGCGGCATTAATCGTCGCAGCAACGAGCGCCTCTGCGGGCAGCAGGCGCATATAGCGGCACGCCAGCACCAGCATCATCTGCATGTTCTCGCACCACGAGGTGCCGGGATTGAGATCCGTCGCCAGCGCCAGTGCGCCGCCCCCGTCGATCAGCGCGCGGCCGGGGCTGTACTCGCGGAAGGCGAGGCCAAAGGGCGTGCCGGGGAGCGCGACGCCAACCGTGTTCGACTTTGCGAGCAGCGAGACGTGCTCGGCCGGCGTGGTGACGATGTGATCTGCGGAGACCGCGCCCAACTCAACTGCGAGGGGTGTGCCGCCGAGCGGCTCGAACTCGTCCACATGGATCTTGAGCGCAAAGCCCAACTGCTTTGCGGCTTCGAGGATGCGTCGCGATTGGGCGAGGTCGAACGCGCCCTGCTCACAGAACACATCGCAGAAGATGGGCCAACCCGGTGGGAAGCTGTCCCGAATCTGCTCCCATGTCGCCCACGCGGCGGGCAGCATCTCCTCGACGAGGAGGTCGACGTAGTCATCTGCGCGGCCGCGATACTCGGCAGGGATCGCGTGCGCGCCGAGGAAGGTCGGGACGAGGTCGAGCGGGCCTTGCCGTTGCAGCAGCGCGATGGCCTCCAACTGCTTGAGCTCATCCGCCACGTTCAGCCCGTAGCCGGTCTTGGCTTCCGCGGTGGTCGTGCCGTGGGCCAACATGCGGGAGGCGCGGGCTGCGGTCTCGTCGACCAGTTGCGCCAGCGACGCCGCGCGGGTGTCGCTCACCGTGCGAACGATGCCACCGCCGGCCGCCATAATTTCCATGTACGTTGCGCCGCCGATGCGCAGCTCGAACTCGCCCGCGCGGTCTCCCACCCACGGCAGGTGCGTGTGCGGGTCGACGAAGCCGGGGATGACTGCGCGTCCGCCCGCGTCCAGCGTCCGCGCGGGTTCGGTCTGTCCCACAAGCTCGTGTTCTGCGCCGACGGCGACGATGTGGCCCTCTGCAACTGCCACTGCGCCGCCGGGAATAATCCTCAGCTCGCGCATCTGCGCGCCGCGCCGCGGTCCAGGTGATCCGGCCAGCGTGACGAGTTGGCCGATGTTGTGGATGAGCAAATCCGCCTTCATGACGACCTCCGCGGACAATGATAGCTGTTTCTTGACGCGGATGCCAGCGCAAGGGTCGCGCCGGGTGCGGTTAACGATTTCGCGCGAAACTCAGTTTTGCTGCGCACGCGCGTTCGCGGTTGTCTGGTTGATCGCACCCGCGGGGTGCGGCCGGGCAAGTTTCCCGCATGGCATCGGGGGCGCGGGGCAGACTAACGGGCTGAACGGAGGGCAGGTGCGGCGATACAGGGGAGTTTTGCGCGGTTTCACGCAACGACTTTCGCGCGAACGTGTCGATTTTGGCTTTGCTATAACATATGTTCGCAGGGAAAGTCAAGGGGTTTTCCAAAAAACGCGGTTTAGGTTTTTGCGTGTTCCAAAAACTACGCGCAAACTCCTAAACCGTACTCCCTCGCGCCTTTGGGGAAATCCCAGTAAGCCATGTTACAATAACGATTCAAAGGAGATCGGATGGCGGATTGGCCGGTGGTGGGGCATGAATGGGCGACCGACCTGCTGGCGCACACGGTGCGCAGCGGGCAGGTCAGCCATGCCTACCTCTTCGTCGGCCCGGACCAGATCGGCAAGCTGACGCTGGCGCGCGCGTTCATGCAGGCGCTCCTGTGCGACCGCGGGACGGGCGCACCGTGCGCGAATCCGGACGACATGTGCCGTTCGTGCCGCCGCGTGGCCGAGGGGCGCTACCCGGACGCGCAGGTGATCGCTGCCGAGAAGAACTGGATTCAGATCGAGCAGGTGCGCAACCTCCTGATCGATGCGGCCATTGCGCCGCTGGAGGGGAGGCGCAAGGTGTTCGTGATCCGCGAGATCGAGCGGGCGACCCCTGCGGCTGCCAACGCCCTGCTCAAAACACTCGAAGAGCCGCCACCGCACGTGGTCCTCTTGCTCACCAGCGACCGTCGCGACCTCGTGCTGCCGACGGTGCTCTCACGCTGCCAGATCCTCAGCCTGCGCCCGCTGCCGGTCGAACAGGTGCGGGTTGCGCTGCAAAGCCGCTGGAACGTGGACGAAGACCAGGCCGCGCTGCTCGCGCGGTTGAGCGGCGGGCGTCTCGGCTGGGCTGCGCAGGCCGCAACTGAGCCGCACGTGTGGCAGACGCGCGCGAAGTATCTGGACGATCTTCTGACCTTGACCTCCGAAGGCCACGTCGGTCGACTGGCCTATGCGGAAGCCCTGAGCCGCGCCAGCGAGGGCCGCGCCAGCGATGGCGTAGAAACCGCCCTGGGCTTATGGGCTTCGTGGTGGCGCGACCTGCTTCTGGTCCAACAGGGACAAGCGGACGCGCTGCTGAATCTCGACCGCAAGACGCAACTCGTGCAGCAGGCCGCGTTATACCGACCGGAGCAGGCGCAGACCGCGCTGGTCGACCTGATGCGCACGCTCCACCGCGTGCGCGGCAACGTCAATCTGCGGCTGGCGCTGGACGTCTTGCTGCTGCGCTTGCCGCGGCCTGCGGTTAACTAACCTCTCCCCCCGGCCCCCCTCTCCTCCAAAGGTGAGGGGGGAGAATGGAGTCGAATATATGCCTATCGTAGTGGGTGTGGCATTTAGACCGGTTACAAAGGTGTACTACTTCGATCCCCAGGGGTTGAACGACCTCGCGGCGGACGAGTACGTGGTTGTGGAGACGTCGCGCGGGCGCACGCTGGGACAGGTGGTGTTCAGCCCGCGCGACGTGAGCGAGTCGGAAGTGGCCGGCGCGTTGAAGCCCGTCGTGCGCCGCGCGACGGCCTGGGACATGGTGCAGGCCGACCAGATGGCGCACCGCGAGCCTGAGGCGCTCGAAATTGCGCGGAGCCGCAGCCAGTCGCTCGGCATGAACATTAAGATCAGCAAGGTTGAGTTCAGCTTCGACGGGTCGAGCGCGGTGGTCTACTTCACCTCCGAGCAGCGCGTCGATTTCCGCAACCTGGTGCACGACCTTTCGCAGCAGTTGCGGACGCGCGTCGAGATGCGGCAGGTGGGGGTGCGCGACGAGGCCAAGTTCATCGGCGGCTTCGGCAAGTGCGGCCGGGAGTTGTGTTGTTCGACCTGGCTGCGCGAGTTCACGCCTGTGTCGATCAAGATGGCGAAGACGCAGGACTTGCCGCTCAACGCGCCGGAGGTTTCCGGGGTCTGCGGGCGGTTGCTCTGCTGCCTGGCCTACGAGAACGACTTCTACACCGAGGCGCGCAAGCAGATGCCGCGCGTGAATAGCCTGATCGAGACGCCGGAGGGCGTGGGCAAGGTCAGGCAGGTGCATGTGCTGGCAAACATGATCACGGTGATGGTCGAAGGGCCAAACGAGACGCGGAGCTGGGTGCAGATGCCCGTGCCAGAACCGGAGTTCACCCTGTCTATGGGTAAATCCGGGGCGCAGGAGGATGCGAGCGACTTGCTCGACGCAGCCGCCGAAGCGGCCGATGAGCTGGACGCGCAGGATGGCATGGACGCGCCGGGTGAGGATGTGATCCCCGGCCGGAACCGGGGCCAGCAGCAGATGCCCGATGAGGCGAGCGACACCGGACCGCGTTCGGGTTCACGAAAGCGGCGCAAGCGGTAAGATCGGCTCGCGAAATGAATAAGCGGACAGCCGCGCGGCTGCCCGCTTGTTTTCTGCGCACCACGAACTACAGGTGTCGCTCAGGCATGATCCCTGGGTGTGATAATCAGCTTGACCGCCGTGCGGTCCTTGCCTTCGATGTCGATTTCCACAAATTCGGGATAGCAAACAATGTCGATCCCGTCGAGCAGGAGGTAGTTGCGAGCAATCGCGATCGCCTTGATGGCCTGGTTCACGGCGCTCGCGCCGATGGCCTGAACTTCCGCGTGCTTGTAATCGCGCATCACGCCAGCAATGGCGCCTGCGACGGCCGTGGAGCGAGAATGAGCCGATACTTTGATGACGTCCATGGTTGGCTCCCTCCGTGCGGTGAGACGGCCTGTTAAGAATACGGCGGACTCCGTCGACCGATCCATCATGTCAAGTTCTAGCGCCATTTTACACGATTCTCCGTCCAAGATCAAGAACCGTTGCAACGCGATTAGTCTAATTTTTCGGCAGAATGGGAAATCGCGCTGCAACCCGAGACGCATAACCACCAAACGAGCGAAAGCCTGAGCTTTGAAAGTCCTCCTCGTCTCAAAGGCGCTCGTCGTTGGCGCTTATCAGCGAAAGCTGGAGGAACTGGCGCGGCAGCCCCAAATTGAACTGGTCGCCGTGGTGCCTCCAAGTTGGCGTGACGGATTGTTTGGGCCGGCCGCGCCGCTGCAACGCGCGCACACGGCGGGCTATCAACTAATCGTCGCGCCGGTGAACTTCAACGGCGAATTCCACCTCCACTACTACCCCACGCTTTCGCGCATCCTGACCCAGGTGCGGCCCGATGTCCTGCACATGGACGAAGAGCCGTATAACCTTGCGACCTGGTTGGCGCTGCGAGCTGCTCAGCGGCAAGGCGTGCCGGGCCTCTTTTTTGCCTGGCAAAATCTTAAACGTGTTTACCCGTGGCCTTTTCGGCATTTTGAAAAGGCAAATTACCAAACCGCCCGTTATGCCATTGCAGGCAACCCGACCGCTGCCCGGGTGCTGCGCGACAAGGGCTACGGGGGGTCACTGGCCGTCATCCCGCAATTTGGCGTAGATCCGGCCCTTTATGCCCCCACGCCTCTCGTTACGTCTATTAAACGAGAGAAAACGGTTTTTGGATACGCAGGAAGACTTGTTTCTGAAAAGGGCGTCGACATTCTGCTTCGCGCCTGCGCGGGGCTGCGCAAGCTTGACTGGCAACTCGATATTCTCGGCGAAGGCCCCGAAAGGCCGCGGCTGGAAGCGCTGGCGCGCGAGCTTGGCATCGGCGAGCGCGTGCGCTTTTTGGGGCAGGTGCCCTCAACTGAGGCGCCGGATTACTATCGCCGTATGGACGTGTTGATCCTGCCGTCGCTCAGCCGGCCGAACTGGGTCGAGCAATTCGGCCGCGTGCTAATTGAAGCAATGGCTTGCGAAGTGGCGGTCGTCGGTTCGTCGAGCGGCGAAATCCCGTGGGTGATCGGCGATGCGGGCGTGATCTTCCCGGAAGGGGACGCGGACGCGCTGCGCGACACGCTGGCAGCGTTGCTAATCGACGCAGACCGCCGCGCTGAGCTGGCGCAACGCGGCCGCGAGCGCGTGCTGGCGCAGTTCACGCAGGCGCACATCGCGGAGGCGACCGTCGCAGTGTACCGGGAGATGGTCGGGTGAGCGGGGTCGCGCGGGCGCGGAAGGTTGGAGCGCGGCGCGAGGCGGTGCTATAATGCCGCGCGTGACAGCCGGTCAGGGGCGACCGTGCCGCGTGGGCCTGGACGCGCATCTGCTTTCGTTGACTCAGTCGTACCGCGCGGCCGGCATCAACGGATACATTTTCGAGCTTCTCAATCGTCTGCCGGCCCATGCGCGGGGCGAGCCGCCGCTGGAGTTTGTGGCCTACCTGCGCGAGCCGGCGTTTCGCGCGCCTAGTGGCCTGCGCGTGGAGCGCAGCCGTTGGGACACAGCGAACCCCTGGCGGCGCATCCTGTGGGAGCAGTCAGCGCTTGCCGCGGCGAGCGGGTCGCTCGACCTGTTGCACGGCATGGCCTTTGCGACGCCCGCGGCGGCCCGCTGCCCGACCGTGGTCACGGTTCACGATCTCAGCTTTCTGCGCTTCCCCCAGGCGTTTCGCCGCGCGAACCGCGCCTATTTGAGCGCCTTCACAAAGCTGAGCGCGCGGCGCGCGACGCGTGTCATTGTGGGCGCGGAGAGCACCCGGCGCGACGTGATTGAGTTGTGCGGCGCGCAGCCGGAGCGTGTGGTGACCGTGCCCTATGGCGTCACCGACGCCTTTACGGCCGCGCCGCCGGAAGAGGCCGCGACGTTTCGGCGCCGCAAGGGCCTGCCCGACGAATTCATCCTGTTTCTGGGCACGCTGGAGCCGCGCAAGAACATCAGCCGCCTCATCGACGCCTACGCTACGCTCCGCAAACGCGAGGCCCCGCGCGCCGTTCCCAAACTCGTCATCGCTGGCGGCAAGGGGTGGTTCTACGAGAACCTCTTTGCCCAGGTGTCGCAACTCGGTTTGGGCGAGCATGTGTTGTTTACGGGTTACGTGCCCGGCGATGAGCTTGTCTGGTGGTATCGCTCGGCCCTGATGTTCGTCTTTCCGTCGTTGTTCGAGGGGTTCGGCCTGCCCGTTCTGGAGGCCCTGGCCTGCGGCGCCCCCACCATCACCTCCAACGTATCATCTCTGCCAGAGGTGGCCGGCAATGCAGCCTTGCTCATTAATCCTGATGACACAGAAAGCCTGGTCGGCGCGATGAAGCGGCTTCTCGATGAGCCGACGCTGCGCGCGGCGCTGGCGCAGGCGGGTCCGCAGCAGGCGAAACAGTTCCCCTGGTCACGCACCGCCATGGAGACGGCCGCGGTCTATCGCGATGCGCTGAACGCGGCGCAGGGAAGGGGGCGCTAAAGTGTCACCTGAAACCGTGGCGCGCGATTCGACCGCCAGCGACGCCGTCGAGCGCGATGCTTCCGCGCGGCGGCGTCTCGCAGCCGAAGAGGTCATGCGCAGCGATAGCTCCCCCGCGGACGTGCGCAATTGGATGCCCTGGGTGACGGTCGTCACCGACATCATTCTGATCAACGTCGCGTTTCTCATAGCGTACTGGCTGCGCTACGAGCTTCAGCTTTTCCGCACAGTCGACCCGGCGAACGACGTCCCGTATTCGGTCTACCTGCCGATGGTCGCGATCATGACCGTGCTCCTCGTGCTGACGAACCGGCGCGAGGGCGCGTACGACGTGCGCCGCGGGCGGCCCTTCTTCGACGACCTGTACGGCCTGCTCAATGCCACGACTACGGCCATCATGCTAATGGTCGTGCTGGTCTTCTTCTACCGCCGCCTCTTCTATTCCCGCATCATCTTTATCTACGCCGGCATCCTGATCCTGATCCTGCTCGGCTTCGCCCGGCTGGTGCGCAACATGGTTCTGACGCGCATGCGCGCATCGGGGAAGGGTGTGGATCGTGTGCTGATCATCGGCGCGGGCGAGGTCGGGCGCACCGTGATGCGCAACCTGATCGCCCAACCTGAGCTGGGCTATCGCGTGATCGGGTTCCTGGACGATGATCCGATGAAGAACAGCGCGGACATCGGTCCGATTCGCGCGCTGGGCACGCTGGATAACCTGCCGGAGGCGATGCGAGAAAACCAGATCGATCAGGTCATCATTACGTTGCCCTGGCAATACCATCGCAAGGTGATCCGGCTGGTCACAGAGGCGGAGCAGTCGGGCGCGCGTGCCCGCGTGGTGCCGGATCTTTTCCAACTCAGCCTGGGCGGTGTGGATGTGGAGGCCATCAACGGCATCCCGCTCATCAGCATCAAAGAGAGCGCGCTCACCGGCCTGAACCGGGCCTTGAAACGGATTGTCGATGTGCTGATTTCCGGCGTCGCGCTGACGTTGATCTCGCCGCTGTGGGCCGCGATTGCGGTTGCCATCAAGCTGGATTCGCCCGGCCCGATCCTGTTCCGGCAGGAGCGCATCGGGCTGCGCGGTAAGCCGTTCACCGTGCTGAAGTTCCGCTCGATGCGCGTGGATGCGGAGGAGCAACTGGCGAAGCTGCGCGAAATGAACGAGGCGTCCGGGCCGCTGTTCAAGGTCCGCGACGACCCGCGGCGGACGCGCGTGGGGCGCTTCATCCGGCGCACAAGCTTGGACGAATTGCCGCAGTTAATCAATGTGCTGCGCGGGGAGATGAGCATCGTAGGGCCGCGGCCGGGGCTGGCGAGCGAGGTGGCGCAGTATCAGGACTGGCACCGCAAGCGGCTGGCGGTGTTGCCGGGCATCACGGGGCTGTGGCAGGTCAGCGGGCGCAGCGAGCTGACGTTCGACGAGATGGTGATGCTCGATATTTACTATGCGGAAAACTGGTCGCTGGGGTTGGACCTTCGCATCATGATCCGCACCGTGCCGCAGTTGATTTTTGGCGACGGCGCATATTGACGGCGCGCCACCCTGCGCCGGCATCCTTCAGGAGCGATCGATATGTCCCGGCTTTTTGTTGCGGACTTAGCTTCCAACTTACAGGTGGGTGATGGACTGCCGGGCGTGGCGCGCCTGGCGCAGGAGCTTGTCCGCACACCCAGTCTGCCCGGCAAAGAGGGCCGGGTTGCGGCGTTGCTCGCAGAGACGATGCGCGAGTGCGGATTCCACCGCGTCTGGACCGACCGGGCCGGCAATGTCGTCGGCCACTTCGAGGGGCGGGCCGACGGGCCAACGTTGCTCTTCGACGGGCACATGGATACGGTGGATGTGGGCGATCCCCACGCATGGCAGCATGACCCATTCGGCGGGGAGGTCGAGGACGGTGTCCTGTACGGCCGGGGCGCGGCCGACATGAAGGGCAGCCTGGCCGCGATGATCTACGGGGTGAAGCTGCTGGCGGATGAGGGCGCGCGCCTGAACGGCAACCTCGTCGTGGCGTTCGTGGTGCAGGAGGAGCCGTGCGAGGGCGTGGCGGTCCAACACCTGATCGAGGACGAAGGGCTTGACCCGCGATTCGTTGTGCTCGGCGAACCGACGAGCCTGGGCCTCTATCTGGGGCAACGCGGGCGCGTCGAGCTGAAGGTGTCGACGTACGGCAAAGCGGGGCACGCGGCGTTGCCCCACGAGGCTGTGAATGCGATTTCAGCCGCCGCGCGGCTGATCTTCGGCATCGAACTGCTCGGCCTGCAACTGCATACTGACCCGCAAATGGGCGCAGGGTCGATTGCCGTGACGCAAATCCGCTCGAACGCGGGCAGCCTTAATTCGATCCCCGATCTGTGCGAGCTGATCATCGACCGGCGACTGACGCTGGGGGAGACGGAGGCGCGCGCGGTTGCGGAGTTGCAAAGCATCATTAACCGCGAGCGGATCAAAGCGGATGTCAGCACGTTGACGTATGATATAGTGACCTATACCGGTTACGCGCGGTCGGGCCGCAAGTATTTTGCCCCGTGGCTCGTCTCTGAGGACGATCCCTTTGTCCGCAAGGCGGCGCGTGGGCTGGAGCGCGTGCTGGGCGCGCGCCCCCGGATGGGGATCTGGCCTTTCTCCACGGACGGCGCGTACACGATGGGGACGTGCGGCATCCCGACCATCGGCTTTGGGCCGGGGGACGAAAAGCTGGCGCATACGGCGGATGAGCATATTCGCATTTCGGATATCGCGCTCGCCGCTGCGGGGTATGCGCAACTGGCATACGAGTTGTTGAGGTAGTTGGCTTATGCCTTATTCGAGCAACGGAGATTCCGCGCTGCGGTATGGCGCGCCCCGCATTAGCGCAGGGCCGCGTGATCTGCCGCGTGTGACGATTCTCACCGCCAATGTAGGCGGGGGACATCTGGCTGCGTCGCGCAGCCTCTCGGAAGCGTTTGAGGGCAAGGCGTACGTCAAGCAGGTCAGCCTGATCGACGATCACGCGCCCTTCCCGCTCAACACGTGGGGTCCCACCTACGCGCCGTGGGTCAACTATACGCCGTGGCTTTACCGGATGGTGTACCGTTTCGGCGAGTCGCGCGAGCGCGTGGTCACGACGCAGAAGGCGTTTTACCCCCTGCTGCGCAGCTACGTCGCGACGATGGTGCGGCCCGACGAAGCGGACCTTTTCATCAGCGTTCATCCGCTTCAGATCGAAATCCCGCTCTGGTATATGGCTGACATCGGCAAGCGCGTCCCGTTCGCCACGGTGGTGACAGATCCCGTGACCGCGCCGCTGGCGTGGTTCTGCCCCGACGTCGACCTGTGCGTCGTCGCGACGCAACCGGCCTACGAGACCGGGCTGTCGTGCGGGCTCACGCCCGACCGCCTCAAGCTGATCGGCCTGCCGATTCGCCGCGCGTTCGGGCAGATGCAGGGCCGCGACAAGGGCGACCTGCGCGCGCGGCTCGGCCTGGCGCCCAAAAAACCGCTGATCCTCATGTCGGGCGGCGGCGCGGGCATTGGCCGCATCGTGCCGATGGCGCGCGCGGTCGCCAAGCGGCTGGCGCAGCAGGAGCGCGACGTCCAGATGGCGATTGTCGCGGGGCGAAACAAAGAGCTTCAGCGCCGCCTCCAACGCCAGAAATGGCCCATCCCCGTGCGCGTGCTCGGCTTTGTCGACAACATGGCTGAATGGATGGGCGCAACGGACCTCTTGTTAACCAAGGCCGGGCCGGGCATGTTGGCCGAAGCGGCGTGTCTGGGCGTGCCGGTCGTCATCACCGACTTCATCCCCGGCCAGGAGATCGGCAATGTGTCGTGGGTGGTCAAGAACGGCGCGGGGTTGTACGAGCACGAGATCGAGGGCATCTCGGCGGTCGTGGGCGAGTTGCTCCGGCCGGGCAACCCCACGCTCGAAATGATGAGCGCGCAGGCCAGGGCAATGGCGCGTCCGCACGCATCCGACGAGATCGTCGCGGCAACGCTGCGGCTCATCGAACGAAAAGTGGGAATCAACAACTGAGGGTTTGAAAGGAGCGGTATGGGCACTGCGGAGCTGTTCTGGAAAGGCGGCATGAAGTTCGAGGCGACGGGCGCGTCCGGGCATCCCGTCACGATGGACGCGACGCCGGATGTGGGTGGTGAGGATTCCGCCGCGCGGCCAATGGAGGTGCTGCTGTTCGGCGTGATGGGCTGCACCGCGATGGACGTGGTAAGCATCCTTAAGAAGAAGCGCGAGCCGGTGCAGGACTTCAGGATCAACGCCACTTTTGAGCGTTCGCCGGAACATCCGAAAAAGTACACGCGCATCCACCTCGAATACGTCGCATACGGGGATGTCGACATCCGCTCCCTTGAGCGCGCGGTCGAGCTGTCGGAGACGACGTACTGTGGCGCGATCGCGACCGTGCGCGGGGTGGCCGAGGTGACGCGCGCCTGTCGCGTCGAGGCCGTCACGGCCCCGGCGTGAGCCTGGGCTTGCGCCGCTGGCGGCCCTGCTTATCGACGTGATGCGCAGACGCATTGTCCTCTGGCTGCTGCTCGGCTTGACCCTGCTCACTGCGCTGCTTGGTCTGCGCCTGTGGAACAACGCGCGGCTGACCGCTGAGCGCAGGGTCGCCGAGCAGTCGCGGCCCGCGTTGCAGGGCACGCCACAGTCGCGCGCGCCCGACTTCGAGTTGGTGACGATGGACGGGCAAAGCGCGCGGTTGAGCGATCTGCGCGGCAAAGTTGTCCTGCTCAACTTCTGGGCAACGTGGTGCCCGCCGTGCAAGGCTGAGATGCCCGACCTTGAGGCGTTGTACCGCGAACACGGTGCGGCGCAGGGTTTTGTCGTCGTGGGCGTGAACTACGAGGAAGACGCTGCGCCGGTCCAGGCGTTTGTGCGCGAGCGCGGGCTGAGCTTTCCGGTGTGGCTTGACCGTCGAGGCACGGCCGCGGCGAAACTTGGCGTGCGCGGGCTGCCAGTCTCCTTCATCATCGACCGGGAGGGCTATATCCGCGACGCGTGGAACGGGCAGATCGCTCGCGAGGCGATGCTGGCCCGGCTGAAGAACGTCTGGTAAGCTTCCGATGAGCAGCGCGAAACGTGTGGCCGCTAATGGGCGGTGGACGCTGGGCGTCGTGACTCACGGTGCAGGCGACCCGAACAGCCATAACGTCTGGGCGGGGGTGGCTGCGAAGGCGGCCGAACGCGACGTCAACCTGATCTGTTTCCCCGGCAAGCCGCTGCGCTCCCCGTTCGGCTTCGAGGCGCAATCGAACGTCCTCTACGACCTTATCAGCCAACGCTCAATCGACGGGCTGGTCATCTGGGCGTCAGGGCTGCCCCTCTTTGTCGATCCGCCCGCGCTCTCGACGTTCTGCCGTCGTTATCAAGCCATGCCTATCGTGACCGTGGGCATTGTTGTCGATGGGCTGCCCGGCGTGCGGGTGGACAACTACAGCGGAATGCGCGCGGTGGTCGAGCATCTCGTTTCCGCGCACGGGCGGAAGCGTGTGGCGTTCATCCGCGGGCCGGAGGGCCACCAGGAGGCCGAGGAGCGCTACCGCGCCTATCTCGACGCCATCGCGCAGACCGGGCTGCCACTGCTGCCCGAGCTGGTGTTGCCCGGCAACTTCAAGGAGAGCGGCGGCGCGAACGCCATCGACGGCTTCCTGCAAGGGTCGGTTCCTCTGTTCGATGCCCTTGTCGGCGCCAGCGACAACATGGCGATCGGCGCGATGAAGGCGCTCCAGCGGCGCGGCGTTCGCGTGCCGGACGACGTGGCAATCGCCGGGCTGAACGACGAAGCGCAAAGCGCAGTCGTCTCGCCACCGCTGACCACGTGCCCGCTGCACTTTTTCGAGCAGGCCGAGCGCGCGACCGATATGGCGCTGGTGCTGCTGGAAGGTCAGCCCGTCGAACAGGAGGTCGTGCTGCCCACGCGGCTCCTGGCGAGGCAATCGTGCGGCTGCCCTGACCCGATGGTGCAGGAAGCTGCGCCGCGCGGCGCGGGCGAGCGCGAGGGCGCCGCGATAACGGTCCGCCTTGAGCCGGGCTACATGCTCCAGCGGGCCGAGGCGTTGATCGCCGAGACGACGGGCGGGATCATTGGCGCGGAGGTCTCGCGTCCGCTCGTGATCGCGTTTCGCGACGCGTTCAATGCGGATCGAAACGAGCCTGCGCTGGCGGCGCTGGCGGAAGCGGTGCGCGGGAGCAGCGCGCGCTTCGAGCCGGGGCGGTGGCATGCCGTGCTTTCAGGGATGCGCCGCGCGCTCCTCGCGCACGAGCTGAGTGAGGCCGAGCGCGCGAGGGCCGATGATTTGTTCCAGCAGGCGCGCGTGCTCGTCAGCGGCATGGCTGAGCGCGGGCAGGCTTATCGGGTGCTCCAGGCCGAGGAGCAGAGCCGCCGGTTGGCCGGCATCAGCGAGCGCCTGAGCACTACCATCGAACTGCGCGACCTGCTCGAGATCCTCGCTGAGGCGCTGCCCGAACTCGACGTGCCGGGGTGCTACATCGCGCTGTACGAAGACCCCGGCCATCCGGCGGACCGCGCGCGGCTGGTGATGGCGTACGGGCCGCCGGGCCAGATGACCATCGAGCCGGACGGTCAGGTCTTCCCTTCGCAGGACCTGGCGCCGCGCGGCCTGTTGCCTGTCGACCGCCGCTACAGCCTCTCCGTCCAGCCGCTCTACTTCCGCGAAGATCAGATCGGCTTCGCCGTCATCGAGGCGGCGCCTGAGCGCGAGGAGGTTTACGAGCTGCTGCGCGGGGAGATCAGCGGCGCGCTCAAACGGCTGCAACTGCTGGCGCGCAACGTCGAGTTGTACCGTGAAGCGGTGCGCGGCCGTGTTGCGGCGGAGGAGGGTCGCCGCCTGGCCGAGGAAGCTAATTTGCTCAAGAGCCGCTTCCTTGCCACGGTGAGCCACGAACTGCGCACGCCGCTGGGACTCATCGTCGGCGCAAGCGAGATGATCTTGCGCGAGCGCGAGAACGAAGCGAGCGAGCTGCCGCCGCGGCTATTGCAGGACGCGGAGAGCATCCGCTCCAGCGCGCAGCACCTTGCGCGGCTGATCAGCGACGTGCTCGACCTTGCCAGCAGCCAGGCGGGCGAACTCCGGCTGGTCAAGGAACGCCTGCCGATGACCGAGATGCTCGAGCGCGCAGCCGCGCTCGGCGCGCCGATGGCGCGGGAGAAGGGGCTGAGCTGGCGCGCGGATATTCCGCCGCGGCTGCCGTCGGTGATGGGGGACCGCACACGGCTGCAACAGGTGGTGCTCAATCTGGTGACGAATGCTGTGAAATTCACCGAGCGCGGGCAGATTTCGCTCTGGGCCGAATTGAGCCGGGAGGAAGTGCTGGTTGCGGTCACAGACAGCGGCATGGGAATTCCGCTGGCCGAGCAGGAAGTGATTTTCGACGAGTTCCGGCGGTCGGAGCGGACGACCAGCCGCGGGTACGGCGGCATGGGGCTGGGCCTGGCGATCAGCCGCCGCATTGTCGAGCTGCACGGCGGTAAAATCGGCGTGATTTCTACGGGCGCCGATGGTGCGGGTTCGACCTTCTACTTCACCATACCCATCTACGAATGGCCGGAGGAGGCGGACGCGCGACCGGATAGCCGACTCGACACCGTTCTTCTGCTCACCGAACAGCCCGGTCGCGCGCAGACCCTCAGTCAGCACCTGCGCGGGCGCGGCTTCACCGTGGAGACGCTTGTCGTCCGGGAGGGCGAGGACTGGTTGGGCCAGATCACGGCTGCGCCGCCGGCTGCCGCGGTCCTTGACTATGAGCCGGCGACAGAGAGCGGCTGGCGCGCGGTGCAGGCGCTTAAGCTCAACCCCACAACCGCCGACATTCCGGTGCTCTTCTACTCCCTCTTTGAAAGCCAGAACGCGGGCGCGATGCTGGCGCTCGATTACCTGCCTAAACCAATCGCTGAGAGCGAGTTGAGCGCGGCCTTGCAGCGCCAGGGCATTGACTGCGACTCGAAGACGGCAAAGACGATCCTCATTGTGGATGATGAGCCGGGAATGATCGACCTGCACGCGCGTATGGTGGAGGCGAGCCTGCCCAACTGCCGCATTTTGTCTGCGCAGAACGGCCTGCAGGCGCTGGCGGCCATGCAGCAGAACCGGCCTGATCTTGTCCTGCTCGACCTGATGATGCCGCAGATGGACGGCTTTACGGTTCTGCAGAAGATGCGCGAGGCGGAGAGCACGCGCGGCACGTCGGTCATCGTCCTGACCGCGCAGGTGCTGACGCAGGCGGACATCGCGCGGCTGCAAAGCGGCGTCACGGCCGTGCTCGGGAAAGGGTTGTTCAGCGCGGCCGAAGTGCTGACGCAGGTCGAGCTGGCGCTGACGCGGAGCAAGCGGCTGGGCAGCGAGGGGCAGCGGCTGGCGCGCGCCGTGATGGCTTATCTGCACGAACATTACGCCGAGCAAATTGATCGCGAGGAGCTCGCCCGCTACTTCGCCGTCAACGAGCGCTATCTGACACGCTGCTTCCACCAGGAGATGGGCATCCCGCCGATTGCGTACCTTAACCGCTATCGCGTGCGCCGCGCGTGCCAGATGCTCGAAGCGGGTGGCATGAGCATCACCGATGTGGCGTTGTCGACCGGTTTCTCCGACAGCGCGTACTTCGCCCGCGTCTTCCAGCGCGAGACGGGCGTGACGCCGAGCGCGTATCGCCGCGGGGAACGCGGCCTTCCAGCCTGATTCCCGGTTCCAATCGTCCAACCCCACGTTCCAATTGCGCAAGACGTCTGACCTCTGCGTGTGGTGAAATAGCGGCAACACTCACACTGCCGGCATGCGCGCTGCCCGTTCCCACAATACGCGCATGCGGCTGGAGGCGACGACGCCATGAACCCTCGTCATCGATCCCTCGATAACGCTCAGAATCGGTTTCGTGGCTGCGCGCCCTGCGCCTTCACGTATACGGTGTAAGTTGCCACCCAAGCCCGCTATCAGGTTCAGACGTTCGCCGGGGCCACGAAGCCCCCAGCTACACCGTCCAAGGAGGACAAGACAGATGTTGAACCGGAAGCTCTCTCTGCTGCTCGCGGCGCTGATGATCGTCACCATGATTCTCAGCGCCTGCGGGTCGACCGAACCGGCCCCCGCGCCGGCCACCGCGGCCCCTGCCCCCGCTGCGGAAGCGACCAAAGCCCCCGAGGCTCCTGCTGAAGCCACAAAAGCCCCCGCTGCGGCAGCCGAAGCGGCCAAGCCCGCGGACGACGGCAAAGTCATGATCGCCTATCTGAACAAGATGGGCGACAACCCGTGGTTTGTGGACGAGGTGGCGGGCGCGAAAGCGGTGGCGGACAAGCTGGGCGTGGAGTTCTTCAACCAGGACCTCCAGTTTGACTCGAACCTGGCGATGACCGCGATGGACACCTACATCGGCAAGGGCGTCGACGGCATCATCATCGTGGTGCCAGACACGAAGATTGGGCCGGCGGTGATCGAGAAGGCGCAGGCGGCGGGGATTCCGCTGATTGCGGTGGACGACACGATCCTGGACGGTGCGGGGAAGGCGGCGCCGTTCGTGGGGTTCGATGCGGCGTCGGCGGGGTTGAAGGTGGGCGAGTTGATCGCCGAGTACTACAAGGCCGAGGGCTGGGACCAGTTGACGGGCGCGAAGATCAAGGCGGTCTCCGTCGAAGATCAGGACCTGGAGGTCTGCAACCTGCGGACGGACGGGGCGACGAAGAAGCTGGTGGAGTTGGGGATCATCACGGAAGCGGACATCATCCACCTGCCGTACGACAACACGGCGAACAGCGGGATGGATGCGATGGCGCCGGTGATCACGGCGAACCCGGACGTGACGCACTGGCTGCTGTACTCGTGCAACGATGACGGCGTGCTGGGGGCGTGGCGCGCGTTGCAGAACAGCGGCGTGGACGCCAAGAACGTGATCGGCGTGGGCATCAACGGGCAGTTGGCGGCCGAGGAGTTCAAGAAGGGCGAACCGACCGGCTTGCGCGCGTCCCTGATGGCCCAGGCGAAGGAACATGGCGGCCAGGCCGTCCAGTTCATCTACGACTACGTGACGGCCGGGAAGCCCATTCCTGACGTCACCTTCATCCCTGCGGCGGTGATGACCGCGGACAACTGGGCCGAACTGACGGGCCAGCAAGCCGAAGCCAAGCCGGCTGCTTCTGACAAGAAGGTCTCCATCGCTTATCTGAACAAGATGGGCGACAACCCGTGGTTTGTGGACGAGGTGGCGGGCGCGAAAGCGGTGGCGGACAAGCTGGGCGTGGAGTTCTTCAACCAGGACCTCCAGTTTGACTCGAACCTGGCGATGACCGCGATGGACACCTACATCGGCAAGGGCGTCGACGGCATCATCATCGTGGTGCCAGACACGAAGATTGGGCCGGCGGTGATCGAGAAGGCGCAGGCGGCGGGGATTCCGCTGATTGCGGTGGACGACACGATCCTGGACGGTGCGGGGAAGGCGGCGCCGTTCGTGGGGTTCGATGCGGCGTCGGCGGGGTTGAAGGTGGGCGAGTTGATCGCCGAGTACTACAAGGCCGAGGGCTGGGACCAGTTGACGGGCGCGAAGATCAAGGCGGTCTCCGTCGAAGATCAGGACCTGGAGGTCTGCAACCTGCGGACGGACGGGGCGACGAAGAAGCTGGTGGAGTTGGGGATCATCACGGAAGCGGACATCATCCACCTGCCGTACGACAACACGGCGAACAGCGGGATGGATGCGATGGCGCCGGTGATCACGGCGAACCCGGACGTGACGCACTGGCTGCTGTACTCGTGCAACGATGACGGCGTGCTGGGGGCGTGGCGCGCGTTGCAGAACAGCGGCGTGGACGCCAAGAACGTGATCGGCGTGGGCATCAACGGGCAGTTGGCGGCCGAGGAGTTCAAGAAGGGCGAACCGACCGGCTTGCGCGCGTCCCTGATGGCCCAGGCGAAGGAACATGGCGGCCAGGCCGTCCAGTTCATCTACGACTACGTGACGGCCGGGAAGCCCATTCCTGACGTCACCTTCATCCCTGCGGCGGTGATGACCGCGGACAACTGGGCCGAACTGACGGGCCAGAAGTAAGGACACTGACGGATTGCAGATTGAAAATTGAAGATGTCTTCGTCTTCGATCTTCAATCTGCAATCTTCAACTTGGAATAGGTCATAGAGATGGAACAAATCACTCCCGCGAAACAACCTATCCTCCAGTTCAAAGGCATCACGAAGGTGTTCCCTGGTGTGCGCGCGCTGGATGATGTCAGCCTGGATATTTACCCCGGCGAAGTGCTGGCCCTCGTGGGAGAGAACGGCGCGGGCAAGAGCACGCTGCTGCGGGTGATGAACGGCGATTACCAGCCCGACGGCGGCGAGCTCCTCTTCCGCGGGGAGACTGCGCGTTTCCCCACCCCGCGCGATTCGCACGCGGCGGGGCTGCGCGTCATTTACCAGGAACCCGAAATCCTGCCCGACCTCTCCGTTGCGGAGAACATTTATCTGGGCGAGTTGCCCAAGCGCAGCGGCGCGGTTGTGGATTGGAACAAGCTGTACGGCGGCGCGCAGGAGGCTCTTGACCGGCTCGGCGTGGGCGGCGTCATTTCGCCACGCGGCAAGGCCGGCGCGCTCAGCGCGGCGCAGCGGCAGATGGTCGAAATCGCGCGCGCGATCAAGGCCGAGGTGAGCGTGCTGGCGCTCGACGAACCGACGTCCTCCCTCAGCGAAAGCGATTCGCAGCAGCTTTTCGACATTGTCGACCAGTTTCGCAAGGCGGGCGTCGCGCTTATTTACGTCTCGCACCGCCTGCCGGAAATCCTGCAACTGGCCGACCGCATCGCGGTGCTGCGCGACGGCAAGCTGGTCGCGGTCCGCAACAGCGCGGATACCACTGAATCGGAACTGGTCAGCCTGATGGTGGGCCGGGACCTGGCGCGGCGCTTTGACCACGACACCTACACCCAGCCGCATGTCGTGATGCGCGTCGAGGGCTTGACCACGGACAAGGTGCGCGACGTGTCATTCGACCTGCATAAGGGCGAGGTCCTTGGGCTGGCGGGCCTGGTGGGCGCGGGCCGCACCGACCTTGCGAAGGCCATTTTCGGCGCGGACAAGGTTCATAAGGGCAAGGTGTACGTCAAGGGCAAGGTTGTCTCGCTCAAGAGCCCGCAGAATGCCATCAAGGCGGGCATCGGGTTCACGCCGGAGGATCGCAAGAAAGAGGCCCTCGTGCTCAGCCGAAGCGTGCGCGAGAACATCACGCTCGTCGTGCTGCGCGGCATCAGCCGGCTGAGTTTCGTCGGACGCCGCGTCGAGCGAAGCACGGTCGGCGACCTGATCGAGTCGCTGCGCATTAAGACGCCGACGGCGGAACAGGAAGTGAGCAAGTTGAGCGGCGGCAACCAGCAGAAGGTTGTCCTCGCGCGCTGGCTGGCGCGCAAGCCGGACGTGCTGATCCTTGACGAGCCGACGCGCGGCGTGGACGTGGGCGCGAAGGCGGAGATTTACCGCCTCATCCATGACCTGGCGCGCGAGGGCGTCGGCGTCCTGGTCATTTCGTCCGAGCTGCCCGAGGTGCTCGGCGTGTGCGACCGCGTTATCGTCATGCAGAACGGGCATATCACCGGCGAGATGCCGGCCCGTGGCGCATCCGAGGAAGCGGTGCTACGGCTGGCAATGGCCGATACCTTGAGCTGAGGGAAGGCGATGACGATTTCTAACAAAGTTCAGGAACAGGCGAAGCCTGCGGGGAAGCGGCGGTCGATCAACGTCGACCCGCAGTTGCTCGGCCTGCTGGTGGCGCTTGCCTTACTGCTCATTGCAGGCGGCCTGCTGGCGCCCGGCCAGTTCTTCAAGCCGGTCAACCTCATCAGCATCGGCGAGGGTATTACGCTGATCGGCCTGACCGCGCTCGCTGCCGCCGTGGTGATGATCCTGGGCGGGCTGGACATCTCTATCGGCTCGCTCGTCGGCTTCTGCTCTGCGGCGGCAGGCGTGATGATGATGCGCGTCGACTCGCCGTGGGCGGGTTTGGGCGCGGCGTTGGTTGTCGGTGTCGTGTGCGGCATGATCAACGGCGTGATCATCACGAAGGGCAAGCTCGACCCGGTCATCGTCACGCTGGCGACGTACTCCGCATTCCGCGGGCTCGCGCTGCTGACCACAGGCAACGGCTATGCGGTCAACGTGCGCAACGTCTGGTTCAACCGCATCAGCACCACGACCTTCGCGGGCCTCCCCATCCCGGTCATCATCCTGATCATCGCCACGCTGGTCTTCGTTTTTCTGATGGGCTACACGACCATTGGCCGCAACATCTACGCCATCGGCGGCAACCCGAATGCGGCGCGCCTGGCAGGCATCAACCTCAATAAGTACAAGCTGTTCGTCTACACCCTTTCCGGCTTCATGGCCGGCCTCGCCGCAATCCTGCTGACCGCGCGCACCAAGTCAGGGCAGCCGATTTCCGGCTCGGAAGGGCTGGAGATGCAGGCGATCACCGCGGCGATCCTGGGTGGCGTGTCGAACCGCGGCGGCAAGGGCGCGATCATCGGGGCCATGCTCGGCGTGCTGATCATCGGTGTGCTGAACAACATCATGATTCTGATGAGCGTGCCGACCTTCTACCAGCGCGTCGCGCGCGGCCTGCTGCTCATCGTCGCCGCGCTGATCATGAACTGGTCGCTCTTCGCGCCGAAGAAGCGCGCAGCTTAGGGCAGATTCGCAAGGACGGTTGGCGTGAGTTATCACGGGTATCCATCGCTGGAACTGGAAAACGCGGCGCTGCGGGTCGTGGTTGTGCCGGAGGCCGGCGCGAAGATCGTGTCGCTGTTTGATAAGCGCGCGGGCCGCGAGTGGCTGGTGACGCCGGAGCAGTCGGGCAGCGTGCTGCCAAACTCCTTCCGCGCGTGGCCGTATGGGACGGAGTACAACCCGAACCAGTGCGGCGGGTGGGACGAGATGTTTCCGACCATCCTCGCCTGTGCGTATCCGGGCGAAGGGCCGTACTTCGGCGCAGAGTTGCCCGATCACGGCGAGGCGTGGGCGCTGCCGTGGGCGGACGCAGGTTCGGCGCAGGAGCAGATTTCGCTGGAGCTCAGGGGCCGCGCGCTGCCTTATCGCCTGCATCGCAGCCTGTCCCTCGACGGCGATGCGCTGCGCATGGACTACAGGCTGGAGAACTGCGGCCGGGCCGAGTTCGCGTATCTCTGGGCCGCGCATCCGCAGTTTGCCTGCGAGCCAGGCGCGCAGATCGTCCTGCCCGACGACGTGACCGAGGTCGTGAATGTCCTGCCGCTGGAATGGGGCGCAGAGTACGGTGAGGCGGGGACGCGCAATCGCTGGCCGGTGTTCGAGCATGGCGGGCAGACGGTGCGCCAGGACCGCGTGAGCGGGCCGGAGAGGCGCGGCGGGCGGAAATTCTACCTTCCCGTCGAGAAGCCGATCTCATGGGGCGAGTTGCGCCAGCCGTCGGGCGAGTGGCTGCGGATGAGTTGGGACGCGGGATTTGCGCCGTATTGCGGCGTGTGGATCGACGAGGGCTACCTGAACAAGGTCGCGGACATGGCATTTGAGCCGACGACCGCTTACTACGACAGCCTCCTGGCCGGGTGGCATAACGGGCGCTACGCGACACTGGCCGCGGGCGCGGCCGTCACCTGGGGCCTGCGGGTTCAACTGGGACGAGGTGAGTGACGTGACAACGAACGCTTCGGGAATGACCGTCAACGCGCGACGGGCGCCACGTATCGATCCGCTGATCGCCGCGCTGCTCATTGCGCTCGGCGCGTTGGTCGCCATCATCGGCTCGCAGAAGCCCGACATTTTCTTCCTGCCCGTCAACCTGCTCAACATCGGGCAGGCGATCACGCTGCTGGGCCTCGTCGCGCTGGCGCAAACCGTGGTCATCATTATGGGCGGGCTGGACATCTCCGTTGGCTCCATCGTCGGCCTCGTCTCGATCCTGATCGCGCTGGCAATGCGGGATAACAACAATATCTTTGTGGGCATCGCGGCGGGCCTGGCTGCGGGCGCTGCGGCTGGTCTGATCAACGGCCTGCTGATCACGAAGGGACGCATCGAGCCGATTATCGCCACGCTTGGCACGATGGCCGTGTTCCGCGGCCTTGCGTTCACGGTGACGAAGGGCGCGCCCATCGGCATCATGGACAAGGCGTTCAACAAGATCGGTTCGGGCAACCTGCTCGGCATCCCCAACCCGGTCATCATCCTGATCGCCGTGGCTGCGCTGTTCTATATCTTCCTGAACTACACCTACTACGGCCGCCATCTGTACGCCATCGGCGGGAACGCGGTCGCGGCCGGGCTGACCGGCATCAACATCCAGCGGTATAAGCTCGGCATCTATGCGCTGAGCGGCCTCGTGGCGGGCATTGCGTCGATCATTCTCACGGCTCGCTCGAACGCCGGGCAGCCGAACGCAGGCACGAACCTCGAACTGGACGCGATCACTGCGGCTGCTCTGGGCGGCACCGCGCTCTCCGGCGGCAAAGGCTCGGTGCTCGGGACCATTCTCGGCGTGCTCATTCTTGGCGTGCTCAACAACGGCATGATCCTGCTCGGCGTCTCGCAGTTCTACCAGTTCATCCTGCGCGGCGTGCTGCTGATCCTGGCCGTGCTCATCCAGCGCTGGTTCACGCGCAACTAACCTTCGCAACGGAGTCGAACCACGATGAATTCACGCGAACGCGTCCAACTGGCGCTGAACCATCAGGAAGCCGACCGGGTGCCGCTCGACCTGGGTGGGTGCGGGCAGACCGGCATGCACGTCAGCACGGTTTACAAGCTGCGGCAGGCGCTCCATCTGGACCCACCCGGAACGCCGGTGAAGGTGACTGAACCGTACCAGATGCTCGGTGAGATCGGCGAAGACCTGCGCGAGGCGCTTGGCGTGGACGTGGCCGGCCTCAATACGCCCGGCACCCTCTTTGGCTTCCCGCTCGAAGACTGGAAGCTGTGGACGTTCTGGGACGGCACGCCGCTGCTTGTGCCCGGCAAATTCAACACCGAGCCGGACGAAAACGGCGACATCCTGATGTACGTCGACGGCGATAAGTCGTATGCGCCGTGCGCGAAGATGCCGGCGGGCGGCTTTTACTTCGACTCGATCATGCGACAGGAGCCGATCGACGACGAGAAGCTTGATCCGCAGGATAATGCGGCCGACTTTACGCCCATTTCGCAGAGCGACCTCGCCTTCCTGGAGCGCGAGTCGAAGCGGCTGTACGAGGAGACAGATGAGGCGATCATGATGGTGCTCGGCGGCGCGGGGTTTGGCGACATCGCGCTGGTGCCGGGGCCGTGGATGAAGCAGCCGAAAGGTATCCGCGACGTGGCCGAGTGGTACATGAGCACGGTCACGCGCAAGGAGTACGTGCGCCGCGTGTTCGAGCTGCAATGCGAAGTCGTCATGGAGAACCTGCCGAAGGTCTACAAGGCGGTGGGCGACCGGGTCAGTGTGGCATGGGTGAGCGGCACCGACTTTGGCTCGCAGAATAGCTGCTTTATCTCCCCGCGCGCCTTCCGCGACCTGTACAAGCCGTTTTACCAGCGCGTCAACGGGTGGATCCACGAGCACACGCCGTGGAAGACGTTCATCCACTCCTGCGGGTCGATCCAGCCGCTGATCCCGGACATCATCGAGGCCGGCTTCGACATCCTCAACCCGGTCCAAACCTCGGCAAAGGACATGGCGCCTGCGGATCTGAAAGCGAAGTTCGGCGACAAGGTGACGTTCTGGGGCGGCGGCGTGGACACGCAGCGTACACTGCCCTTCGGCGCGCCGGACGAGGTGCGGGCGCAGGTGCGCGAGCGGCTCGAAATCTTCGGCAAGGGCGGCGGGTTCGTCTTCAATCCGATCCATAACGTGCAGGCCAGCGTACCGGTGGAGAACCTGCTGGCAATGTACGAAACCGTGCGCGACTGCGGCGCGTACCGCTGACGCAGCTCAACCTGCCATCTTCAATCCCAAACCACAAGCGAGGACATCATGGCCGAACAACTCAAGGACGTTTATAATGCCGTGCTCGACGGCGATGCTGCCGGGGCCAAGAGCGCCGTTCAGGTTGCGTTGGGCGAGGGCATTCCCGCGGAAACCATCCTCAAGGACGGGCTGATCGCCGCGATGGGCGAGGTGGGCCGGCTGTTCGAGGAGAACGAATACTTCGTGCCCGAGATGCTGGTCGCCGCGCGCGCCATGCAGGGCGGCCTCATGCTGCTCAAGCCCCACCTGGCCGACGCAGGCGCCGCGTCTGCGGGCAAGGTGATCGTGGGCACGGTGAAGGGCGACCTGCACGACATCGGCAAGAATCTGGTCGCCATGATGCTCGAGGGCAGCGGGTTCGAGGTGATCGACCTGGGCACGGACGTGACGCCGGAGAAATTCGTCAAGGCGGTTATGGAGCACAAGCCGAACGTTGTCGGCATGTCGGCGCTGCTGACGACCACCATGCCGTCTATGACCGGCACGATTAAGGCGCTGGAAGAGGCCGGGCTGCGCGAGCATGTCAAGGTGATGATCGGTGGCGCGCCGGTCACTGACGGCTTCGCGAAGCAGATCGGCGCGGACGGATACAGCCCTGACGCCAGCTCCGCGGTCCGCCTCGCCAAGTCGCTGGTCGGCGCGTAATGGCCGGGGCTCTCCAGGAGGAATCTATGTGGTGGGACATGGAGCTGGAGTCGAAGCCGGACTTTAGCGAGGCGATGAAGCGCGTCTACGCGTGGTACGAGCAGGGCATCGTCGACCGCGTGCCGGTCCGCTTCACGCGGCACAACGCCGAGTTCGAGTCGGCCGAGGACGTGTGGAAGCCGCAATGGCGCGACTTGAAGGATAAGTGGTTCGACGAGGAGTATCAGGTCGACCGCTATCTGCGCGAGCTCAAGGGGAAGCGATTCTACGGCGAGACGTTCCCCGTGTTCTTCCCCAACCTCGGCCCCGCCGTGTCTGCCGCGTTTTACGGCTGCCCGCTGGAGTTCGGCGAGGTGACGTCGTGGTCGCTGCCGATCATCGAGGATTACAACCAGGGGCTCAAGCTCGACTGGAACAGCCCGTATATGAAGAAGCTCGAAGACCTGACGCGTTGCGCGCTGGAGGTCTGCGAGGGCAAGTTCATCGTCGGCTACAGCGACCTGCACGGCGGGATGGACGTGCTGGCCGCGCTGCGCGGCACCGAGCCGCTGCTCTACGACCTGGTCGACAACCCCGAAGCGCCGGTCGCGCTGCTCGATCAGATTTGCGACGAGTTCTTGCAGGTGTACGATTACTTCGATGCGATGCTCAAGGCGAAGGGGCAGCCGTCCGCGACGTGGATGGCGATTCCGTCATTCGGCAAGATGCACATCCCAAGCTGCGACTTCGCGTTCATGATCTCCACAAAGCAGTTCATGAAGTACCAGTGGGAGTTGAACGCGCGCGAGATGCGCCACATGACGCACAACGTCTACCATGTGGACGGGAAGGGCGTGGCGCGACACATCGACGAAATCCTGCAACTGCCGAACCTGCATGCGATCCAGTGGGTGCAGGGGATGGGCGAGGATATGCCGATTATGCAGTGGGTCCCGCTGATCAAGCGCATCCAGGCGGCCGGCAAATCGGTTATGGTCGATCTCACGCGCGACGAGCTGGAGGATTTCATTGCCGCAGTGAAGCCGGAGGGCATTCTGCTGACGATGGCCTCGGAGAGCGAGGAGGAGGAGCGCGCAGTGCTGGCGCGCGTGGCGAAGTGGTGACGTCCCCTCGTTAAGCCTTTCAACCCTCGACGGTCTCACCGGCTTTCGAGGGTTTCTTTTTGCCCTGTCCGCTTTACTAAATTTGCTTGACCGACAGCGACAGCGGTGCTACAATGCCTCCATCTATTGCGCAACGCGCAGACCCGCGCAGAAGGAGGTGGCGGGCGGAGCAGCATCCGTAGGCCCCGCGCAAGTGACAGCCCCGCATGTATTGCGATTCAACTCTGATGGAGGAGACTTCGAATGCGCAAGAACGTGTCACTCCTGGTCACCGTCCTGGTGCTGCTGTCGGTCGTGTTGACCGCGTGCGCGCCGGCGACAACTGCCCCCGCCACCGGAGGCCAGCAACCCGCAGCGACCACTGCGCCAGCGCAAGGCGGCGAGACGAAACCGGCCGCCGGCGGCAAGCTCGAAATGTTCTCGTGGTGGACTGCGGGCGGCGAGGCGGACGGTCTCAACGCCATGTACGAGATCTACAAGAAGGAACATCCCGGCGTCGAAATCGTGAACGCAACCGTCGCAGGCGGCGCGGGGACGAACGCCAAGGCCGTTCTCTCCACGCGGCTTACCGGTGGCGATCCGCCAGACTCTTTCCAACTCCACGCCGGCCTCGAAGTCGAGAAGTATGAGCCGGAAAAGTATCTCCAGCCGCTCAACGATCTCTATGCCAGCGAGGGCTGGGACAAGGCATTCCCGCCGGACCTGATCACGCTGCTCAAGTACAAGGACAGCTTCTGGGGCGTGCCGGTCAACATCCATCGCTCCAACGTGATGTGGTACAACAAGAAGGTGCTCGCCGATAACAACATCCAGCCGCCCAAGACGTGGGACGAGTTCTTCGCTGCCGCGGACGCGCTGAAGGCCAAGGGCATTGTCCCGCTCGTCATCGGCACGAAGGAAGGCTGGGAAGCAGGCCACACCTTTGAGACCGTCCTTGCCAGCACGCTCGGCGCGGAGGGCTACCGGGGCCTGTGGACCGGCGCCACGCAGTGGACCGATCCCAAGGTGACGGAGGCGCTTGAAACCTTTAAGAAGGTGATGTCCTACGCCAACACCGATTACTCGGCGTTGACGTGGAGCGATGCCGCGCAGTACCTTGTCGACGGCAAGGGCGCCATGCACATCATGGGCGACTGGACCGACGGCTGGTTCACCTCCAAGGGCTACAAGGATTACGGCTGGGCTCCCGTGCCCGGCACGCAAGGCACCTTTGTCGCCCTCTCCGACAGCTTCGCAGCCGCGAAGGGCGCCAAGAACCAGGAGAACCTGGTTAACTGGCTGAAGGTCGCCGGCTCGAAGGCCGGGCAGGAAGCCTTCAATCCCAAGAAGGGTTCGATCTGCGCGCGCACCGACTGCGACCCCGCCCTCTTCAACGACTATCTCAAGTCGGCGATGCAGGACTGGTCGAAGGATGCGATCGTGCCGAGTGTGGCGCACGGCGCGGCGGCTATCGAGAAGTGGGCGACCGTCTACAAGGACATCCTGACGACGTTTGCCACCAACGGCGATGTGGCGGCAGCGCAGAAGTCCCTGCAGCAGTCGTGCGTTGACGCGGGCGTCTGCAAGTAACGACCGTACGATAGTGAGATAGCGCCTTAGTGCGTTAGTGGATGAGCCTTACCGCAGCCACTAACGCACTATCTCACTACCTCATTACCTCACTTCTTTCGGAGGCGAGCGTGCGACAGGTCAGCCGTGACCGCCTGATCTCCCTGCTGCTGGTGTTGCCGTCCATTATCCTGATCGCGGTGTTTGTCTACGGGTTCATCGCGTTCACCGGCTATGCGTCGATGACGAAGTGGGCGTCGCTCACGCCGGATTTCACGTTTGTGGGCCTGCAGAACTACGCGCGCCTGTTCCAGATTGACCGCTTCCTGATCAGCATGCGCAATACGGTGAATTTCACCGTCCTGTTTCTGGCCGCTTGCCTCATCCTGGGGCTGATCCTCGCCCTGCTGCTCGATCAGAAAGTGAAGGGCGAAGCCGTCTTCCGCAGCATCTTCCTCTTTCCGATGGCGATTTCCTTCATTGTGACCGGCGTGGTCTGGCGGTGGCTGCTGAATCCGGGGACGCTGCAAACTGGAAGCTCGGGCGTCAACCTGTTGTTTGAGAAGCTGGGGCTGCCCTTCCTGCGGTCGAAGTGGTTCACCGATCCGACCGTCCTCTATATTCGTCCCGACACCGGATTCGGGCAGTTCCTCAATAACATCGGGCTCGGCTGGATCACCACGCCTTACGTCGGTTTCTCCGTGGCGGTCATCTCGCTCGTGATTGCCGCCACATGGCAGATGTCGGGCTATACGATGGCGATGTATCTGGCCGGGTTGCGCGGCATCCCCGACGAGTTGCGCGAGGCTGCGCGCGTGGATGGCGCGAACGAGTTTCAAATACTGCGTTACATCCTGCTGCCGCTGCTCCGCCCCATAACGCTGAGCGCCGTGATTATCCTCGGCCATATCTCGCTCAAGATTTTTGACCTGGTCGTGTCGATGACCGGGCCAGGACCGGCCTTTGCGACCGACGTGCCCGCGTTCTTTATGTGGGACACGACTTTCCGGGGGAACAACTTTGCGCAGGGCGCAGCCATTGCGATCATCCTGCTCATCATGGTGGCGGTGCTCGTCGTGCCCTACCTCCGTTACACGAACCGCCAGGAGGCCGAGCTATGAGCGCGACCGCCACAACGCAGCCCCCCGCGCGCAAACGACAGCCGATCCGTCCGCAGCGTATCTTTGTTTACGCCGCGCTGATCCTCGCGGCGGCTCTGTTTCTCCTGCCGGTCTACCTGCTGCTCATCACAGGCATGAAGAGTTTCGCCGAAGTCAGCCTCGCCACCATGTGGAACCTGCCCTCGGGCATCCACTTCGACAGCTTCCAGAAGGCGTGGTTCGGCCAGGAGTCGGCGGGCATCCGGGGCTTGAACAGCAACTTCTGGAACAGCGTGCTGCTGGCGATCCCTGCGACGGTCGGCTCGGCGTTCCTCGGCTCGATCAACGGCTACGTGCTGTCCAAGTGGAAATTCCCCGGTGCGGATATGCTGTTTACGCTCATGTTGTTCGGCATGTTCATCCCCTACCAGAGCATCCTCATTCCGCTCGTGCAGGCGTTGCAGCGCATGGGGCTGTACGGCTCGCTCCCCGGCCTGATCTTCGTCCATATTGTCTACGGCATCCCGATCACGACGCTCATCTTCCGCAACTATTACGCGGCCATTCCCACCGAGTTGATCGAAGCGTCAAAGATTGACGGCGCAACGCTGCTCGGCATCTACCGGCACGTTCTCGTCCCGATCTCGATGCCTGCGTTTGTCGTTGTCGCCATCTGGCAGTTCACGTCGGTCTGGAACGACTTCCTCTTCGGCGTGATCGTCACCAGCCGGCCCAACGTCCAGCCAATTACGGTGGCGCTTAACAACATGGCCGGATCGTATATCGTGGAGTGGAACGTGCAAATGGCGGGGTCGCTGCTGGCCGCGCTGCCGACCCTGCTCGTGTACATCCTCCTGGGCCGCTACTTCATGCGCGGGCTGCTGGCGGGGTCGCTGAAAGGTTAGCAGGGCCGCGCCTGCGCCGCATCATTGCGGCCTATCCATCCGTCTGCTAGAATATCGGTCGGCGCTCACGTTTGTGGGCGCCGATCCTTGTATCAGGACGCACCGCAAGCATGATCACCGAGTACTTCCAGCGCGTCGCTACTGTGCTGCCGCGCATCCCCGCCGAACCGGTCGAGCGCATCGTCGAGATTATGAAGGACGCGCAGCTTAACAAGCGCACTGTCTTCATGATCGGCAACGGCGGCTCCTCCGGCAATGCCTCCCATATCGTCAATGACCTGGTGAAGAGCGCGCTCCATCCCGACCGCCCGCGCTTTCGGGCCATGTGCCTGACCGACAACACGCCGACCCTGACGGCCTACTCCAACGACGAAAGCTACGACATCGCGCTTGCGAAGCAGCTTGAGGCGTTTGGCGAGCCGGGCGACGTGGTGTTCGCGCTGAGCGGCAGCGGCAACTCGCTGAACATCATCCGCGCGATGGAGACTGCGCGCGAGATGGGCCTGACGCGCATCGGACTGACCGGGCGCGACGGCGGACAGCTTGCGCCGCTGTGCGACGTGGCAGTCATTGTGCCGTCAGAGTCCATGCAGATCATCGAGGACGCGCACCTGGTCATCCTCCACGCGATGTTCCTGAAGCTGCTGGAAAAAGAGTAGGTTGCGCGCCTTCAGCTTATGGACGAACTGCTTCTCGCTCTGGACTATGGCGGCACCAAACACGCCGCAGCCGTTTTGCGCAGGGGTGAGCAAACGTGGGCCGCGCAGGCGCGCGTGACCTGTCCGCCGGGCGCCGATGCCGCATGGGATCAAATGGGCGTTTTGCGCATGGCGCGCGAGTTGCTGTCGCAGGCGCGCGGGCGGCTGGTCGCAGTCGGCGTCAGCTTCGGCGGGCCGGTGGACGCAAAGCGTGGGTTGGTGCGCCTGTCGCATCACGTGCCAGGGTGGGAAGAGGTTCCGCTGGCTGACCGGCTGAGTGCCGAGTTCGGCGTCCCGGCATCCGTCGATAACGACGCGAACGTGGCTGCGCTGGGCGAGTGGCGGTTTGGCGCGGGGCAAGGCGTCGATAGCCTGCTGTACGTCACGGTGAGCACCGGCGTGGGCGGCGGGTGGGTGCTTGGCGGGCGCATCTGGAGCGGCGCAGACGGCATGGCGGGCGAGATCGGGCATACGGTTGTGCGGCCAGGCGGGATGCTCTGCGCGTGCGGCAAGCGGGGGTGCGTGGAGGCGGAGGCGTGCGGGCCGGCCATCGCGCGCAAAGCGGTTGCCAGGCTGGAGGCTGACGCGCAAGGCGGTCGCGTTCTGCGCGAGATGGTTCGCGGGCGGCTGGATGCGGTAACGGCGGAGCTGGTGGCGCGCGCGGCGAACCAGGGCGACGTCCTCGCGTTGGGCGCATTGCGCGATGCGGCGGCTGCGCTCGGCGACGGCATTGCTGCTGCGATCAACCTGATGAATCCAGAACGCGTCGCGCTCGGCGGTGGCGTGGTCAAGGCGGGCGAGGCGTGGTGGGCGACCGTGCGCGAGGCGGCGCGCAGGGCCGTGTTGCCGCAGGCGCGCGTCGATATTATCCCGGCCGGCATGGCGGACGACGCGCCGCTGTGGGGCGCGGCAGCTTTAGCGGAAGAGATTGCCTCTCGTGCTTGAAATCCTCAATCCGAACATTACGCGCGGGCGCATCCGCCACGCGCTCTTTGACTTCGACGGCACGCTCTCGCTGATTCGCGAGGGGTGGCAGGGCGTGATGATCCCCATGATGGTCGAGTTGCTGCGCGAGACGCCGGAGGCCGAAGACCAGGCGCGTATCGAGGCGGTCGTCCGGGACTACGTGGCGCGACTCACGGGCAAGCAGACCATCTACCAGATGATCCAGCTCGCCGAGGAAATCCGCAAGCGGGGGGGCGCGCCGTTGGAGCCGCTGGCGTACAAGCGCATGTACCTGGCGCGGCTCAACGAGCGGATTGCGGGGCGCATCGGAGGACTGAAGGCCGGCCGGATTGCGTCGGATGAGCTGATGGTGCCGGGCAGCCGGGCCATGCTCGACGCGCTGCGGGAGCGCAATGTTCGCTGCTACCTCGCTTCGGGCACGGATGAGCCGTTCGTGCTGGACGAAGCCGCTGCGCTTGGCCTGACGCCGTACTTTGCCGGCATCTACGGCGCGAAGGACGATTACAAGAGCTTCTCGAAGCGTATGGTCATCGACCGGATTATTGCGGAGCATGGGCTGGCCGGGCCGGAGTTTGTCGCGTTCGGCGATGGCTACGTGGAGATCGAGGACACGAAGCGCGTGGGTGGGATTGCGGTGGGGCTCGCGACGGACGAGGCGCGGCGCGCGGGCGTCGACGAGTGGAAGCGCAACCGTCTGATCGAGGCCGGGGCGGACATGATTGCCCCCGACTTCTGCCACCATGAAGAGTTAGTCGCTTACCTGTGGGGAGAATGAGCATGCCCTATCCGCAATTCGACCGCAGCCGCCTGCGCGTGCTTCCGCTGGAGCAGCGCGTCCACGATATGCGGCTCGATGAAATCCTGCCGCTCAATGCAGAGGGCGACCGCTTTGCGCATCCCGACCTTGAGATCATCGCCGACCGCATTGCGCAGGCGAGGGCGCATGGCTCTGCCGTCATCTTGCTGATGGGCGCGCACGTGATCAAGATGGGGCTGTCGCGCTTCGTTATTGACCTGATGGAGCGCGGGCTTGTGACCCTCGTGGGCATGAACGGCGCGGGGCCGATCCACGACTACGAGCTGGCGCTGATCGGCGCGACGACGGAGAGCGTGGCGCGCTACATCACCGAGGGGCAGTTCGGGCTGTGGCAGGAGACCGGGCGCATCAACGAGACTGTTGCGCGTGGGCTGGCGGATGGGATGGGCTACGGTGAGGCGCTCGGACGCGAGATCGCAGAGGGCGACTATCCGCATAAGGGCGTGAGCATCCTGGCGGCGGGCTACCGTCTGCGCGTGCCTGTGACCGTCCACATAGGCATCGGGCAGGACATCATTCACGAGCACCCGAATTGCGACGGCGGCGCGCTTGGAGAAGCGTCGTATCGCGACTTCCTCGTGTTCGCGCAGGAGGTGACGAAGCTCGACGGCGGCGTGATGCTCAATTACGGCACGGCGGTCATGGGGCCGGAAGTGTATCTGAAGGCGCTGGCGATGGCGCGCAACGTGGCGCATCAAGAGGGGCGCAAGATCAACCGGTTTACCACCGCCGTGTTCGACCTGATCGACCTGGGCGACGACCTGAGCAGGGAAGCGGCGAAGTCGGACGCGCGCTATTACTACCGCCCCTTCAAGACGATCCTCGTCCGAACGGTGCAGGACGGCGGCGAGAGTTACTACATCCGAGGGCCGCACAGGGGCACGCTGCCCGCGCTGCACCGTCTTCTGACCGGGGGGCAGGCATGAAACTCGAACGGCTCGACATGCTCCTGGCCGGGCTGCGCGATAAGCGCGTGCTCGTCGTGGGCGATTTCTTCCTCGACAAGTACCTGATCATCGACCAGGGGCTGGCCGAGACTTCGCTGGAGACCGGGCTGGAGGCGCATCAGGTGGTGGAGGTGCGGGTCAGTCCCGGCGCAGCGGGCACAGTCACGAACAACCTGCGCGCGCTCGGCGTGGAGGTGGCGGCGGTCGGCGTGGTGGGCGACGACGGCGAGGGGTTCGAGCTGCTGCGCGGGCTGGACGCGACCGGCGTGGACGTGGACGGCATCGTCATTCGGACGGATCGCTTCACGCCCACCTACACGAAGCCGATGCTGCGCGTGCGCGGGGGCGCGCTGCGGGAGCTAAACCGGCTGGACATCAAGAACCGGGGCAAGCTGCCCGTTGAGGCTGAGGATCGCGTCATCAAGGCGCTGCGGGGGCTGCTGCCGCGCGTCCATGCGGTCATCGTGGCGGACCAGGTGCAGGAGGCCGATTTCGGCGTGGTCACGGAGCGGGTGCGGGATGAGCTGGCCGTGCTGGCGCAGACCTACGGCGAAGTGCCGTTCGTGGCGGATTCGCGCGAGCGCATCGGGCTGTTCCAGAATTTGCTTATCAAGCCGAACGCGCGCGAGGCGGTGCGAGCGGTGGACCGCGAGGCAAAGTGGCGGGGCGAGCCTGACCCCGATTGGGAGCTGGATCGCGAGTTAATTGAATCCGCTGGCGAACGGCTCTACCGGCGCAATGGTCAGCCGGTGTTCCTGACTGTGGGCAAACACGGCATCCTTGCATATCATGCGGACGGGCCGACGCTCGTTCCGGCGGTTAAGCAGACCGGGCCGCTCGATGTTGTCGGCGCAGGGGATGCTGCGATGGCGGGGATTGCCTCGGCGCTATGCGCGGGCGCGACTGTCCCGGAGGCGGCGGAGATCGGTTGCCTGGCCGCCGGGGTGACGGTGCGACAAACAGGGACGACGGGCACGGCGACTCGGCGGCAAATTCTGGATTTGTGGCGCGAAAGTTCGTAGTAAGCGCTTTAGCGCTCTCATGCGGGTTGCGGCGCGAGAGGGCGCTAAAGCGCCTACTACGAACCGTTGTGGTGGCGGCGGCGCATGACGTCGAGCACGCGGGGCATGGCGCGTGTGTAGGCCCAGTAGAGCGATTTGTTGACCGGGTAGTCCCACGCGCCGATGCGCGATACGAACTCCCCACCGAACCCCTGCTTGAACCGGTATACCCCCCACATCGGGTCGCTCTCGCTTAGCTCGTCGGGCGCGCCCCACCAGTCGTAGCGCGCGCAGCCCCGCCGTTTCGCCCAGCGGAGCGCCGCCCATTGCAGCGCGTGGTTCGGCATCAGGTCGCGCGCCTCGCTCGTGGATGCGCCGTAGAAGTACCACGCCGTGGGACCGTAGCAGAAGAGAATCAGCCCGGCGACCGGTTTGCCAGCGACGTCGGCCAGCAGCAGGTGGGCGAGACCTTCGGCCATGAAGCGTTCCCAGATGGCCTGATAGTAGGTGAAGGGGCGGACGAGGAAGCCGTCGCGCTGCCCCGTCTCGGCGTACATGGTGTAGAAGGCCGGCAAATCCTGCGGGCCGCCGTCACACACCTGCACGCCCTTGCGCTCCGCAAGCCGGATGTTGTAGCGCCACTTCGGCTTCATGGCGGCGAGCAGCGCGTCCTCGTCGGGCGAGAGGTCGGAGACGACCGTGTTGCGGTACTGGATTTGCTCTTGCGAGTAGACCCAGCCCCGTTTACGCAGCAGGTCGGTGAGCGCCTTGCCTTCGGGCGAGTCGGTCGCGACGTCGGGGTCGATCTTGACAAAGAGAGCGCGCGCTTTGCGAGCCTCCCCTTCGATGTCGCGCAGCACGCGCACGACCAGCTCGTCGTCTGTCCAGTCGAGCAGCGGGCCTTTCGGCGCGTAGCCGACGGCCACGGGCAGGCGCGCATTGAGGCGGCGGAAGAGGAGGGCGGCGGTGGCCCACGTCGCAAAGCGCTCGCGCATCTTGGGGACGGGCGCCGCCTCGCTCCAGATCAGCCGCTTTGCGCGCCAGCCTGTTTGCGCCTTGGTCTCACCCCACGCCCAGCTTTGCAGGATGTGCGGCTCGGGCATTGCGAGGACATGCGCATCCCAGGCGCGCGCGTCGCTCACTTCCTGCGGCCCAACCACGCCTTCGCTCATCCCCCCACCTGCGACTTTCTGACGCGTAACGCAAGCT
>CAZPTI010000012.1:0-42326 GCA_964588925.1 uncultured Anaerolineales bacterium | reverse complement strand
GTTCTACCAAAAAATGCCATATTGACTCTGCGTGTAGCCTGTGGTATGCTTGCCTCTGTCTGCATTTTCTGCGTCCTATTGCCTTTGCCTGCGCAATTACGGAGGGTTCTGATGAGCGACCGCCCACGGCTTGTGTTGGTCCTGAGCTTACTGGTCCTGTTGACGTTGACTTTGAGCGCGTGCAACCGCGAACGCCCTGCGCCGACCACCAATTCGACCACCGGCACCCCTGCGGCGCGAGGCACCGTGGCCGCGCCGTCGACCGGCATTACGCAGGTTGCGCCCACGACCACCGGCGGGCAGAGCGCCGCGCCGACCCCGGCGGCGCCGCAGCCGCAGACAGTCGTCGTCTCCCCTGCGCCGTCCGCCGCCTCCGCTTCGGGCCAGACCTTCACCTACACGGTCGTCGCGGGTGACACGCTGCTGACCATCGCGACCCGCTTCGGCACCACGCCGGAAGCCATCGCGCAACTCAACAGCCTGGCGGACCCCAACGCCCTGACGCTCGGCCAGAAGCTGCAAATCCCTGGCACGGGCGCGGCTGCCTCGACGGGCGGAACCGGCGGCGCGGCGACCACCGGCGGCCAGACGACCGGCGGGGCTACCGCCGGCGGCACAAGCGCGTACACCGTGCAGTCGGGCGACACCCTCGGCGCGATCGCGCGGCGCTTCGGGACGACCGTGGCCGAGCTTGTCCGCCTCAATAACATCACCAACCCCGACGCGTTGAAGGTCGGCCAACAGCTAATTGTGCCCGGTTCAGGTGGCGGCGCGGCGGTCAACGTGCCGACTGCGGGCCAGGGCAAGAGCTACACGGTGCAGCGCGGCGACACGCTGCTCTCCATCGCCCGGCGCTTCGGCCTCACCGTCAAGCAGTTGCAGGCCGCCAACAACATCAGCAACCCCGACCGCATCTATCCCGGCCAGGTGTTGACCATTCCGTAAAGCGCGCTAACGTCTCTGTTAATCAAAACCGGCTACAGTGTCTCCGTGAGCGGGGTCACTTGGGCCGGTTTTGCGTTTTATGCCCGCAGCTTGCGCCTGGCTCGCGCGTAAGGAAAATCGCTTGACAGCGCCAAACGCGCGGGACTATACTGACCTCGCTGTCACCCTTTGCCATCTGGGCCTACGGGGGAGTCAGGCATGGAGTATAAGGACTATTACAAGATTCTGGGTGTTGAGAAGAACGCGGACGAGAAGGAGATTAAGAAGGCGTACCGGAAACTCGCGCGCCAGTATCACCCCGATATGAATCCCGGCGACAAAGCCGCGGAGGCGCGCTTCAAGGAAATCAACGAGGCGCACGAAGTTCTCAGCGACCCTGAGAAACGCCGTAAGTACGACGAGCTGGGGCAGGACTACGCGCGCTGGCAGCAGGCGGCTGGAGCCGGGGGCGGCCAGGGCGGCGGGGTCGACTGGACCCAGTTCTACACGCAGCAGGCCGGGCAACGCGGCGCGGGACCGGGAGGCGTGCGCGTCGAGTACGCGGACATCAACGACCTGTTCGGCAGCGAGCAGGGCTTCTCCGACTTCTTCCAGGCATTTTTTGGCGGCGGCATGGGCGGAATGGGTGGGGGCGCAACGACCACCGGAACCGGCCGCCGGACGCGCCGCGCGCCGCAGGCCCCCCCGCAGGACATTGAACACGAAGTCGAAGTCACCCTCGAAGAAGCGTTCAAGGGCAGCCAGCGCCTGCTGGATGTGGACGGCCGGCGGCTGGAAGTGAAGATTCCGGCCGGCGTTAAGACGGGTTCGCGTATTCGCATGGCCGGTGAAGGCCCGTCGAACGCGGGCGGCGCGCGCGGGGACATCTATCTCGTCGTCAAGGTGCTGCCCGACCCCAACTTTGAGCGCCGGGGCGACGACCTGTACACCGAGATACCCGTCGATCTGTTCACCGCGCTGCTGGGCGGTGAGGCGCGCGTCCCGGCCCTCGGCGGCGCGGTTGCGCTCAAGATCAAACCGGGCACGCAGTCGGGCCGCACCATCCGGCTTACCGGTCAGGGCATGCCAAAGCTGCGGTCCACCGAGAGAGGAGATCTGTACGCCAAAGTCCGCGTCATGCTGCCCGACAAACTCAGCGAGCGCGAGGAGGAGCTCGTGCGGGAATGGGCGCGGCTGCGAGGCGTTAATGCCGGCTGACTGAACTGTATCGACAACCGGGGCATCGCGGGAGCGCAAGCGCCCGCGCCCCTGCATAGGAGCGTAGACGATGATGCGAGAACAAGACCTTCAGGAACTGGCGGAACTGGTCACCGGGGAAGAACCCGTCCTGAGCCTCTACCTGCACCTTGACCGCCATAATCGATCGACCGACGAACACAAGCTGGCGCTGCGCAAACTGCTTGAGGAGGCATCCGCGCAAGGCGCAGCCGCCGCCGACATCGAACGCATCGAGCGCTTCTTCGAGCATGAGTTTGACCGGCAGGCCAAGTCGCTGGCCTGCTTTAGCTGCCAGGCGCGCAAGTTCTGGCGCGCGTACCCCCTGCTCGTCCCCGTCTCCAACGCGGCCTACGTCGGCCGCCGGCCCTACGTCAAGCCCCTCAGCGACCTGTGGGATAACTACGAGTGCTTCGCCGTGGTCATGGTCGACCGCGAGGGTGCGCGCGTCCTGACTTACCGCCTCGGCGCGCTGGCCGACACCGCTGGCACGCTCGGCGCGGAGGTCAAGCGCCACAAGCAGGGCGGCATCGCGGCGCAAAAGCTCCAGCGGGTCGAAGACCAGGAGGCGCTGCGCAACCTGAAGGACGCAGCCGAGTGGGCGGCCAGCTACCTCGCCCAACACAAGGTGACAAAGGTCGTGTTGTCGGGGACCGAGGCCAACCTGGCCGAGTTCAAGACGCAGATGCCGCGCGCGCTGGCCGACAAAGTCGTCGGGCAGATCAACCTGGACGTGAACGCTTCTCCCGCGGAGGCGTGGGAGCAGGCGTATCACGTGGCGCAGGCCGCTCAGAAGCAGGAGGAGGCGAGCCTGCTGGAGCAGGTGATCACCCTCGCGCACAAGGGCGGCGCCGGCGCGCTCGGCCTGCCCGACACGCTCAACGCGCTCCAGCAGGGCCGCGTGCATCAGTTGCTCGTCGACCCGACCTTGCGACAGCCCGGCGGCCAGTGCGTCCAGTGCAACGCGGTCGTGGTCGAGCCGGTGAGCGAGTGCCCCTACTGCGGCGGGAAACTTATTCCCTCGCAGGACGTCGTAAACCTGGCGATACATCGCGCGATGGACACGGGAATCAAGGTGTCCGCGCTGGAGGCAAGCCCGCGGCTGGCGGAGGTGGGGCAAATTGCGGCAGTGCTCCGCTACTGATCCGCGCGTCCCTCCCTGAGCGTTTGCTGAGAAAACGCGATTTGGGAGCGGCTCATACGCGGATGTTAACACTCCTGTGTTAACTTGCGCATGAGAACGAGAGGACGTGGCGGTAAGAGCACCTTCAACCCGTAGCGTGCCCCGTGGCGCAACGCCCGCGCCAATCACGCTACGGGTTATTGTTTTTTGGGGTAGTAAGGGGACTCACATGCGATTTGACAGGTTTACCGAGCGCGCGCAGGATGCTGCGATGCGCGCTTATGAGATTATGCAACGGTACGGCCACAGCCAGGTGGACGTCGAGCACCTGTTCCTTGCGCTGTTGGAGCAGCCGAAGGGGCTGGTGGCCGACATCATCGAGCGGATGGGCGCGCCGATTGATATTATGAAGGAGCGGCTGACCGACAACCTGCAGCGGACCCCCCGCGCGGCAGGCCCGGCCATGTTCCCGCAGGCCGTCGCGCAGGTCTTTATCACCCCGCGGCTTAAGCGGGTCATCGACCAGGCGACGGAAGAGGCCCGGCTGCTCCAGGACGAATACATCTCGACCGAACACCTGCTGCTCGGCACCTTGAGCGAGCGCGGCGGCTTTTCCGCCGGACTGTTGCGCGAGGCGCGCGTGACGCGGGAAATGGTGCTAAAGGCCATCGAGGACGGCCGCGGCGGGCAAAAAGCGAGCACGCCCCAGGCTGAAAGCCGCTATCGCACGCTGGAAAAGTACGCGCGCGACCTGACGGCCGCGGCGCGCGAGGGCAAGCTGGACCCGGTCATCGGCCGCGACAGCGAAATCCTCCGCGTCATCCAGGTGCTCAGCCGGCGCACGAAGAACAACCCCGTGCTGATCGGCGAAGCGGGCGTCGGCAAGACGGCCATTGTCGAAGGGCTGGCGCAGAAGATTGTTACCGAGGACGTGCCCGAAAGCCTCGTCGGCAAGCGGCTGATGAGCCTGGACCTGGGCGCGATGATCGCGGGCACGCGCTTCCGCGGCGAGTTCGAGGAGCGCCTGAAGGCGACCATCGAAGAGGTGCAGAAGGCCGAGGGCGAGGTTATCCTCTTTATCGACGAACTGCACACCGTCGTCGGCGCAGGCGCGGCGCAGGGTGCGGTCGACGCGTCCAACATGCTCAAGCCTGCGCTGGCGCGCGGCGAGTTGCGCTGCATCGGCGCGAGCACGCTCGACGAGTACCGGCAGCACATCGAGAAGGACGCTGCGCTGGAACGCCGCTTTGCGCCGATCTATGTGGACGAGCCGACGGTCGAGGATGCCATCGAAATCCTGCGCGGGGTGCGCGACCGCTACGAGAAGCACCACCAGGTGACCTTTACGGACGACGCGCTCGTCGCTGCGACCCAGCTGTCGCACCGCTACGTGACCGACCGCCGCCTGCCCGACAAGGCCATCGACCTGATCGACGAGGCGGGCGCGGGGCTGCGCGTCCAACTGTTCACGATGCCGCAGCCGCTCAAGGTGGTTAAGAAGAAGCTGGCCGAGCTCAAGGCGCAGGAGGATGCGGCTTATGCCGCCAATGACTTTGCCCGCGCGGCTGAGGTCAAGAGCGACCGGCTCAAGCTGGGCTCGCAATACGAGGTCGACTACACCGCGTGGCAGCAGACCAGTGGCCTGGACGAGGTGGTCGAAGCCTCGGACATCGCAAAGGTCGTGGCGCGCTGGACGGGCATCCCGGTCAACACGATGCTCGAAGGCGAAACGGCCAAACTGCTGCGCATGGAAGAGGAGCTGCACAAGCGCGTGGTCGGCCAGGAAGAGGGCATCCGCGCCATCTCCGATGCGCTGCGCCGCACGCGCTCCGGCTTGAAGAACCCGCGGCGGCCCATCGGCTCGTTCATCTTCCTGGGCTCGTCCGGCGTCGGCAAGACGGAGTTGGCGAAGGCCGTGGCCGAGTTCCTGTTCGACGACGAGGACGCGCTGGTCCGCATCGACATGAGCGAGTACCAGGAGCGCCACACGGTGAGCCGGTTGTTCGGCGCGCCGCCCGGTTACGTCGGCTACGATGAGGGCGGGCAACTGACCGAAGCCGTGCGCCGTCGCCCCTACCGCGTGATCCTCTTCGACGAGATCGAGAAGGCGCACCCGGAAGTGTGGAACGCGCTGCTGCAAATTCTGGAAGATGGCCGGTTGACCGACGGGCAGGGCCACATCGTGGACTTCCGCAACACGGTCATCATCATGACGTCGAACATCGGCACGGGCTTCGTGCGCTCCGGCGGCACGCTCGGCTTCATCAAGCAGGACACGCTGAGCGCGCAGGATCGGCAGTTGCGGGAGAACATCGAGCGGGACCTCAAGCAAACGTTCCGCCCCGAGTTCCTGAACCGCATCGACGAGGTGATCATCTTCCACAGCCTGACGCAGGAGCATGTGAAGGCGATCGTGAACCTGCAAATGGCGGAGATCAGCGGCCGGCTCTCGGAGCACGGGCTGAAGATCGAGCTGAGCGAATCCGCGCGCGACTGGCTGGCGCTGGAAGGCTACGACCCGCAGTTCGGGGCGCGGCCGGTGCGCCGCACTCTGGAGCGCTACGTCGAGAATCCGCTGGCGAAGCGGCTGCTGGCCGGCGAGTTCAAGGATGGCGACACGGTCGTGGTCGACACCGAGACGGACGAGGACGGGCAGACGCAGTTGGCTTTCTTCAACCGTCCGCCGGAGCCGATTGCGGTTGAACTGCCGATGACGCACCAGTTCAACGATCACGAGATGAACGGCTAACGCCGAAACATCTACCTTCAACAACCTCCGGGGTCTCCGGCGCGCTGCGTCGGCCCCCGGAAGTTTTTTATGTTCAATTCTGGCATTCGCCGCCGATCTACGCTATACTCCTCGTATGGTCGACTCCGGTCCGTTCATCACGGTCGTTTCCGGTCTCCCTCGCTCAGGCACGTCGCTCATGATGCAGATGTTGTCCGTCGGCGGGATGCCCGCGCTTGTCGATAACATCCGCGCGGCTGATGCGGACAACCCCGAAGGCTACTATGAGCTGGAGGTGGTCAAGGAAATGCCGCAGGGTAATTTCGCCTGGCTGCCCGCCGCGCAGGGCAAGGCCGTTAAGATCATTTCCGCGCTGCTGGAGCATCTGCCTGAGGCCCATACCTACCGCGTCATCTTCATGCGCCGCGCGATGAGCGAGATCCTCGCATCGCAGCGCAAGATGTTGTTGCGCCGCGGCGAGCCGGGCGATACGGTCCCGGACGAGAAGATGGCGGCCCTCTATGAGCGGCACCTGGCCCAGGTCGAGGCAATGCTGGCGCAGCGGCCTCACCTGGCTGTGCTCAACGTCGACTATAACGCTCTTATGCTCGATCCCCTCCCGACCGCCCGTCGCGTCAATGCGTTTTTGGGCGGCCGCCTCGATGTTGCCGCAATGGCGCAAGCCGTGAACCAGGGGTTGTACCGCAACCGTGAAGCTCATCATCCAGATTCCGTGCTATAACGAGGAGCGCACTCTCGGCGCCACGGTGGCCGACCTGCCGCGCGCCTTGCCGGGCGTCGACCAGATCGAGTATCTGGTGATCGACGACGGCAGCCGCGACGCGACAGTCGAAACTGCGCGCGCCCTGGGCATCCATCACTTGGTGCGGCACAAGAAAAACCGCGGCCTGGCGGCAGCGTTCCAGACCGGTCTCGAAAGCTGCCTGCGGTTCGGCGCGGACATCATTGTCAACACGGATGCGGACAACCAGTATTGCGGCGCAGATATCGCCCGGCTGGTCGAGCCCATTGTCGTAGGGCAGGCGGACATTGTTGTGGGCGACCGCGGGGTCGCCGCGTTGGAGAAGTTCTCGCCGTTCAAGCGTTGGCTTCAGAGCACGGGCAGTTGGGTGGTCGAGCGCGCGGCCGGCATCCCCATCCCTGACGCTACGAGCGGATTCCGCGCGTTCTCGCGCAATGCGGCCATGCAGTTGACGGTGCTGAGCGAGTACACGTACACGCTCGAGACGTTGATCCAGGCCGGTGCGCGGGGGATGTGCGTCACCTTCGTTCCCATCCGCACCAACCCGGACACCCGGCGCTCGCGCCTCATCCGCAACGTGCCCTCCTTCATGGCGCTCTCCGCGGTGACCATCATCCGCTTCTACAGTATGTATCGCCCACTGCGCGTGTTTATGACGATGGGTTTGACCCTGCTCGCAGTCGCCGTCTTCCTCGGCATCCGCTTCCTCTCGTTCTATCTCAGCGGCAACGGCGCGGGCCACATCCAATCGCTCATCCTCGCCACCATCCTCAGCGTGATCGGCGCGCAGGTCATGGTTGTCGGGCTGATCGCGGATTCGATCAGCCTGAACCGCAAAATCTCCGAAGAGATCCTGTACCGGATACGGCGCAGCGAGTACGGTGAGCCCCGGCAGGTTCCCCCTGCCGAATGAGCGCGCCATGAAGCTCGTGCTGATCGGCCCGGTCTATCCGTTTCGCGGGGGCATTGCGCATTACACCACTGTGCTGCGCGCCGAGTTAGCCGCGCGCGGTCACGACGTGCTGCTTATCTCCTTCAAGCGCCAGTATCCGCAGTGGCTCTTCCCCGGCAAGACCGACCACGATCCGAGCGCCAAAGCCCTTGACGCGCCGGGCGCGCGCTATATCATCGACCTGCTCAATCCGCTCACATGGTTCGAGGCAAACCGCGCGATCCAGGCGTTTGCGCCGCAGCGCGTCGTGCTCCAATGGTGGCAGGCCGTGTGGGCGCCCGTGTGGCTTACTATCGCGGCCGCGCAGCGGCGCGCCCGCCGGCCTATGACGGTCATCTGTCATAACGTCCTGCCCCATGAACGCCGCGCGTGGGACGCGCCGCTGGCGCGCGCGGTGCTCGGCCACGCCGATCGCGCGCTCGTCCAATCGGCCAGCGAGCGCGACGACCTGCTCGCGCTGTTGCCGGACAAAGCGGTCGACATCGTACCGCACCCGCTATACGATATGCTGGCAGGCGAACCGACCGACAAGGCCGAGGCGCGGCGCAAGCTTGGCCTCGCCCCTGATATTCCGGTGCTGCTCTTCTTCGGCTTCGTGCGCGAGTACAAGGGGCTGCGCTACCTGATCGATGCGCTGCCCGAAGTGCTGCGCCGTTTTCCTGACGCGCGGCTGGTCGTGGCTGGGGAGTTCTGGGACAACCGCCGACCCTACGAGGAGCAGATCAAAGCTCGCGGCCTTGCGGGTCACGTCACCCTCGATGACCGCTACATCCCCAACGAGGAAACCCCCTACTTCTTCGCGGCCGCGGACCTTGTGACGCTGCCCTACGTGACCGCGACGCAAAGCGGGGTGCTCCAGTTGGCGCTCGGCTTTGACCGCCCGGTGCTCAGTACGCGCGTCGGCGGGCTGCCCGAAGCAATCGAGGAGGGTGGCGATACGCGGCTGGTGGAGCCGGCGAATGCGCACGCGCTTGCAGAGGGGATTGTCGAGTTCCTCAGCGCGCCCCCCCCACCGCGTGGACGTTCGCGAAAGCTGAGCAAAGAACGATGGGAGGCTCTTGTCGATGCGATCACGCGCGATGCCTGAGACCTCTCCCTTGCCGGATCAAACCGCTTCGCCCGCGACCGGGCGGAGCTGGCCCCTTGTCAGCATCGTCATTCCGGCCTGGAATGCGCTCGCCTACACGCTCGAGTGTCTGGAGAGCCTGCGCGGGCTGGATTACCCCGAGTATCACGTGATCCTCGTCGACAATGGCTCGACTGACGGCACTGCGCAAGAGGTCGGGCGGCGTCACCCAGAGGTGACTGTCCTGCGCAACCCGGAGAATTTCGGTTTTGCGCGCGCGTGCAATCAGGGGCTCGCGACCGCGTTCCGCGGCGGCGCAGCGTACGCGTTCCTGCTCAACAACGACACGCTCCTCGCTCCCGACATCCTCAAGCAGCTTGTTATTGCGGCGGAGTTGCGCCCCAACGGCGGCATCTTCGGTCCCCGCATCTGCTACGCGGATCGCCCGGAAACAATCTGGTTCACCGGCATGCGCTTCTCCGTGCCGATCTATTTCGTCCGCACCGCGGAACGTTTCCAGGTCCAGGCAACGCACCCCGTCTCCGTCGATTTCGTGAGCGGTTGCGGCATGTTAATCGATCGCCGCGTCTATGAGCGCATCGGCGGGCTAAACGACGCGTACTTTATGTATTACGAGGACCTGGACTATTGCCTGACCGCGCAGAAGGCGGGGTTCGGGATCGTCTACGTCCCCGCCGCGCGGATGTGGCACGCGGTGTCGGTCAGTTCCGGCGGAAAAGACTCGCCTGCGAAACAGTATCACCAGGTTAAGAGTGCGATCACTTTCAACCGGCGGCATTCGAAGGGCTTGTTCCGAGTTCTCGGCATTGGACTCCGGCTTGCGCACGCAGGGTGGATGGGCGTGAAGTCGCTGCTGCGCGGCCGGCTCACTCTCGAAGTAATCCGGCATTACGCGCGCGGAGTGCGCGAAGCCGCGCGCGATGGCTCGGCTGAGGAACGCACGCTGGCGACTCCCGCGACCTCGCGGCCAGAACAGTGTCCGCTTTGCGGGGGCCGCTCCCTCGCCTTCGCCTTTGCCGGCGCGGATTTGCTGCACGAGACGCCTGGCCGCTTTGCTGTGTGGGCGTGCGCCGCGTGCCAGTTGCGCTTCCAGTTTCCCCAGCCACCCGACCTCGACGCACTCTATCCGTCGGATTACGGCGGCTATGCACCGTCGGCTCGCTTAACGCGCTCGCGCTTCCGCGGCCGTTCTTTGCGGGCGCGCGTCGCGCTGCTCGCGCGGCTGCGACCGCAGGGCGGGCGCCTGCTCGACGTCGGCTGCGGCAGCGGCGACTTCCTGGCCGCGGCCCATGCGTCAGGTAAGTGGCAAGCGGAGGGCCTGGAGCCGAACACAGAGGCCGCCCAGTTGGCAGCGGAAACGCCGGGGGTCATCGCCCATGTAGGCCACCTGTCTTCGCCCGGCGGGCTGGTTGGCCCGTTTGACGCGATTACGCTGTGGCATGCGCTCGAACATATCCCCGTCCCGGAGGGCGCGCTCCGCGCCGCGTTCGACTTTCTGGCCGACGACGGCCTGCTGGTCGTCGCCTGCCCAATGGTCGACTCCGCCGAAGCGCGGCTGTTCGGATCGGCCTGGGCCGGTTACGATCTGCCGCGCCACCTGCATGCGCACTCCCGCGCGACGATCCGCCTGTTGGCAACACGGCTCGGTCTGGAGGCGCGCGAAGAGCGCGGCGTTATCGCCGGTTTCAACTCCTGCAAAATCAGCTTGAGCCTGTGGTTAAAGGAGCGCCGCGCGCCACGCGTCCTGCTGGCCGCCGCGCCGCTCGCGGCCCCAGCGATCTACCTGGCGCTGCTGCCATTCTCGATACGGCGGCCGAGCGTCGGCGTCTTCGTTCTGCGTCGTCCAAAGCGTCACGTAGCGCCGGAGGCGCGCTAGCGCCGTGGCGATGCCTCTCGCGGGGATGATGCTCGCATTTGCCGCGGGCTGCCTGCTCTGGCTTCCCGCCCGACCGAGTGCGCGCGGCCTCTTGCTGGGCGGCGCGGTCCTTGCGACCGCGCTGGTCACCGGGATCATGGTCGTCGCCGGCCTGTTCGGGCAGCTTAACCGCGGCGTCATTCTCCTTGCGCTGCTTGCGGTCTTTGCAGCAGCGGCTTTTTCGGCCCGCACACGCATCCGCGAATTCGTTCAGCAAGCGCGCAAATCTCGTCCCGCGCGTCCGCGGCTTCGCCTGTCCCCTCTACCGGCAGTCCTGTTGCTGGCGTTCGCGGTGTGCGCGCTGCTGGTTCTCTTCCTCGGCATCGCGCTACCACCGACCGATTGGGACGGCCTCGCGCAAAACCTGCCCATGGCGGCGTTTCACGCGCAGGCGGGCAACATCTTCCCCACCGACACGCCCTATCGCGGCATCCGGGCCTACCCGCAGGGCGGCGCGTTGCTGCTGGCCTTCGACCTGATTCTCGAGCAGGCTGACATCCTTGCGGACCTTGTCCAGTTCCCCTTCTGGCTGCTCGGCGGGCTCGCAGTATATGCGCTGGCGCGCGAGCTGGGCGCGCAACGCGCGAACGGGCTGTTCGGCGCCGCAGTGTTTGCGGCCGCGCCCGTCGCGATCCTGCAGGCGCGCTCCGCCTATTTCGATCTTGAGATCGCGGCGCTCGCGCTGGCCGCGCTCGCGTTGTTGCTGAATCGCAGGCTCGCTTTCGTCCAACGAGGCCTGATCGTGGGCTGCGCGGCAGGACTGCTGGCGGGTCTTAAGTACGCGGGACTGATCTACGCCGCGCTGCTGGCCGCACTCTTCCTCGGCGCAGGCCTGGCTGAGCGGAGGCCAAAGGGCGAAGTGCTCCGCGGCATTGCGCTTTTCGCAGCCTGTGCCGTCGCCCTCAGCGGTGTCTGGTATCTCTTCAACTGGCGCGCATTCGGCAATCCCTTTTGGCCGATGGAGTTGAAGGTCGGTTCGTGGACGATCTTCCCCGGCGTCTGGACTGCGGAAAGCTTTTATGTCGATGCAAAGCCCGCTCAGATTTCCGGCTTGCCGCCCTTTGAGGCGCTCGTCGCAGTGTGGCGCGAGCCGGTGTCTGTCTACGCAGCCGACGTGCGCACTGGCGGGTTGGGGCCGTTGTGGTTTGCGTTCGGCCCGCTCAGCGTGCTTGCCTTCGTCGCGATGACCTTCCGCCGCCCTACCTATGTCCGCGTCGCGGTGCTCGTCTTTGCGGTCGCCGCTTTTGCGCTAACCCCGGCCAACTGGCATACGCGCTACGTGCTGGCGAGCGTCGGCGCAGTCGGCGCGTGCGCTGCGCTGGTCCTGCAGCAGTTGCGCCGCAAGCCGCAGGCCGCCGCGCAAACGGTGCTGGTCATCCTGGCCGTCCTCAGCCTGCTCCTCGTGCCTGCGCTGGGCAGCCCGTCCATCGGGGAGGTGGGCCGTAACCTCGCGCTGCCTTCGTATGAGCGCGCCTCTGCCCTCATGACAAACGTTCCCGCAGTCGACCCCGCGCACGCCTGGGTGCACGAGAATGTCGCTCCTGGCTCCACGTTGGGGTATGGCTGGGGGGGCGTCGTGCTGTACCCGCTCTTCCGGCCCACGCTGGCAAACCGGCTGATCTACGTTCCGCCCGGCCCGAACTATCGCGCAGCGTTACAGCAAGTCGGCGCGAGTCATCTCGTCACGCGCGCCGGCACGGATGACGCCGCGGCCGCAGACGCTGAGCGCCTGCGTGCCGTGTTTCGCACGCCGACATACATCATATATGAGGTGACGGATGACTAAAGCGCGCCTCTTTGCGGAGCTGGCGTTCGTCGCCCTTGTCCTGGCGCTTGTCGTCGTCTACTTCGCGGCGCCGGAACGCGCGATGTCGCTGGACGCGGCGCGCGATTGGTACGCGGCGCTATTCCGGCTGCTCCTTGCGGAGGGGGGTGCGCCGTGACCCTCCGGCTCGAATCCGTTCCGTGCCCTCTCTGCGGAAGCGCGGGAGGCGCTGAGCGTTACGCCGTGTCTGACCTGCTCTACGCCGTGCCGGGCCGCTTCCGCTACGTTGCGTGCGACAGGTGCGGGATGCTCCGGCTCACCCCCCGACCGACCGCGGAGAGTATCGACGCTGCATACCCAGCCGGTTACGAGCCGTATCGTAAGGCGATCGAGGATCAAACCATAAATCCCGCGGTGCGGTGGCTCCGGCACCGCCAGTTGCGCACCCGCTGCGACCAGGTGACGCGTCTCGCCACCGCGGGTAAGCTCCTCGACGTGGGGTGCTCGACCGGGTTGTTCCTCAACGAGATGCGACGCTACGGGCAGTGGGAGCTTTATGGCGTAGAGCCCAGCGCGGAGGCGGCGCGCTACGCGCGCGAACGGTTTGGCCTCGATGTGCGCCAGGGCCGGTTGGAGGACGCCGCGTTCGGAGATGTCCGCTTCGACATCATCACGTTGTGGGACGTGCTGGAGCATTTGCCCGATCCCGGCGCGTCCGTGGAGCGGCTGCGCGATCTGCTCGCACCCGCCGGCCGCCTGATCTTGAGCGCGCCGAACCTCGACAGCATCGACGCGCGCATCTTTGGCCCCTGCTGGACCGGAGTCGACCCGCCGCGCCACCTCTCCATCTTCCGCCGCCGCGATCTGGCCTGGCTGCTCACCGAGCGCGGGCTCCGCGTCGAGCGGATGTATTGCTTCTACGGTCGTTACACGACGTTTGCGTCGAGCCTGCGCCTGCTCCTGCGCGCCCGGCTCCCCGATGGCGCGCTGCGCCGTTCGTTCGAACGCACCCTTGGCGTCTGGCGCTACCTGACTCTGCCCTATTTCGCCGCGATCGACCGCCTCGGCCGTGGCGCGATCGTAACCGTCGTGGCGAGCCGCGCATGAGCGGCGCGATGCTGGGTCGTGTGCGGTTGCCGAACAGCGCACAGAAGGCCGGGCCGGTCTTCGTCGCCAACCTCGTTACGCGCGCATCCGGCACGCTTGCCCTGATTGTAGTTGCGCGGCTGGGCGGGCCGGCGGACGCGGGCAGTTTCGCTCTGGCGACCGGCTACCTTGCCATCCTCACTACGTTCTTTCTTGGGCTTGACGACGTGTTGGTGCGCGAGATCGCCCGTCGTCCGCACCGCGCGCCGTGGCTCGTCGCGTCCTATGCGGTCCTCCGCGTGCCGCTGACCGTCGTCATGTGTCTGGCCGCGCTGGGCGCGATGGCGGGGGCGCAAGCGACGCCTGCGCAGGCGCTGGCGATGCAGTTGATTATCGCCAGCGCGGTCCTCGATGTCGTTGCCGGGTTGAGCCAGAGCGTGCTGCTCGCCCTCCGCCGCCCCGAATACCTCGTCGCGCCTGCGGTGTTGCTCTTCGTGTTGCGCGCGATGGCAGGCGGGCTGCTGATGATCGCAGCGGGCATGGTGGCAATGTCGGTCATGTGGCCGGTGACCTCGTTCCTGGCTGGGGTTCTGCTTGCGCGCTTTGCGCTGTCAGCGGCGCGCAAAGAGGGGATTGTTGGCCGCCCGCGCGTGGTTGCGGCCGGAGCGCGCGCATTCGCGGTCCTGCTGCCGGGCTTCGGTGCGGTAAGCCTGCTTTCCGCGCTTGAGTACCAGATCGACGTCATCCTGCTCTCTCTGCTCCGTTCGCCCGCAGAGGTCGGCATCTATTCCTCCGCGGCCACGATCATGTACATTGCCGCGCTCGCGCCGCAGGCATACCGCGCTGCGATCTTTCCTGAGTTTGTGCGGTTGCGCGAACGGCCGCGTGAGCTGGCGCAGGCAGTGCGTCGCGCCGTGAGTCGGATGACTGGCCTCGGCCTCGCGCTCGGCCTGGCCGGCGCGCTGCTCGCGCCGCACGTGATCCCGTTGATCTTCGGCGAGAAGTTTGCGCTTGCCGTGCCGGTGATTCGGGTGCTAATATGGAATATCGTCTTCATGTGCGCGAACGTGCCACTCGTCCGCTACTTGATGGCGACGGGACGGGAGCGCGACGTGTGGCGCGCATTGTTGACTAGCGCGCTCCTCAACACGGCGGCTAATCTCCTGTTGATCCCTCCATACGGCGCGCTGGGCGCGGCCGTCGCGCGGCTGGCATCCTCCGCGGTCTTCACCGCTATCGTCGGGGTGCTGGCGCGGCGGCAAGCCCAGCGCGCAGTTAGAGACGAGGTAACGCATGAACGATGACGGCGTAAAGTCGCCGCGGATCCTTGTCGTCGGTTACGACGGCGCCAGTTGGGATTTAGTCAAGAAGTGGATCGGGGCCGGGAAGCTGCCGGTGCTGGCCGCTCTGCTGAAAAAGGGCGCGGGCGGCCCGCTGCGGTCGGTGATTCCAGTGCTCTCCCCGGCCGCATGGGCAACGTTTGCCACGGGCCTCTTTCCGGGCAAGCACGGGATTTTCGATTTCGAGCAGCGCGGCCGCGATACTTACCGCTTGCGGCTCGTCACCGCGCGCGACATCGCTGCGCCGACCTTCTGGGACATTGCTGGACGCGCAGGCAAGCGCACTGCGATCTGCAATATGCCGATCTCCTATCCGCCCGCGCCTGTCAACGGCGTGATGATTACCGGCCTCGGCACTCCCGATTCGGCCACGTTCACGCACCCGCCCGAACTCAGCGCGCAACTGGCCGCGCGGGGTTACCGCGTCAACAAGACTGTGTTCTACGCGCCGGGCCGCGAAGAGGCGTACTTGCGCGACATTTACGATCTCACCGACCGCCAGGCTGCGGCCGCGCTCGATGTGTTGCGTCAGGAGCCGTGGGACCTCTTCGTCGTGGTCTTCCGCGATCTGGACGAGGTGTCGCACTACTTCTGGAAGCACATGGACGCGTCCCATCCTGCGCATGACGCAGAACGCGATGCGCCCTTCCGGGACGTCATCCTCCAGTACTACCAGCACCTCGACCGCAAGCTCGCGCAGTTCATCGAAGCCGCGGGACCGGAAGTCAACGTCCTCATCCTGTCGGACCACGGTTTCGGGCCGCTCTATAAGGATGTCTACCTGAACGAGTGGCTGAAAGGGGAAGGTCTGCTGGCGACGATGGCGCAGCCGCAGTCGCTTGGCCGCCGCGCGCTGGTGCGCAGCGGCCTGACGCGCAGTCGTGTCTCAGCCGCGTTGCAGTCTATCGGCCTGGCGCGACTGGAGCGCGGCATCCGCCGGCGCTTGCAGGGGAAGATGGACCTTATCCCGGCGCATAACCGCGCGACCTTTCCCGAGGCGGTCGATTGGTCTCGCTCGCGCTGCTACAGCTATGGCTATCACGGCCAGGTGTTCGTTAACCTGCAAGGACGCGAGCCACAAGGGATCGTGCCGCCCTCAAAGTACGAGGCGACGCTCGCAAACCTTGAAGCGCGTTTGCGCGTGTTGGTCGATCCTGCGGACGGGCAACCTGTAGTCACGCGCATTGCGCGGGGGCGCGAACTGTTCGGCGACGCGGTCGACCACGGTGCGCCCGATCTAGTGCTCGTCATGCGCGACCTGAGCTACATCACCCGACAGGGGTATGAGTTCGGGCATGGAGCGGGCGAGATATTTGGCGCGCCAGCGAGCCATGAGACGGGCAGCCATCGCGAGATTGGAGTGGGGGTTTTGAGCGGCCCCGGCATTCGCCCGGGCGGGTGGGAGACGCCGGTTTCCATCGCGGATCTCGCGCCGACCTTACTTCATCTTCTCGGAGTCGCCGCGCCATCTTCGATGGACGGTCGCGTTCTCACCGAGCATCTCGTCGCAACCCCCGGCGCGGAGTTGGTCGAACCGGCGGCGCTGCGCGCCGATTCCGCAGCGACGGATGCAGCTTTATCTGCTGAGGAAGAGGAGGAGCTGCGGGATCGGTTGCGGAAACTGGGGTATTTGGGCTAATGTCTGCTGTTTAACCCATAAGAACTATTGCTTTTCGTCGCGTACCGTGCGATACTCGGCCCAGCTAGCGATGCTGAGGGCAGCATTTCGCCCAGATGTCGTTTCCCGAAGTCGGGCAGTAATCGCTGCGCTTGCTACATCCCCCGCAAGGGAAGAAAAGGAGTCACACATGAAGGGCGCAACTCGAGCGTCGAAAGTGGTGGCGATCGCTGTCTTGGTTCTCGCCATCAGCATCATGGGAACCGCCGCAGCCGGCGGACCTCCCGGTGGTGGATTTTACTCCGGGCAGACTGTCCAGAACGTTGGCACGGGCGATGCCCTCGTTTCCGTCACGGTTGTCGATTCGACGAACGCGGCCAATCAGTATAGCAAGGACTGGACCGTTCCCGAGGGCGGATCGCAGACCTTCTTCCTGAGCGATGTGCCGGGCGTTCCGACCCCGTTCATCGGCTCTGCCGTCGTTTCCTCCGATAAGGCCGTCAAGGCCATCGTCAACGTGACCAACCGCAAGTCCGGCGCGAATGGCGTCGACGGCGGCACGGCTGCGGCGCAATACCGCGGCACCGACGATGCCAGCACCGGCACGACACTGGTCTTCCCGCTGGCCAAGGCTGGGTTCGGCCCGAAGACGACCGCGTTCTATGTGCAGAATGCGGGCGCCGCAGCCGCCACCTTCACCGCTAAGTTCCTCATGGGCACCGGCCTGACCGACCCGTCGCCGGTCGAGTTCACGTACACCTCGCCTTCGGTCCAGCCCGGCCAGATGGTCGTGTTCGTGCCGTCCGACGCAAGTGTGCCCGCGGGTCGCATCGGCTCGCTGACCGTCACCTCGGCTGAGAAGATGGCTGGCACCGTGTTGGAGTACGAGACCACGACGGCCCCGGCGCTGATCCTGCAGGGCACCACGGGCTTCACGCCTGCCGACTTCGACACCCGCATTCTGTTCCCGGTTGTCAAGAAGCAGCTGGGTGGCCGGTCGACCGGTCTCCAAGTTCAGAACGTCGGCGATGCGCCGATTGATGTGACCATGAAGTATAACGGCGCCGGTGGCACCTGCGCTGCGCCGTTCACCGCGACCGAAACGGTCCGCACGCTTCAGCCGAAGCAGTCGACCACCTATCTTGACTCCGCTCTGCTGCCCGCCGGCTGTCTCGCTTCCGCGGAAGCGACGGCCACCGGCAACATCGCGGGCGTCGTGAACGAATCGTTCCTGCCCTGCAACAACTGCGTGCAGCGCGCGACGACCTACGCCGCCTTCCCGGCGAAGACGGCCACGACCAAGCTGGTTGCCCCGGTCTTCAAGCAGGACTTCGGCAACAAGCGCACCGGTCTGACTGTCCAGAACACCGGCGCCGCTGCGGCGACCGCAACGGTCGTCTTCAAGGTCGGAGCGACGACCTACACCTACAACAATCTGGCTATCCCGGCGGGCCAGTCCGCGCTGCTGCTCAACATGGCGGATGCGACGGCTTACCCGAACGCGAACTGGACCGGCGGCAATCGCTTGCCCAACGGCTCGCTCGCGGCGGTGACGATTACGGCGAACCAGCCGATCATCGGCCTCGCCAATGAAGCGCCGCTACCGGGGACGCTGCAGGATAACATCAACTACGAAGCGTTCAACGTTCAGCCCTAAGCTAACCTAGCTTCTGGTCAATAAAGGGAGCTATAGCGTATACTATGGCTCCCTTTGTATTTCTGGTGGAGGTTTGTTGCGTGTATAGATTGCGTTGGATCGGCGCTGTATTGGCCGTTTTGCTCGTGGCAGGATGCCAGGCGCTGCCGTCCGCTCCCACTCCCGTCGTCACGGACGCACCGGTCTCTACGCCGGCAGGTACGGATGAGCCCGGCCCGGTTTCGCCGCTCGCGTCGCCAACCGGCGCAAACATCGACGTTTCGCCGTTACCGCCCCCCTCTGACACTACGCCCATCGCGGAAGGTCAGCGCTTTCGATTCGAGATCGAGCGCCCGGTCCGCTCGGGCGACACGGTCTTGAAGGGCGTCGGGGTGCCGGGGACGGGCCTCGTAGCGCACGACGTGACTCGTATGGGGGTTGAGTTGGGCGCGGGTATGGTCGGCGCGGACGGCCGTTTCGAGATTACCGTGGGACAACTGACGCCGAACGTGCGGCTTGGCATCACGCTGGCCGAACCCGACGACGCCATTTGGGCCAACAGCGCGCTCTTAGGGCCGCAATCCCTTGTCGTTCCGATGGTCGGCGCCTACCTTGACACCGTCATGGTCGAGCCCTAACCGCGACGGAAGCCCGGCGAGGCGCGGCCTATTTGGTTCAAAGCTGCGTCTCAAGTATAATCCTCGCAATGAGCAGTGAAACGATTCGGGACTCAAGGCCTCTGCGCGTCCTTATGATTGCGCCGACCAGTTTCTTTGCGGATTACGGTTGTCACGTCCGTATCCTCGAAGAAGCGCAGGCTCTTCAACAACTGGGCCACCGCGTAACAATTGCCACGTACCACAACGGAGGCTCGGTGGCCGGGCTGGACATTCGGCGATCTCTGCCGGTGCCCGGCCATGGCGGGGTTGAAGTCGGCTCTAGCCGCCACAAGGTCGCTTTCGACGCGCTTCTGAGCCTGCGCATCGCTGCGCTGTTCGCGCGCGAGCGCTTTGATGTGGTTCACGGGCACCTTCACGAAGGCGCGTTGATGGGACTGGTCCTTGGCCGCTTGCGCCATCTCCCGCTGGTGTTCGATTTTCAGGGCTCCATGACCGGGGAGATGCTGGATCACGGGTTTATCCGCAGCGAAGGCCGGTTATACGGGCTGCTGCGACAGCTCGAAACCTGGATCAATCGCAGGTCACCCGAGATTCTTACCAGTTCGCTGAACGCGCGCTCGCTTCTGATTAATGATTTCGGATGCTCGCCCGAGCGCGTTACAGTGTTGCCTGATGCGGTGAACGCGCAGAAGTTCGCGCCGGCTTCCGCCTACGATCCGGGCGAACTGGCCGCGCGGCGCGCAGCCCTCGGCATTCCCGTGGGGCGACGCCTCGTCGTATACTTGGGCCTCCTCGCGCCCTATCAGGGAACGTCCGTCCTCCTGGAGGCAATGGCGACGCTCGTCGCCGCGAATCCTGACGCGCACCTGCTCCTGATGGGCTTCCCGAACGTGGAGCGTTATCGGCGGCAGGCAGAGGCGCTGGGCATTGCCGGGCATGTCACGCTCACCGGCCGCGTGCCGTATGACCAGGCGCCGCAAATGCTCGCGCTCGGTGACGTCGCGGTGTCGCCTAAGATGAGTCTCACCGAAGGGGCGGGCAAGTTGCTGAACTACATGGCGGTTGGCCTGCCCACGGTTTCGTTTGACACGCCGGTAGCGCGCGAGTATTTAGGTGACGACGGGCTTTACGCGACCCCCGGTGAAGTCGCCGCGCTAGCTTATCGGCTGGAACAGGCGCTATACGGCGGCGAGGACGGTCGGGTTGCAGAGATGCGCGCGCGTGGACGGCGTCTCCGCGAGCGCGCCCTCGCCTGTTATCGCTGGCAGCCGGTCGCCGAAGAGATCACGCAGGCGTACGCAAGGGTCATGGGCAAGGACGAGCTGTCTCCCGCCGCAGCGCGCGACACACTCTCGTCGCGGCAGGAACCGATTGCCCTGGCCGCGGCCCGGCCTGACCGGCAATGAGGTAGCTTTGGCGTTTCCCCTGGTTACGACTCCGCGACGGGACGGTTCTTCCCCGTCGCTTCTCTGGCACCTGCGCGAACTGCTGCGGTATCGCAACCTCGTGCTGAATCTCGTGCTGCGCGACCTGAAATCGCGGTACAAGCGCAGCGTGCTCGGTTTTCTCTGGAGCCTGCTCAATCCGCTGGCAATGATGATCGTCTTCACGGTCGTATTTACGATCATTATGCCCAGCAAGATCGAGAATTATCCCATCTTTCTGCTGTGCGGTTTGCTCCCGTGGAATTTTTTCACCGGCGCGCTAATGTTGAGCATCAACAGCGTTGCGGGCAACGCCAACCTGGTGAAGAAGGTTTACTTCCCGCGGGAAGTGCTGCCGATCAGCGCGGTGCTTGCCAATCTCGTCAACTTTCTCCTCGGCCTCACCGTGCTGCTCGTTGCGCTCATCTTCTTCCACGGTCACTTCAGCCCCTGGCTCTGGTTGCTGCCGCTCGTCATCCTGATTCAAACCTGCTTCACGCTGGGCGTCGCGCTCTTTCTAAGCGCGGTGAATGTGTACTACCGCGACACCCTGATGATTATGGATGTCGTCCTGCTGGCGTGGTTCTTCCTGACGCCGGTCGTTTACGCGATCGGCATTCTGCCAGACAGCTACGAAATCTTCGGGCTGACTCTAAACATCCAGCGATTGATGTATATTGTCAATCCGATGGCCTCGCTTATTGCGGCTTATCGCGATCTCCTGTACTGGGGCTACCGCACCGACCTGGATTTCTTCCTCCGGACCGCGATCACTGCCATCGCAGTCCTTGTGGCTGGCTACTGGTACTTTGTCCGCCATAGCCACGACTTCGGCGAAAAGGTCTGAGAAATGCGAATAAATACGATCCGACAGCTTTGCTTCCTCCTGAGCGGAGTTTTGGTTGTGTCCGCCCTCGCCCTGTTGGCCGGGACCGCGCAGGCCGCGGCTGTTGAACCGCCGCTCCCCGCCGCGGATGCGCCCGCTTCGGCTGATGCCCTTGGGCCCAGTTGCCGCTACGGCGTTGCCGCGCTTTCGCAGGCTCAACTCAACTGGATGGATCCGTTGGCGGCCGGCTGGTTCATCAACTTCTCTCCTAATGGCGACAGCAGCGGTCGCCCAGAGTTTGTCCCGGTCATCCGGGTTCGGCAGACAAAGCAGGGGTGCGCTTATCTCAATAGCTTCTCCGTCAACCCACCGCTCACCCCTGACGGCCTCGGCGCCGCCGTGCTCAGTCGCCCGGGCCATCTCTGGATCGTCGGCAACGAACCTGATCGCGGGCCAAACCCCGAGAGCTGCTTGCAGGGCGTCCAGGACGATACCTATCCTGAAGTGTACGCGCGCGCGTATCACGAGGTCTACCACTACATCAAGCGGCTGGATCCGACCGCGCGCGTTGCCAATGCCGGGCTCGTGCAGGTGACGCCCGGACGCCTTCAGTATCTCGACAAGGTCTGGAACACGTACAGGAACCTGTACGGGACGGAATGGCCGGTCGATGTCTGGAATATGCACCTGTACATCCTGCCCGAGCTGTCGCTGCAACAGAATCAGTCCGGGCAATGGGTGTGGCTGCCGAACGGCATTGCCAGCATCGCGGTCGGCACGGATCCCGCGTTGGGCATTCGTGACAGCAACAACGACAAGAACCAGTGCGCGGACCCGAATGTCTACTGTTGGGCCGAGCATGACGACATCGACGAGTTTAAGAAACAGGTCGTCGCCATGCGCACGTGGATGAAGGGCAAAGGGCAACAGGCCAAGCCGCTCATGTTGTCCGAGTTCTCGCTGCTCTACCCGTACGTCATCGACACTGCAGGCAACTGCTTCGCGGATGAGTTCGGCAAGTGCTTCACCCCGCAGCGCGTGCGCGATTTCCTCAACAGTAGCATGGCGTATCTCGAAACCGCGGTCGACCCGAACCTGGGTTATTGGCGCGACGGCAACCGCCTCATCCAGCGTTGGCTGTGGTTCAGCATCTACAACGACGGAGTAGGGTCGGCAAGCAACCTAGCCAACGCCGCAAACACCGCTCTGACCCTTCAGGGGCAAGCGTTTGCGGCGCGCGCAAGCGCCGCGCCGCGTTACCTGAACCTGTTCCCCGCCGCAACCTACGGCACGACCGCGCCGCCCGCAGCCGCATTGTCTACCGCCACGCTCTTTGCCGAGATCCGCAACATCGGCGTGAACGAGACGAGCGGCAAGACGACCGTGAGCTTCTACGCGGATGCCGCACTGACGCAACTCATCGGTTCGACCAAAATTGTCGAAAGGCTGCGCGGCTGCGAGGCTAACGGCGGCATCGTAAGTATCCAATGGCCGGGACGCTCCGCCGGCCGGTGGGACTACTGGGTTGTCGTGGACTCGGATCAGCTCTGGGAAGAGTCGAACGAGGCCGATAACGTCCTGAAGGGCAGCGTGGTTGTAGGCTCGAAGTGGACTTTCCTGCCGCAGATTCGACGTTAAGCGCATTTCGCGCCGGGGGTTCTCTCGCCCGGCGGTGGCAAAGTTGGGCCGCGCTCTCTCTCGCCCTGAGCGCGGCCCTCCTTGTCATTCTGCCGCTAGCGCGCGCCGTACGCGTTGCGGAGTACGACGAGGCCGTGCTGCTCGATGTGGCCGGGAACATCCGGCGCACTGGCCTGCCGCTGCGTTCGATGGGCGCACAGGGGGTGGCAATGCTCGACCACACCCCGCTCTACCCGTTTCTGCTGAGCCTCTACGCGCCTGAGCCCGGCGCGTCGCTGCTGCTGGCGCGCGGCGTCACGGTGCTCGCCGCGCTGCTGTGCGTTGCGCTGACATATCGGATCGGGGCGCTCCTTGGCGGCGAGGCGGCCGGTTTTCTCGCCGCTGCGTTCGTCGCGCTTAATCCGTTCCTGGCCGTTTATGCCTACTTCGCCCGTATGGAGATGTTCATGGTGGCCTTTGCGCTGGTCGCCATCTACCTCCTTGCGCGCCGGGCGCCGCTCACCCAGCGCGACGCTCTTTTGGCCGGTGGCGCGCTGGCCGTCGCGGTGTTGTTCAAGGAGTTCGCGCTCATCCTGGCGCTTCCCGCAGGCATTTACGCGTGGAGCGCGACGAATGGCGGCAGGCTACTTCGTCTGCGCGCCGCAGTTGCGGTCGTTGCGCCGCCCGTCCTGGCGCTGATCGGCTGGGGCGTCTGGGCTGCTTCGATCTGGCCCGCTCAATTCGCGGCCGCGGTCAGGCGTTGGATCGGCTCTGCGACCGGAGGCGCGATCGCGGATCCTCGCATGGGAATCAGCGCGCTCTCGTTTTCCGGGCAGCTCGCGGGCGACCTGTTCGGGCTGGGGCTGACCGCCGGGATTCTCGCCGCGCTGGTGTGGCTGGTCGTGCGGCGCGGTCGCGTGGACGCGCGGGTTGGCTTCCTCTACGGCTACCTCGGCGTCGCGCTGCTGATGGCCTACCTGGTGCGGCTGCGCGAACCGCGGCACTTGATCGCGCTCGCGCCTGTTGCGGCGATCCTCGCCGCGGTTGCCCTGGTTCACGCGCTGCGGGCTGCGCAGCGTCACAGTTGCGCCCTGAGCGTGGCGGCAGGCGCGGCAGTCGTTGGCCTGCTCCTGCTCAGCGGGCCGTGGCGCCCGTCCGGTCTCGGTTCGGCCGCGCCGTCGATAACCCTGGCGCCAACCTATCGAGAACGACTGAGGAATGACGCCTTCTACGAGCTGCTCGCGCGCGCGGGGCGCGCAGCCGCGCGCCTTTCTGCGCCCGACGAAATGCTCACCGTTGCGCACCAGGGGCCTGTGATTGCCTATTATGCGGATCGGCGTTATCTTATGTTGTACACACTCAAGGAGCCTGCAATCCAGGAGCTTCTCTCGCGCGCTCGTGTTTTGGTTTGGGACGCGCCCACCTGGCTGGCACTGCCGCCAGAGCGCGTGCTGGCGATCGAGGCGAGCGTCGCCGCGAACTTTTCGCCGGCGGCGGAAGTGCGCGAAGGGCCTCGGGTTATCACGATTTACGAACGCAAACCATGATTGAGTTTAACGGGGTATCCAAACAGTTTATCATCGACGAGGACCGCGCACGCTCCTTTCAGGAGAAGCTCGTCCGCGCGCTCGGCCGCTCTGATAACCAGGCGAACCAGACAGAGGTTTTCTGGGCGCTGCGCGACGTCTCCTTCACCATCAATCGGGGCGACGCCGTCGGCATTATTGGGTCAAACGGCTCGGGCAAAAGCACTGTCCTGAAACTAATCTCGCGCATTATTTATCCGACGACGGGCGTTGTGACGACCTGCGGCCGCGTCGCTGCGCTGCTCGAACTGGGTGCCGGCTTTCATCCCGATCTAACCGGCCGCGAAAACATCGACCTGAACGGCTCCATCCTCGGCCTGCGCCGGCAGGAAGTGCGCCGCCAGGCGGACCAGATCATCGCCTTTTCCGAGCTGGAACGGTTCATTGATGTGCCGATCCGCAACTATTCTTCGGGCATGATGATGCGCCTTGGGTTTGCCGTGGCAACCGCCTTCCAACCGGAAATCCTGCTGATCGACGAAGTGCTCGCGGTGGGCGACCAGGCGTTCCAGGATCGGTGTATGCGTCGCATCCTTGAAATCCAGCGCGAGGGCGCGACCATCCTGCTTGTTTCCCACGATCTTTCGTCCATCAAGAAGCTGTGCCGTCGCTCGATCTGGCTAGATGACGGCCGCGTGTGCGCGGACGGCAAGACGGACATGGTGGCCGGGCAGTATCTTTCGGGCCTCTGGAACGAACAGGCGCAGCGCATCCCGCGCGACGGCGCGGAGTTCGTAGATGAGGGCGGAGACGAGCGCGAAAATCTTCTGCCGGCGGATGGCGCGACGGTGGGGACCCGCCGTGGCGTTGAGGCGCGCTGGGGCTCGGGCGAAATCAAAGTCGAACGCGCCAGAATCATCGGCCCGGATGGGGAGCCCGCGAGCGTGTTTCGCACGGGCGAGCGTTTCACCGTGCGCATCTGGTACCACGCGAATCGCCGCATTGAGTCACCGGCTTTTGGCGTGTCGATCTACGACGAGTTGGGCAACCGCATCAACGGGCCGAATACGGTCTGGGGTCAGGCCGGGCCGAATGTGGTGCAAGGCCGCGGGGTGATCGACTACGTCGTCGATGCGCTGCCTCTGCTTAATGGCCGTTATGACTTGACGGTTGCCGTCTACGACCACCTTGTGACGCGTCCGTATGACCACTGGGATCGCATGGCTACCTTCACTGTGGTGCCTGGGGAGGAAGAGCGCCAGGATGGCGTCGTTTTCATCCCTTGTCGCTGGGAGCATCGGCGTTAGGAGGCAGGTGTGACTTCAGAGCGAGAGGCGAGGTTGGCGCGATTGCGCGAACTGGCGCGACTGGAGGAGCGGCCGTTTTCGTCGCGCGTACCGGTCTTCGGCCTTCTGATTGCCGCCTTCCGCACTGCCTGGAACGACGTCTCAACACGGTGGTATGTTCGCCCGCTGACGGACCAGCAGTCGGTGTTCAATGCTGCGGTGACCGAGGAGCTCGAGGCGTTGCACCGGGCCAACGAGGAGCTTGCGGCCCTGTGCGCCGAGACGGAGGCGCTCCGGCTCGAGCTGGCGAAGTTACGCGCGTGGCTGATCGAGCAAGATCGCGACCAGACGGAGCTCCGACACGACCTGGCCGAGCTGTCCCTCGTCGTGGGGCAGCTCGCTCGCGCGCTGAGGGCGCAGTCGAACGCCGCGAACCCGCCCTCCGACGTCCACGCATGACCCATCCCCTGCGTTTGGCCTATCTGACGCCCCTGCCGCCCGCGCGCTCGGGCATCGCGGACTACAGCCTCGAGCTCCTCCCGCATCTCGCGCAACTTGCCGAGGTCACGATTTATACGGAACAGTTCGGCCACGTCTGGCCCGAACTGGGCGGGTTGAACACGCGTCCCCTCTCCGAGTACCCCCGACGGCGGTGGGAGCATGATCTGGCCGTCTACCAGATCGGCAACAGTCGCTACCATGCGGCTCTTGGCGAGTTGATGCTGCGCTACCCCGGCGTGATGGTGCTCCACGACTTCGGCTTGCACCAGCTTGGTGTGAGCAGATCCCTCGAAAGTGGTCGTCCGGCCGTCTATATGCGGGAGATGGGTTACGCGCTTGGCCCGGAAGGGGTGGCGCAGGCTGAGCAGGTGCTCGCATGGCAGGAAGGGCCGCCGCATTTCGACGTGCCTCTCAACGATCGTTTCCTGGCTGCCAGCATCGGCATCATCACGCACAGCCGTTATACTGAGGGCCTCGTTCGTAACCGCGTGCCGTCCGCATTCACGACGGTGGTGCCCGCGCCCATTCGCGCGGACGCGGCGCCGAGTCTGCGCGATCAGCTTGACGCGGCAGTGGACGCGTGCGTTTTCGGCAGCTTCGGCCTTGTCTCCGGATCCAAACAACTCGAGGCGGCCCTCGTCGCGTTCGCAGAGGTGCGGCGGGAACGGCCGGACGCGATCTACTTGATCGTGGGGGAGTGGCATCCGGACGACCTCGACGTAGCCGCGCTGGTGGCGCGGCTCGGGCTGACAGACGCCGTGCGCTACACCGGTTTCGCTCCTACGCTTGAACAGTTCCTTGGTTGGCTGGCCGCCGTCGACGTGGTCGTCAACCTGCGCTATCCTACGGTTGGCGAAACGTCAGCTGTGGCGCTGCGCGCGCTCGCGGCCGGCCGCGCGCTCGTCGTGTATGACCACGGCTGGTATGCGGAGTTGCCTTCGGATACCTGTCTGAAGCTGCCACCGCGGGATGCAGAGGCCCTGGTACGCGGCATGGTCTTGCTGGCGCATAATCCAGAGACGCGCGCAGAGCTGGGCGAGCGCGGGCAGACCTACGCGCGGCGGGTCCACTCGCCGGCTGCTGCGGCCGCGGCATACGTCGCCTTTGCGCAAGCCGTCTTGTCGCGCGTCGGAGAACGTTTCAGGTGATCCACGTCCTCGCGCTTGGGTTGATTGCGGCCGCGGCTTTGCTGCTGGGCGCACTCGCGCTTTCGTTGTGGCGCGTGCGCTTCGCCGACGATCCGATCGAGCTCGGCTTCGCTGCGCTGACGTTGGGCTTGCTAACGATTGGCTGGCTTGCCTTGCTCCTCGCGGAGATCGGCGCCTTCTCGCTGCCTGCGCTCGCTGCCGGGCTGGCGCTGGTTGCGGCCACGATGGGCGGCGTCCGCCTGTTCAGGCAAGGTAAACTTGCCGCCTCCGATCACGTGCAGGCAACAACCCGCGCGTGGGACAAGTGGGAGATGGCCGCGCTCTCGGTCTGGCTCGTTGCCGCGGCAATCGTGTACTTTCGGCCCCACGAGTTCGTCATCGGCGGTGCGGATGCCGGCGTCTATGTTAACCTGGGCGCCAACATTGCGAACACCGGCAGCATTACGATTCGCGACCCACTGCTGGGCGCGCTCGAATCGCCGCTGCGCGAGGCCTTACTGCGCCCCATGCCGCCCGGCGAGGCCGCACCGTATTACCTGCTCCCTGGTTTCTACGTCACGAACGCGCCTCCCGACCTCATTACGCCGCAGTTCTTCCACCTGCATCCGGCGTGGCAGGCTGTCGGCTATGCGCTCGGCGGCCTGGATGCCGAACTGCTCATCACGCCCTTCTGGGGCCTCCTCGGCTGTTTGGCCGTATACATGACCGTCCGCTCACTGTGGGGCTGGCGATGGGCCTTCGTGGCGCTGATCGCGCTGTCCGCCACTGCTCTGCAAGTCTGGTTCGCGCGGTACCCGACCGCCGAGGCGCTGACCCAGTACCTTTTCTGGACCGGCGCGTGGGCGATCAGCCGGTGGTCGGAACCGCGGGAGCCTGCCTCGCTCTGGGCCGGCATCGCGGGCGTATCGCTCGGGCAGGTCTTCCTGACTCGGATCGACACCTATGTCATGCTGGCGTTGCCGGTGCTGCTCGCGTTGGCGCTTACCCTCCGCCGCGCCTGGCGTCGCAATGCGTTGTGGTTCTTCGTCCCGTTTCTGCTGCTGGCCGCGCACTCTGCGCTCCACGGCTGGCTTATCACGCGGCCGTATTTCTCGCTCATCAGTTCTTTCGGGGTGCGCATCCTCCTGCGAGGCGCGCTCCCGGCCGCTGCGGCCTTGCTGACGGTCGCGGTTCTGTCAGTCCTCCTTTTCCGCGCGCTGTCCCGCCGGGCTCCCGCTGCATCCCGCCTCGACGGATTCGCGCGTATCGCGCTGCGCGTCACCGCGGCGCTTGTCGTGCTGCTGGCGCTGTTCGCCTATTTCGCGCGCCCTGAGCTTGGCAGCATCCGCATTGCGAACTATTGGTACGGCGGGGGAACCGTGCCCACGCTCGACCACGAGAACTTCGTGCGGATGGGGTGGTATCTGTCGCCACTCGGCCTCAGCCTGGGGGTCGCCGGCATAGCAATGATGCTGGTGACCGAGGCGAACCGGCGCACGGCCTTTCTGCTTGCGGCAGGAGGTTTCTTTTCCGTCGTGTTTCTCTGGCGCATTGGGGCTAATCCGCACCAGATTTATGCTATGCGTCGTTACGTGCCGCAGGTGTTGCCCTTCTTCGTCATCGCCTCCGTGTTCGCGCTGCGTTGGCTAAGCCTGCGCCGTCCACCCTTTGGCCGCGTGCTGGCCTTCGCTTTGACAGCCGGCTGGATAATCAGTATAGTGCTGTTGGGCTGGCCCTTTGCAACTCAGGTTGACTATGTGGGGTTGGCGAATCAAATTCACGAGTTGGACACTGCCTTGCCGCGCAAGGCAGTTGTGCTGTTTAATGACCCCGCGCCGGTCGGTGTGGCCGATTTCCTTGGCACGCCGTTGCGGTTTTTGCATGGTCGGCCGGTCTTCCTGCTCCGGCAGGAGGAGGTGGATGGCCGCGCGCTGACCGACGCCGTGGCAAAGTGGCGTCAGGAGGGCTTTGAGGTCGTACTGCTTGAGACGAGCGCCGCGCACCCCTGGCCGCTTCCTCCGACGACGCTCGGCCCGCCGCAGGAGTTCGTCCTGCGCTTTCAGAACCTGGAAAACACTTATGACGCTCGGCCCGAGCAGATCGTGTCCGCGGAGTGGCGGGTCGCGATTCGGCCGATTAATCCCACGGAAGGATCGCCGTGACTTCATCAGTATCACCCGTCGATGCGCTCCTGGCGCAGATCACCGACCACATCGCTGCGCATCGCAGCGACGCACCCGCGCCCTCACCGGCCGCGCGCAAGGGACGCTTCTCCGAAACGGTCTACGATCGCATTGACGAGGCCGCGGTGCTTGCGGACTCAGTCCACGTCCAGCCATTCCTCACCCCTGCCAGAACCCCTGTCATCGGCGGCTTCTGGCAGCGTGTACGCGCGTCGGCTCATCATCTCGTCGTGTTTTACGTGAACCGGCACGCAGGTGCGCAGGTGGCATTCAACCGTGAGATAACTAACGGCCTGCGCGAGCTTGTCCAGGACCTTGACGAGGACGGCGGCCCTCCGAGCGCGCTGGAGGCCGCTGCGCTGCGCGCCGAGGTGCGCGCGCTACGCGAGCGTCTGGATCGACTCGAGAAAGCTGCGGCTGCACCTGCTTTGAGGGCGGAGTAACGCGGGTTGGAGCGCGCAACGCCGCGGCGCAAGGTCGCGTTCGTGACGCCCTGGTATGGCCCGGCGGCCACTGGCGGGGCAGAAACGGCCGCGCGGGAGACTGCGGAGCATCTTGCAGCCGCAGGCCTGCCCGTTGAGGCGCTAACGACGCGCGTCCCGGATTTCCGCTCGGACTGGACGCGCAACAGCCTGCCCCCCGGCCCTGCGGTCGAAAACGGCGTGTTGGTGCGCCGCTTTGCGGCCGGACCCCGCGACCGCGCTGCGTTCGACGCTGCCAATCTCAAACTAATGGCCGGGGGCGCGGTGACCGAGGCCGATGAGCGGGCATTCCTGGAGCACAACATCAACAGCCCGGCCCTCGTCGACTATGTGGCCGCGCACCGGGGAGAATGTCTGTTCATCTTCACGCCGTACCTATATGGGACGACCTATTACGGGATGCGCGCGTGCGGGGGTGACGCGTTCCTGATTCCATGTCTGCACGACGAGGGCTACGCGCGGCTGCCGCGCATTCGGGGGATGCTGACCGCCGCGCGCCGCCTCCTGATGCTCAGCGCGCCGGAGCTACGCACGCTCGAAGCGTTGACTGGCCGGCCTGCGACCGCTGCTACCGTCGTCGGCCAGGGGGTCGAGAGCGATTTCGCGTGCGACGGCGACGCGTTCCGCGCGCATTACGGCATTGCAGGGCGGTTCGTCTTGTACGCCGGCCGCAGGGACGCGGGCAAGAACGTCGAGCTATTGGTCGAACACATGGCGCGCTACCGCGCGGAGCGCGGGCCGGCCTGCGAGCTTGTGTTGATCGGCGGCGGCCAGCCGTTTAGCGGACGCGCGGGCGTACGCGATCTCGGCTTTGTCCCGCTGCAGGACAAGCGCGACGCGTACGCCGCGGCGACCGTCCTGTGCCAGCCTTCTACCCACGAGAGCTTCTCGCTTGTGGTGATGGAGGCGTGGGCCGCGGGCACGCCGTGCCTGGTGCACGGTGGCTGTGCGGTGACGCGCGACCATGCGACGCGCGCCAACGGCGGCCTCTATTTCGAGAACTATGCCGAGTTCGCGTTGTGCCTGGACCTTCTGCTCGCCCGGCCCGACCTGGGCCGGCAGCTCGGCGCGAACGGCCGGGCCTACGTGCGGCAGAATTACGCGTGGGGACCGATCGTTCGGCGGTACCGAGAATTGATCGAAGAGTACTGGTCCAGCAGGGAGTTGATTGGGGCAGCGCATGACGGATGATTTTCTAAGCAAGATCGAGTACGACCCGGAAGCGCCGGACGTGGAGTCGATCATGCGGCAGGTGCGCGCGCATTTGGGCGAGCAGGCGGGGCATCTCGCGCCGCGCCGCGCCGCGCCGCGCCCTGAGCCGATCTGGCTGGATGGGCTGCGGCAGGCCGAAGCCCGGGTCGCCGCGCTGCAATTGGCGCCGCATGTCGCGCCGTCCACCATGCCCCTCCTGGGCCGCGCGTTGGACCGCGTCCGGCTGGAGTTCCATCGCCTCGTGATTTACTACGCGTCGCGGCTCGTCGACGCGCAAAGCCGTTTCAACCGGGAGACGGTGATGGCGGTTGAGGATCTGGCCGCCGCGAACGCGCGCATCGCCGCGCTGGAACTGCGCGTGGCCGACCTGGAGGCGCGATTGAGGGCGCTCGACGCCGAGCCGCCCGCTAAAGTCGAGGCAGAACGAGGATAACTGTAATGCGCATACACATGATGACGCCGGTGCTAACGACCGGAGACGCGATCGGGAACTACGCGGTGAGTTTGCAGCGCGCCTTCCGCAAGCTTGGCGTGAGTGTTCGTCTTTACGCAGATCACATCGATCCGGCTTTCAAGCATGACGCCCGCCCCACGAGCGCTTACCGGCCGACCGGGCAGGACATCCTGTACTTCCACTACTCCATTTGGAGCGAGAACTTCGCGGCGCTCGACAAGAGCACGGACTTCAAGATCATGGATTACCACGGCGTCGCGCCGCCGCACCTTTCGATCGACTTTGACCCTAAAATGGCTGCGCTGTGCCAGACGGCTATTGACGCGCTGCCGAAGTATTCGTCCGTCTTTGACTGGTGCGTTTACCATGCAGAAAACGGGCGGTGGGACTTGGAGCAGGCGGGCTATACCAACTTTTCAAAGGTGCGCTTGCCGGTGGACACCGCCTTCTTCGGCCTCGAAGAGGATCAGGCGCTCTCGGAGATGCTGCAACGGCTGGAATACATCCTGTTCGTCGGTCGGATCGTGCCGCAGAAGGACGTCTTGTCCATCATCCGCGTGTTCGGTGAGGTGCATAAGTACCGCCCGGACGCCTGCCTCTTCCTAGTGGGCGGGCATGATGTGCTGCCCGGTTACGTGCAACAGGTGCGCGACGAGATCAAGCGGCTGGGCATTGCGGAGCGCGTGCGCATGACCGACAAGGTCAGTAACCGCGCGATGCTGACAAGTCTGTACCGCCACGCCAGGTTCCTCATCAGCATTTCCGAGTGGGAGAGTTACTGCGTACCTGCAGCCGAAGCGATGTTCTTCTGTCTGCCGGTGGTGCATTCAGGGACGGCGCCTCTTCCCGAAGTTGTCGGCGATGCCAGCATTGTTATCGACAAGACCGATCCTGTCGGCGCAGGGCGTATGATCAATGAAGTCTGGACCAACTCTTCAAGGTACGCCGCGTTGCAAGAGAACGCGCGTGAACGGTCTGCCTGGTTCACGGATGATGCGTTATTGGAAAGTGTCGCCGGGCTTCTGAAGGAGTCAACGGCCGCTTTAGACGAAAAGCGAAGGTTTCGCCATCGAAAACTCGCAGAATTTGCGTCGTCTCAATGACAACAGAAAGCCTTTTGACGAGCCGAACTCTGAAAGAGACCGCTTCGGTTGTTCTCCATGCGCTTGTTCCCTGGCTTGCGCCGGTGGCCGTGCTGCTGTGGGGCTACCGGGTGAGAAACCTGCTTCACGAGGTGCCGGGCTACGGTGATGTCCTGGAGATCATGTGGGGCTTCAAGTGGTATGGCGATCGGTTAGTTGCAGGGCAGGATCTCGGCTTCTTCAACGGCATTTTTCATCCGGTCGGCTGGCAGGTTGGCACCTTTGCGCACTCTCCAGCTTTGTTGGTCTTGTTCCTGCCGTTATACCGGATTGGCGGCGCTGCCTTTGCTCTTAATGTTGGCAATATCGGCGCAATCCTCCTCGGCTACGTCGGCATGTTTATGCTGGCCCGCCGCTTTGGAACTGATCGTATCCTGGCGACACTCGTTGCAATTCTATTTGCTTTCTGTCACATGCGCTGGATACGGGTTGGCGGCCATCTCAACCAGCTAATTGGGGCGAGCCTTATGCCCTGGCTGCTGTGGTCGCTCCATTGCGCTTGGCCGCGTCGTGAGCCCCTTCTACGCTGGTTCGCCGTAGCCGGGGTCATCTGGGGCACTGCCGCTGCAACCAGCTTTTACTTTGTTTGGCTTGGCGCGCTTGTTTTGGTCGGCTATACTCTAACGCGGGTGTTGGTTGAGCGTAGCGGGTGGCGAAGGACGTTCCTTGGTCTCGGCCTTGCGAGCCTTATTATGTTCTTTCTGAGCGCGCCGGTGCTATGGAGTTACTTTCGGGCATTGCAGCTTGCGGACGTGCCTGCGACCGATATTGCTTGGATCAGCGAATGGGGCGCCAGCCTGAACACGTTTCCCGCGCCATTTCCACAGCACCCCGTTCCGTGGTTGCGACAACTCAATCGTCTGATTTACAGCGGGCCGTTGAGTGAAGCCAGCGTAGTCACGCTTGGAACCCTGGCATCACTGCTGGCCTTGTTCGGCCTGTGGCGTACGCGGTGGGACCGCGCTTGGTGGCCGGTGCTGGTGGTCACCGCGCTGGGGCTGCTGTTTGCGCTGGGTTATATCCTCAGATGGAATGGCAAGCCTGTTGAACTGCCGGCGTTTACTGAGGTCAACGTTCTTATCTGGAAAGTAGGGCGATGGTTCAAGCCCGACCTGTTCTTTACACCCGGCCCCTATGGCCCTTTTGTTCAGGGCGCGCCATTGCCGGGCTTGCTGTTGGCCTCAGTGATCCCGTTTTGGGAGGGGGCGCGTACGCTGTCGCGTTTCGCCTTTATTGCGCTGCCCGGTTTTTACCTTTTGGTTGGAAAGGGGGTTCAAGGCTTCCACCGCTCGCTTCTCCAGGTCGCGTTGGCCGCGCTGCTGCTTGTCGAGTTCCTGCCACATCCAACCGCGGCATTTACCGCCGCCCCGGCTCCCCATCCTGCATTTGAGTGGCTGCGGGCGAACACGCAGCCTGATGAAGGCATTGTTGACTTAAGCCCGGCGGATGCCGAACGGCTCGAGCTCATGTTCAGCGGTGAAGTGCTATGGGCGACGCAGCACCACGAGCGACCGACTGCGGCCGGCGCGGGAAGCATCTGGCCGAGGCGCACTTATGAACTGCGGGCATGGTTCATCCTGCACCCGAATCCGGGGCGCGACCCTGAACTAACATCCACCTTGCGTGACTATCAAGTTCGGTATATCTTGCTCCATATGAAGAGTTCGCATGCCGCAAAGGCCTTTGAAGATTTGCGCGCCGCCTCCGACATCGAACTGGTCAACTGTTTCAGCCGCGCTCAAGCGCGCACAGCTTGGCCCTATGAAATCTGTGTCTTCAAGCTTGGTGAGGGGTAGCGAACCCTATGCGTCTCGGAATTGTGGTGCAGCGATACGGGCTGGAGGTGAATGGCGGCGCGGAGATGCAGTGCCGCCAGGTTGCCGAGCGCATGGCGCGCCATATGGATGTGGAGATCGTGACGACCTGTGCGCAGGACTATCACACGTGGCGCAACGTCTACAGTCCGGGCATCGATTCGGTCAACGGCATCCGGGTCAGACGCTTTTCAGTGCAGCGCGAGCGTGACGTACGCGCGTTTGACGCATATAGCGTGAAGCTGCTCGGTGGCCCGCACTCCTATTTTGACGAGCTGCGATGGATGGAGCTGCAAGGGCCAGACACGCCGGAATTGTTCCGCTACATCGAGGCCGAGGGCGACCGCTACGACGCGCTGCTGTTTTCCACCTATCTCTACGCGACGACCTACGTTGGACTTCAACTTGCGCCCCGTCGCGCGGTGCTGCTTGCTAATGCGCACGACGACCACTGGCTGCGGCTCGGCATCTATCGCCCGCTGTTCCACCTGCCGGCCGCCTTTATCTTCAACTCGCCGGAAGAGCGCGACCTGATTCACCGGACGTTTCGCAATGAGCGCATTCCTGGGCAGGTGTTTGGCAGCGGGGTCGAAACCGCGCGGCTAACTGAGATTGGCGAGCGGGCCAGGGCTTCTCAAGTTGATGATAACTCCATCGTGGGCGGCGGGCCGTATGTGATCTATGTGGGCCGGGTGGATCCTAGCAAGGGGTGTGACGAACTGTTTGAGTATTTCCTCCGCTTCAAAGCGGAGACCTCCATCCCGCTCAAGCTGGTTTTAGTCGGCGGCATAACGATGGCCGTGCCGCAACACGAAGATATCATCGCGCTCGGGTTCCTGCCGGACGAACCTTACGCGTTGATGGCGCGCGCCAAGGCCCTGATTCTGCCCTCGCGCGTCGAGAGCCTGTCCATTGTCGTCCTGGAGGCGCTGGCGCTCGGCGTGCCGGTGCTGGTGAATGGACAGTGCGACGTGCTGCAGGGCCATTGCGAGCGTAGCAACGCCGGTTTCTACTACTACAACTATGCCGAGTTTTGCGCGTTCCTCACGCTCCTTGCCGAGCGGCCTGAGTTAGCGCGAGAACTGGGCCGTAACGGGCAACAGTACGTCCAACGCGACTATCGTTGGGAGACCCTGGAAGAGCGTTTTGTTCAGTGGTTCACTGGCGTGGTCCGCAATCCGTAACGTTTTGTCATCTGATACGTTCTGTGTTATTAGTAAAACTACCTAGCGCCGCGTGGTATTCTTCTACATAAGCCGGTAGACGGTGCCGGCTTGCCTCGCGCACTCGCGCGTTTTCTGCGAATCGGTTTTGGAGATGATCAGGCCAAGCTGTTTTGTGGCCTGTTTTGCTTGCGCGGCGACTACTCTTCTGGACACTGCCTACAATGAAGACAAATTTCGACGGTCAAGCGCAGCGGGACCACTTTGCCCTTCTGCTGTCCTCCATTGTCGCGTTGCTTTTGAGCCTCCTTCTTCCCCAGATTAGCCTGGCATCACGCGTTTCCAATGAGCCGGATGGTGGCCTTAATCGCGCGCCGTACCTGGTCAAAGCGGTGCTCAATGCGGCTCGCGCGCAGTTTGCCTCTCCGGCCGTCGCCGACCTCGATCATGATCAGTATCAAGAAGTCGTCATCGGCTCCATAGACGGCCGCGTGATCGCGGTCAAGCCCAACACCGCGAGCGGGACCGTGCTCTGGAGTTTCGACACCGCAGCGGCCCTTAACGCCAGCGCCAGAGTTCCGAGCGGCGCGACCGTGCGCGCCGCTCCCGCGATTGCGGATCTAGACGGTGATGGGTGGAACGAAGTCGTGGTTCCAGTTGGCGATATTACGTCCGCTAACCAGAATGGCGGCATGATCGTCTTAAGCCACGATGGTAAGCTGAAACCTGGCTGGCCGCAGCTCACTTACGACAAGTACGATCCCGGGTATACGGAGGGCATCGGCACACCCCCCGTTGTGGCCGACTTGGACAACGATGGCGACCTTGAAATCGTTGCCGGCACGTGGGATCATCGGGTGTACGCGTGGCACCATGACGGGACGTGGGTTAAGGGATGGCCCCAACACGTCTTCGACACGGTATGGTCGTCCCCGTCGGTGGGCGACCTCGATCACGACGGCTTGTTGGAAGTCGTCGTAGGTGTTGACTCGCACAATAACCCTTACTTCGGTTCCATTGACGGCGGCGCGCTCTACGTCTTTCGCGCGGACGGGACCCCGTTCCCCGGCTTCCCAATCTACATGCCGGAGAACTTTGAGTCGATGCCTGCGCTGTCCGACCTGGACGCCGACGGCTTCCTCGATATCATCATTGGCGGCGGCGCCTATTACGATCACGGCCCTGTCGGCTACAAAGTCCATGCTGTCAACCGGTTCGGGCACCCCCTGCCCGGTTGGCCCGTCTCCACCGGCCACCACGTTACCGGCTCGCCAGCGATTGCGGACCTCAACCGCGACGGCCGCCAGGAGGTGATTGTTGGTAGCTGGGACCAGAAGCTGTACGCCTGGACGAGCAACGGCCAACCCGCCCCCGGTTTTCCGGTCACCCCGCGTAACTACATGGGCGCGACTTATAAGGTGCACTCGCCCATCGTAGCCGACGCGAACGCGGACGGCATGCCGGAAATCTTTACAAATTACGGCTGGGAAGTCACTGAGTTAGACTCGATGGGGCGCCAGATTACGTGGGATGGCGGGGCAGGCAATCCAGCGCGCAAACCCACCTATTTCACCGACTACACGATTGATGCGCCGCCGGCCATTGCGGACATTAACGGCGACGGGAAGTTGGAGTTGGTGGCGGCTGGCGGGGAAGGCGGCGCAAACGGCGGCCGCGCGGCGGTTTACATCTGGGCGCTGCCCGGTTCTCGCGCGCAGGGCCTCGCGTCGGATTGGTCAAACTTGAAGCGCGATGCCATTCGGTCGGGTCTCCGCCCGTGCGAAATGCCCGACGATGCGGTGGTCGTGCGGCACTCGCTGCCTGCACTGTTGAGCCCCGGCCAGATCGCCCGTGTCGAACTCGTTCTCCGCAACAGCGGCAGCTCGACCTGGACGAGCGGCGCGGGTTACGCGCTGGCGGCGGACCGCGATTTCTACGGCGCAGATCGGATCCCGCTTCCAAACAACGCCTCGGTTGCGCCCGGCCAACAGGTCACATTCGCGTTCGACATTGCCGCGCCACAGCAGGCAGGTTTCTACGAAGCGCGCTGGCGCATGATGCGCGGTGATGGGCATCAGTTTGGACGTGCGGTCGCTATGGAAGTCAAAGTCGGCTCCGCGCCACTGCTCTACGCGCTGCGTGCTGCCCCCGGGGGTGGCGTGTATGCCAGCGACGGTCGCTATCAGGTTCCCGCGCCGCAGGTCGACGTGTGGTGGCAGCGGACGAAGGCATTCCGGCTCACCACTGACCGTCGCGGCTACTATCTGCTCGACGAGGAAGCCTATTTCATGTGGGCTGGCTCCGCAATGAACATCGGTAGCATCGGAACCCGGCCCGCAATCGAAATGCTGCTGGGACCGGATCGGGAGTCCGTGCTGGTGATGGATCAGTATGGGCGGCTTTCGACGACAAGCGCAGCCATGAGCATCAATCCGCCGCCTCCAATCTTTGGCGACCCGCGAGTCCGCTCGTTCGCGCTGACCCCTGATTACAACGGCATCTATACGCTAGACGGCAACGGCCGCGTCTACCCATCCGGCACGGCAGCCACACTCAATCCCACGACGCCGGTTTTCGAACAGGACATCGCGATCAAGATCAAGCTCCGGCGGGACGGCAGGGGGTACTATGTGCTCGATCGCTATGGCAACATTTACGCCGGGGGAAACGCGCCTGCGTTAAAGCCCAACTATCCGATCCACGCAAATGAAGATTGGGCGCGCGACATCGAGTTGACCGAAGACGGGCAAGGCTACTACTTGCTCGATAAGTTCGGAGGCGTGTGGACTGGCGGCAAAGCGCACGCACCCGGGCCGCTGGCATGGGGCCAGTGGGCGGATGGCAGCGCAGTTGATCTCGAACTGGCGGACGGCCGTGGCGCGCTCGGCTTGCAACTCTCGCTGCCCACGCCCTCTATTAACATGCTTGGCGGCCAGAACCGCACGCCCGCTCCTGTTATGATCAAGATCGAGAGTGGCGGCCAGGGCCTAAACTGGACGGCGAGCGCCTCAGCCGACTGGGTGAAACTCTCGGCAGCGAGCGGCAAGACGCCTGGCGCGCTGACGATAAGCGTGCGGTCGCTGCCCGAAGGCGCGCACAAGGCGACGGTCAAGCTCACCGCGAAGGATGGGGGTGGAGCCACGGTAGACAGCGTGGACATCGCGCTTACGGTCAAGATGGTCAAGAAGGTCTATCCGGTCTTCTTGCCGTTGGGCGTCGGCAGGTAGTAAAATCGCGCGGATGCGCGTTCTCCACATATCTCAACGCTATTCACCCGCGCGGGGCGGCGCCGAGGAGCATTTGGCTCAAATCTCGCGCCGCCTCGTTCGCGCCGGGCATTCCGTGACGGTCCTCACCACGGACGCGTTCGACATTAATCTCTTTTGGGACCCCTCGGCCCGTCGCATTTTGGCGCGCGAGGATGAGATTGACGGGGTGCGCGTCATCCGGTTTCCCGTGCGTCACCTTCCCGCGGCTGCCTTTTCCTACCCGGGCATCCGCCGGCTGCTGTGGCTCGGCTCCGCGTTGCGTCTCCCGCGTGGCCTCGCCCGCGCCGCGGCGCGACTCACCCCCTATGTTCCCGACCTCTCCGCGTGGCTTGCATCGACCATGGAACGGTTCGATCTCGTGGGCACGACAACGATCTGCTTCGAGGGGCTGATCGACGCGGGCGCGCGCTTCGCGAAGCGCACTGGAGCCCGACACCTCGTGTACCCGCTCACCCACCTGGGCGCGGGCGAGAATCCGGGCGCAGACGCGCTCAGCCGGTTTTACACCATGCGGCACCAGGTCGAGTTGGTGCGAGGCGCAGACGGGGTTATTGCCATGACCCCTGCGGAACGGGACTTCTACGTTTTACAGGGCGCGGATGCCGCGCATGTCTCTGTTATCGGTACGGGGGTCGACCCGGCAGAGGTGCTGGGTGGGGATGCGAAGGCGTTCCGCGGCCGTCATGATCTTCGTGGTCCGATCGTCGCGTCCCTTTCCGCCATGATGGCAGACAAGGGCACGACCCACCTGGTGGACGCCATGCGGACACTATGGCAGGAGGGACGTAACGTCGAGTTGGTCCTCGCCGGGGCAGTTATGCCCGAGTTCCGGGCGTTCCTGGCCGCCTTGCCCGAAGCGGAGCGCAGTCGTCTTCGCGTGTTAGGCCCGATCTCCGATGCGGAAAAGCGGGACCTTCTTGCGGCATCCGACATCTTCGCCATGCCGAGCCGCACGGACTCGTTTGGCATCGTTTATCTGGAGGCGTGGCTGCACGGTAAGCCGGTTATCGGCGCTCGGACATGGGGCGTGATGGACGTTATCGACGACGGGGTGGACGGGCTGCTCGTTCCTTTCGGTGATGCGCGCCATCTCGCTGCGGCGCTGGCCGCGCTGCTTGACGATCCGGCGCAAAGCGCGGCGATGGGGGAAGCGGGTCGCGCCAAGGTGCTGGCACAGCGCACCTGGGAGAGGCTGTTCCCGCGCATCGAGATGCTGTATCGTGAGGTGGCCGAGGGAGGGGCACGCGCGTGCGCATCCTGAACCTCGTCCACCAGTACCTGCCGGAGCGCGTCGGCGGCACCGAGCTTTACACGCAGGCGGTTGCGACGGAGCTAGCAGGCCGCGGACATGAGGTCGGGATCCTCTACCGGTCCGACCGGCCCGCAGCCGGGCTTAACGCTCGTGTGGACGGCGCGGTCACAGTATGGTCGGCCAGCGCGGGGCCGATGTCACCGCGCCGCCGCTTTCTGGCCACCTACCGCAACCCCGACCTTGAGCGCGCTTTTCAGCAGGTCATCAATGACTTCGAGCCGGACATCGTCCACATCCAGCATCTTATAGGCTGGCCGACCGGGTTGGCGGATGACCTGCGCGCTCGCGGCATTCCCTACGTTATCACCCTGTGGGACTTCTGGTGGCGCTGCGCCAACGCGCAGTTGTTTACGAATTACAGCGGGAAAATCTGCGCAGGCCCGAACCGCCTCTTCACCAACTGCGCCCACTGTGCGATAGCCCGCGCGGGTCACCCGCGCCTCTACCCGGCCATCCCTCCGCTGGCGCCGCTCATGAGCCGGCGCAATCACGCGTTGTCGTCAGTCGTGGCAGGCGCCGCGCGCCTTATCGCCCCGACCGGGTTCGTCCGCCAATGGCATGAGGCCCGCGGTTTTCCGGCGGACCGCATGGTCATCCTCTCGCCCGCGCTTGCCTACAGCGGCGCGCTCCCGCCCGACCCGTCGCCGCGGCCGTTCCGCGCGATCTACATCGGCGGCCTGTCGGCGCAGAAGGGCGTCCACGCGCTGATTGAGGCATTCAACGGCGTGGAGGGGGACGCGGAGCTGCTTATCGCAGGGGATGAGACGGCGGACCCGGCATACAGCCGCCGCCTGCGGCAGCAAGCCGGTAGCAAAACCCGCTTTTTGGGCCGGCTAGATCGCGCGGGCGTCTGGCGTGCGCTCTCGCGCGTCGACGTAGTCGCGGTGCCGACCCTCTGGTACGAAACGTACTCGTTTATCATCTCGGAAGCTTTTGCGGCCGGGCTGCCCGTGCTTGCGTCGCGACTCGGCCCAATTGTCGATCGCGTGCGCGATGGTGTAGACGGCTTTCTCTTGCCGCCCGGCGACGTCCTTGCATGGCGCGCGGCGTTGCGGTCGCTAATCGATTCGCCGGAGCGGCTCGCGGAACTCAAGAGTGGCACAGAGGCGCCACAGTCGCTGGCGCAGCATGGGATTCACCTGATGAAGCTGATGGAAACGGTGTTGGCGGAGAAGGGAAGACAGTCGAACGCGCCTGGCGCTTCTCAAGCGCCTGGTTAGTCGCTTCTCCTGGTCTCAGTACCCGCTCTCCATATCAAGCAACCCCTTATCCTTCGCGTTACTCAACGCCCATCGGTAGAAGAACCACGACCCGACCAGCAGCGCTGCGGTGAACGCGAGGAGGATGCCAAGCAGCGCCGCACTTGAGAACGGACGGAAGGTCTCAAACCCCGCAGCCGCCGGCCCGAGGAGCGCGCGCCGCGACAGTTCCAGCCAGTAGGTCGCGGGGAAGAGAAATCCGATCCACCGCAGCCATGCGGGCAGGATGTCCAGCGGGAAGATCGCGCCTGAGAAGAGATACATGCCCGCAGACACCGCCTCGCCCACCGACCAGAAATGCCGCGCCATCGTCATCGTCCACGCGCCGACCAGCACGCCCAGCCCCGCCAGCGACGCAATGCCGAGCAGCAGGCTAACGGCCAGCAGCCCCCAATCCACCGTCGCAAACGAGATGGGCAGCTTGAACGCGATGATGCCGAACACGATGGTGATGACCACCGAGATAGTCCCGATGATCAGGCGCGCGAGGCCGCGGCCGAACAGGTACGAGTAGCCGTTGATCGGCGCGGTGTACAGGTGCTTCGCCACGCGGTAATGTTCGCGGTCGTCGATGATCGCCCAGCTCACCCCGACGATAATCTGCCCAACAAGGATGTAGAGCGCGTTGCCGAGGTAGATGTACGGGAAGATCGGCTCCTGGAACGCAGCATTCGTGATCACCGAGTACATCACGACCAGGATCAGCGCGCTGGCAATGGGCCGCGCGATCGAGTAGATCGCGAACAGGAACGGATCGGCCCAGTTCGATTCAATTTGCCACCCCAGCCACGCCGCGACCGCAAACGAGCGCAACCCGTCGCTGCGGCGGGCAAGAGGTGTATCCAGCAGGCGTTGAGCGACTGTCATAGTTGCAGCTTTCCTTGCCACCGAGGACACAGAGAGCGCAGAGCATCCTGAGCGGAGCGCAGCGCAGTC
>CAZPTI010000011.1:0-43081 GCA_964588925.1 uncultured Anaerolineales bacterium | reverse complement strand
GCATGGCGGAGGTGGGCGCGCTTCGGATCGTTTACACTGACATTGCGCGAGACGGGATGCTGACCGGCGTAAACGTGGCTGCCACGGTCGAACTGGCGCGAGCATCCGGGCTGAAGGTCATCGCCAGCGGCGGCGTGGGGGCGCTAGAAGACATAGGCAAGCTGGTCGCCGCGCCGGAAATCGAGGGCGTTATCGTCGGGCAGGCGCTCTACACCGGCGCGATCCATCTGACTGATGCGCTGGCGCTGGCGAGGGAGGCATAGATGTTAGCCAAACGCATCATCCCGTGCCTCGACGTGAAGGACGGCCGCGTCGTCAAGGGCGTGAACTTCCTCGAACTGCGCGACGCGGGGGACCCGGTCGAGCAGGCGCAGGTGTACGACTGCGAGGGCGCGGATGAGCTCGTCTTCCTCGACATCACGGCCAGCCACGAGCGCCGCGATATCGTGATCGACATGGTGCGCCGCGTGGCGGACAGTGTCTTTATTCCGTTCACGGTCGGCGGCGGCATCCGCACCGTCGACGACATGCGCAGCCTGCTGCTTGCGGGCGCGGACAAGGTCAGCATAAACTCGCCGGCCGTCCGCACGCCGGAGCTGATCACCGCGGGCGCGACAAAATTCGGCAGCCAGTGTATCGTCGTGGCGATTGACGGCAAGCGGACAGGCGACCGCTGGGAGGTCTACATCAACGGCGGACGCGTGCCGACGGGACGCGACGTGGTCGAGTGGGCGCGGGAGGCCGAGCGGCTCGGCGCGGGCGAAATCCTGCTGACGAGCATGGACACGGACGGCACGAAGGCGGGGTATGACATTGCCATGCTCCGCGCAGTCAGCGAGGCCGTGTCAATTCCCGTGATCGCGTCGGGTGGCGCGGGGATGAACGAGCATTTTTACGACGCGCTGACCGAAGGCGGCGCAGATGCTGCGCTCGCCGCGTCGCTGTTCCACTACAAGCAGGTGTCGGTGGGCGAGGTAAAGGCGTATCTGCGCGAGCGCGGGGTTGCGGTGCGCGCGTGAGACCCGATGGGTTTCGACCGCCACATAGTGGCGCACCTGTCGGGTCTGTGGGAAGGGGGAGGAATCAGTGTCAGAACAAGCTTCGTGGGGCGCGCTGCGCTGGAACGAGCAGGGGTTGATTCCCGCGGTCGTGCAGGACGCTACGACAGGCGACGTGCTGATGATGGCGTGGATGAACGAGGTGTCGCTGCGCAAGACGCTGGAAACGGGGCAGACGCACTTCTGGAGCCGCAGCCGTCAGGAGCTATGGCACAAGGGGGACACGTCGGGTAACATCCAGCGCGTGCTGAGCATCTGCGTCGACTGCGATGGGGATACGCTGCTGGTGCAGGTGGAGCCGGCCGGGCCGGCGTGTCATACCGGGCGCGAGACGTGCTTTTATCGGGAGTTCGACCCGAAGGCCAGACTGTCGATGGAGTAGCCTGGGTGGAATCCGAAGAACTCTGGATGCTCCGCGAAAATCTCGAAGGCCTGCCGCATTTCGCGCTGCCCGAAGGCTTCTCCTTGCGATGGTACCAGCCCGGCGATGAGTTGATATGGGTGGCCCTGCAAGCGCCGTTCTATGGTCCCGGCGCGGTCCACATGGACCTGTTTCATGCGCAGTACGGGAGCGACGAGGCCGAGCTAGGGCGGCGCATGTGTTTTCTCCTCGCGCCGGGCGGCAAGCCGGTCGGCACCGCGACCGCATGGAGTTATGACGGATTTCGCGGGCCAGAGTGGGGGCGCATTCACTGGGTCGCAGTGGCGCAGGATTACCAGGGGCGCGGGCTGGCAAAGGTGTTGCTGAGCGCAGTCTGTCGGCGACTGACAGAATTGGGGCACGCGAAGGCTTACCTCACCACTTCGCGCGAGCGGCCAAACGCGGTCGCGCTGTACCGCTCTTTCGGATTTCGCGAGCTTTGACCTTCCGCGGGGTTGTGTGGATAATAATCCCACTTCCCCATCGGAGGTTTGCATGAGCAGGCTATCTGTGGGCGATGTCGCCCCCGATTTTGCGCTCCCGAATCACGAAGGGATTCCCGTCACCCTCTCCGATGTTTTGGAGAAGCGCAACGCGCTCCTCCTGTTCAACCTCGGCTTTATCTGACTGCACTGCCGCAACCATGTGGCGCAGTTGCGTCACGAATACGAACAGTTCGCGGCGACAAACACTGAAATCCTCGTCATGGCGCCGAACAAGCCCGCCTCGCTGGCGAAATACGTCGCGGCGCACCCCACCCCGTTCCCGATCCTGAGCGACCCCGGCGCGCGCGTAGCCGAGATGTACGGCATCGAGGCAATCCACGCGCCCTTCCTCACCTTCTTCATCGGCTCGATGTTTGTGGTTGACCGGACGCGCCGCGTTCGCTACGCCGATTACAACGTGCCGTTGGTGCGGCGGCCCGATGATAACGGCGCGCTGGCGGTGTTGGAGGCGATGGCGTAAGGCCGCAGCCTGTCCCCTACAGGTCCTCGCGCGTCACGCCGCCGATCTCCATCACCAGGTCCGGCCCGTACGCGCTGGCCGGCGTCTGGTAGCCGGGCGGCGCATCGCCTGCGAGCACGCGGCGCACGATTTCCAGGCTGGCCGCTGCGGTGAGGGTGTAGGCATGAGGGGTGCGCATGCGCGAAACGGCCTTGTTGCCCGCGTCGTCGGTCACTTGGCACCAGAGCAGCGCGTACCCCTTTGCGCGCGCCGGTTCGCTCGGCCCTTCCGGCGCGAGTCCGACGAGCCGCTTGAGCACGCGCTGGCCGAGCGCGCTGGACGCCAGCGGCGAGAGCGCGCCCGCGCCGCGGAGGACGGTCTGCGCGGCCGGGGGCAGCGCGATATACGTCTCGATGTTGGGAATGCCGGTCGAGTGGTACGCCGTGGCGAGGTCGCCCCACGGGATCGCGACGACGTGTTCCGGGCCGCGGCCGAAGTCGACGATGCGCGCTTTCGAGCCGGGCGGGATCGGCGTCAGCTTGCCGTCCTTGCGGATCAGCCCCGCGCGGTTGACCATCTCCACGCTCGTGATCATCGTCCCGCGCGACATGCCGCCCTCTTGCGTGAAGGCGAGCGTCAGGTGCGTGGCGGAGGGCAGACGCCGCGCGGTGTGGAGCGCGAGACAGTCGGACGGGACCACGTCGTAGCCCGCGCTTGGCAGCAGCATCACGCCCGCCCGCTTCGCTTCCTCGTCGCGCGCCGCGCATTCCTCGTGCTCGAACATTTCCCCGGTGATGTCCAGGTAGTGCGTCCCCGTTTCGAGGCAGGCATTCGCCACGGGGCGGTAGGTCTGCGAGAACGGGCCGGCGCAGTTCAGGACGACGGGCATGTCGCGCAGCGCGGCGCGGATCGCCGCGCTGTCGTCGAGGCCAAACGCCAGCCAGGGCAGCTTCAGCTTAGTCGCAAGCCGCTCGACCTTCTCCCGATTGCGTCCGGCGAGCGTGGGGCGCATGCCGAGGTCGACCGCCATGCGCGCGGTCAAGTCGCCCGTGTAGCCGGTGGCGCCGTAGAGCAGGAATGGGCGGTCATAACTCATAAACTTCTACCTCTGTATCGCGATTTCACAGGATTCCATGATTTTGAGGATTCACAGGATTCTTCCTGAGCTTAAGAGCAATCCTGTCAATCCTCAGAATCCTGGAATCCTGTTGCGATAAAACTGATCACTTAGCGCAACTTCCCCTGGAGCGCGGCATGTTTCGCCGCATGCAGCGCCAGCACGTCCGCCTGCTGCTTGCGGAGCCGCGCGCCGCGCAACGGATACCAGATCAACAGAACCGCGGCCAGCAGCATCGCGATCCCCGGAATCAGGCCGATCAGCGCGCGGATCCCGAAGAGCGCACCCGCCGGTTGATCCAGGTAGATTTGCCCCTGGTTGGATTCGCGCGTCACGAACCCCCCAAGTTGCAGGATGAACGGTTGCAGCGCGAGCGCGACCGATTGCGCGGGCTTGGTAATCAGCGCGTTGATGCCGAAGAACGCGCCCTCCCGTCGCACGCCGGAGCGCAACTCGTCCTCGTCGGCCACCTGCGCAAACAGGAGGTTCGTCAACGTCTGCGGCCCCGCCAGGCCGAAGCCCGCCAGCGCAAGGCACGGCACGATGAGCGCAGGCGGCGCGAAGGTGAGCAGGATCAGCGCGACGCCGGCGATCACAAACAGGAGTTGCTGCGCGGCCACAATGCCGGTGCGCCGCGCGATCAACTGCGTCACCGGCACGCCGATCAGCAGGGGCACAAAGACCGCGGCCAGGGGAATCATCGCGTTCGTCCTCAGCACGTAGTCGGCAAGGTAGAACATGCCGCCCAGCAACAACGCGTTCATCAGGATCGACATGAAGTTGGCCGCGACGAGCGCGAGAAAGGAGCGGCTGGTCAGCGTGTACTTGAGCGCGGGGCCAAGCGGCAGCGGTTTGTCCACCTGCGTGAACTCCGGCCGCTCCTTGACCTTAAACGAGTAGAGCAGCAGGAACGCGACGCCGATCACCGCAATGACCACCATCGACGCCTGCAAGGGGAGAAACGAGACCGGTCCGCCGGCCTTCGGGCGGAAAAAATCCGGGATAAGGAAGCCGAGCAGCGTGCCGACGAGCCCGAGCACCGACGCGCTGACTTGCAGCTTGTGGCGCTCGCGGTCCGACTCCGTGACCTCTGGCAGGAGCGCGGAGTAGACGAGGCCGATAATGGTATAGCACGTGTCGAACAGCAGCATCGCGACGAGCATCCACCAGAAGAGCGCCTGCTGCCCTGCGCCCTGCGGCGCCAGCCACACCATAACGAAGGTGAGGCCGAGGAAGGGCGCGGTGAAGCGGATGTAGGGGATGCGTCGCCCGCGCTTCGACCGGGTGCTGTCGGTCATGTAGCCGAACAGCGGATCGTTGATCGCGTTCCAGATCGCGTAAACCAGCGAGGCGAGGCCGATCCAGCGCGCCTGCAGGCCGAGGTAGTCCTGGTAGAAGATCGGCAGGAGCGCGCCGAACGTGCCGAAGATCAGTGATTTGCCCAGCTCCGCAAGACCCCAGATGACCGTATAAGAGCGGTCGAAACGCGCGGGTTCGGGCAGGGTGAGGGTTTGCGCCATGAGTGCTCCGTCAGGAACCGATTAAGGCGAGCGCGAGGGGTGAGCGCGCGTGAGAACTGTACAACAGGCCGCGCGTGTAACGCAAGTCGCCGGACCGCGCGGCGGGGAGGGTCGCAAGTTAGGCAACTTGCGACACAGGGTTATAATCGCGGCCGGAGGATGATCGATGGGCATTGATTTAAATGAGGCGAATCGCGCGTTGGCCCTGCTGAACGCGGGGGAGTTGGACGCGCTGCAATTGATCGACGCGCGGGAGCTGGCGAAGCAATATTATCCGCTGTTTGATCCGTCCAGCCCGACGCTGGTGATGAATCTCGCTGCTGCGGACATCGAACGAATTATGGCCGTGCTGTTGCAGGCGTATCCGGGCAGTCATCGCGTGACGTTGGTGGGTGACGGCGCGCGCGAAGTTCAACTTGAGGAACTGCCTCAATCGGTCGGCGCATGGGCGTTATTCGTGCCGCCCCTGCCCTATGCAGGGGGATACGCTGCGCTGCAGAACGTCTCAGCCCGTTTGCGCGCGCCCGACGGCTGCCCGTGGGACCGCGAATTGACATGGGCGAAGTTGCGCCCCTTCCTGCTCGAGGAGACGCACGAGCTGCTCGACGCGCTGGACGCGGAAGACCCGCGCAAGGTGCTCGAAGAAGAGGGCGACCTGCTGCTGCAAATCTCACTGCAGGCGCAAATCGCGACCGAGAACGGGCAGTACCGCTTCCCCGAAGTGGTGCGCGCAATCGTCGAGAAGCTGATCCGACGGCACCCGCACGTCTTCGGTGAGGTCGCGGTGAGCGGCACGGACGAGGTGCTGGCGAACTGGGAGGCGATTAAAGCGGCGGAGCGCGCGAAGTCGGGCGAGAAGAAGTCGCCGCTGGCGAGCATCCCGAAGGGACTGCCCGCGCTGGCGCAGACGGAAGCCTACCTCGACCGCATGTCGCGGCTGCGGTCGAGCGCGCCGCCAAGCGAACCGTGGGCCGCGCTGGCGAACCTGGGGCAGGACGAGCCTCTGACGTCCGAGACGCTCGGGCAGGCGCTGTTTGACCTCGTGGCGTGGGCGATGGCGCGCGGCGTGGAAGCGGAGAGCAGCCTGCGCGAGGCGAACGCGCGATTTGCCGCGCAGGTCGACCTCTCCCCCTGACCTCCTCTCGCGCTACCTCCGGTAGCCCTGCGGCAGGAGAGGAGGGACGCGGCGCGCCGATCCCTTTGACGCGCCGCGTCCCTCGCGCGCTTCGCGCTCTCACTATGTTTGGCTCAGTGTTTCCTCACGCCATACTCCCCAATTTGACATGTAGCGAACTCTGATATACAAAGTAAATACCGTTCACTAAGTTAGCAGGGGTAACTATGCCAACACGTCGCGAACGCCTGCGGGCAGCCACGATTGAAGAGATCAAAGCTGTCGCCACCAAACAGATTGCCGAAGAAGGACCGGCCGCGCTCTCGCTGCGCGCCATCGCGCGCGAGCTTGGCATGACCCCGCCCGCGCTGTACCGCTACTACGCCAGCCGCGACGACCTTGTGACCGCCCTGATCATCGACGCCTTCAACTCCTTCGCGACCGCATTGGAGGCCGCGCGGGATGGGTGCGCCGCGAATGACCATGCGGCGCGTTTTCGCGCCGTGTGCCGGGCCTACTTCCGGTGGGCGCGCGAGCATCCGCAGCCATATGCGCTGATCTTCGGCGCGCCGCCGCCCGGCTATCACCTGGCCGAGCCAGCCTATCCTGCCGCACGCCGAGGCTTCCTCGCCCTGCTGGACACGCTCGGCGCAACGCAGGAGGCCGGGCAGCTTGCCGATGCGAGGCCACGCAGCGAGTTGCCCGCGGGGCTGAAACAGCAATACGCGCTCCTGCAAGCTGCTGGAATGCCCTACAGCCCGGCGATCACGCATCTCGCGCTGGTCGCCTGGAGTGCCATGCACGGGATGACCGCACTCGCGCTGCACGGCTCGCTCGATTCATTCCTGGGCGAGCAGGTCGAGAGCTTCGTCGACAGCCGCATCGACGACATGGCGCGTGAGCTCGGCCTGGCCTGACGCCCTCGCGGTCACAGGAGGACCCCCATGACCATCAGAGTTCCCCGGCGACAGCGCATCCGCAAGGCCGTCATTCTCACAACGTTCCTGTTTTTCCCGATCATCCTCAACTACTTCTCGCCCTATGTGATCATCGACGGCGCGAGCCAGGGCATTGTCAACGGCAGCCTGATTATGTTCGCGGCGATGTTCGTGTCGTCGCTGTTCCTCGGCCGCGCGTGGTGCGGGTGGGTCTGCCCGGCCGGTGGGCTGCAGGAAGCCGCGTTCGCCGTGAATCCCGGCCCATTCAAGACGGGGAAGCGCGACTGGATCAAGTGGTTGATCTGGGTCCCGTGGCTGGCCCTGATTGCCCTGGCCGTGATCCGCGCGGGCGGCTATCGCCGCGTCGACTTCTTCCACCTGACGGACAGCGGCGTATCAGTCACCGAGCCGCTGCAATATATCACCTACCTGCTCGTGGTTGGCATCTTCTTCGGGCTGGCTGTGTTCGCCGGCCGCCGCGCCGCGTGCCACACGATCTGCTGGATGGCCCCGTTTATGATCGTCGGGCGCTGGCTGCGGAACAGGCTCGCCTGGCCCGCGCTGCGGCTGAGCGCGAACGCGTCCGCGTGCCGCGGCTGCCTCAAGTGCGCGACGAACTGCCCGATGAGCCTCGACGTCCACGGGATGGTGCAGCGGGAGCAGATGGAGCACGCCGAGTGCATCCTGTGCGGTACATGCGTCGACAACTGTTCCAGCACAGCGATCCGCTTTACGTTCAGCGCGGGGAAGTGACGGGGTTCTGCCCGCATAACCGGAAGCCTGGCGCGCCGGCTTCGCGGGGATACGGCCGGGATCAATCGCAAACGCAGGACGGTGGCAACTGCCAAGATAAGCAACATGGCGACGAGCGGCCATTGTCCCCGGCAGATGCCAGGTGCTGTTTTAGAACTCCAGCCACAGGCGCCATGCGGCCGGAACCTCGCCCTGCGCCTTAAGATACCGCGTGCGCGGCAGCTTCGGCTCGATCAACAGCTTCATCCCCGCTTCGTGCGGCAAGCGGTTCGCCTTGCGCTGGTTGCAGCGCCAGCACGCGGTGACCGTGTTGCCCCATGACGAGCGACCGCCGCGCGACACCGGCAGCACGTGATCAACCGTGGCCTCGGACTCAGCGCAGCGTTTCCCGCAGTAGGCGCAGGTGTAGCTATCGCGCGCCAGCATCCCGCGCCGCGTCCACGCGGGCGCGTTCCGCCGCGGGACGTTCACATAGATGCGCAGGCGCAGCACCGTCGCCACGTTCAGCGTCTGCTCCTGGCTGACCAGCGGGATCGCATCCTCCGCAACAGGCTCGACGCGTTCGTTCAACAGCAGCTTCGCCGCGCGGCGCAGGGACAAGATCGACAGCGGCTCGTACGTGGCGTTCAGAAGCAGGACTTCGCCCACGAATTCACTCCCGACGAACTCCGGGTAGCGGAGAACGGCCGCTTGCGCCCGCGCTTCAGCTCACGCTGGCGATCCACGGTTGCAGCAACTCGTTTGTGAAGGGCGCGAGCGAGATGGCCGCGCTCGCCTGGGACGCAGTAGTCAACCGCATCTCAGCAGGAAGGTTCGGACGTACGACGCCGAGCAGGTCGGGCACGGCCTGTAAAGGGGTAATCGAGGCATAACGCAGGCTGACTGCCCATTCGTCGGTCCACGGCGTCAGGAGGACATCTTCGTCGTTAAGGGGCGTGAAGCTCACCCCGTGCTCGGCGTGCGGATCGCTTGCGAGGCGGTAGCGCGTGAGGAACGACCGCTCGCCCAGGATGGTCACGAGCGCGCCGGCGAGCTGCGAACGTGGCAAGTTCGGCGCGTTCACATTGAAGAACGCGTCGCTGCCCGCGCCGTTCGCCTGCCACAGCCGCACCGCCTCGGCCAGCGCCCATCCTGCTCCGTCCCAGTGCAGGACGCCGGCTGTCCCTGCATGAAGTGAGGCAGCAATGGCCGGCGCCCCGAGCAGGTGCGCAGTCAACGCCGCGCCGACCGTGCCCGAGTAGAACACGTCGCGCCCCATGTTGGCGCCGTGGTTGATGCCGCTGACCAGCAAGTCGAAGGGTCCGCCGAACACGCCGCTCAACCCAACGTACGCGCAGGTCGCCGGCGTTCCGGCCAGGCCGTGGGCAGTCACTCCGCGCAGACCCGCGCGCGGGGGTTCATACGGGTAGCGCGCAAGACTGCGCACAGGCGGAAACGCCGCGCCGTAGCCGCTGTAGTTGGTCGCCGGCGCAAGGACAGTCACCTCGCCGAATTCCGCCAACGCTTCAGCCGCGGCCCATAGCCCCGGCGCGGTGACACCATCATCATTGGTCAGCAGTATCCTCATGCCTCGCTCCTGAAGAGATAAGTCCGAACGCTTACGGCCCCTTTGCGCCAACGTCGCAAGACATCGTAATGCGCGAAGATCAAGCCGGAGATAAGGAAGGATTATGGGGACGTTAGTCTTCTGCGCAGAAGTCTTAACTGACCGATGCCGCGCAGCTTGGCGCAGCGTGGGGCGCGTGGTATAGTCGGCAAAACCCGATGCGGAGCAACACGAATGACAACGTATCCCTACACGTATCTCGCGGCGTTCATGAATCCCGGCTTTGCGCAGACCGTAGTGAATCAGGCGCTCCGGCACGCGGCGAAGAGCGGCGGGCCGGCGAAGCAGCGGCTGGAAAAGGCGGTGCGGGCCGCGGGCGTGAGCGCGCCCGGCTTCCGCCCCGGTAAAATCCCGCTGCAACAGCTTGCGCGGCCACTGGTCACGCCGGTCAGCCGGGGCTCGCAGGCGACACCGTTCACGACGAGCGAGGAGATTGCTGCGCCGGTCTTCAGCCTGTGGCTCGAGGCGCAGGGCGAACTCCGCGCGAGCGTGGCTGCGTTCCTGGCAGGCAAGGGCATGGCCGTGGTCGAGGCGCTGCCTGCCGAAGGGCTACCGGAGAGCATGACCACGGCGGAGATGGACGCGCTGACAAAGGAGCTGGGCGCGGCGGAGGATACCGAGGAATACGACAACACCGCGCTGATGCTGGTCCTGCTGACCGGGCGCGCGCCGGTGTATGAGGAAGCGACGGAGGAGGCCGAGGACGACACGCCTTCCGAGAGTGACGGGACTGCGGAAGAGACGGCCTGAACTGGAGCAACCGGCGGCGACTGCCTGCGTAAAGGATGATAGAACCTTACGCGGGAGCATCGGATGAAACGTCGCCTTTTCGGCTACCTGGCCCTCGGAGCGGTATTCGGCATATTTGATTTCGTCTACCTGGGATTCCTGCGCGAGCTGCCCGCGAACCGACTCTTCGGCGCCGATGCGCTCGGCCGGACCTTGCAGTTCGTCGTGATGTTCGGGCTGCTCAACCTCGGCATCTGGCTGATCCCCGCGGCGCTGGCTGCGCTGTACGAGGCGCGACGGTCAGGATCGCGGGCGAAGGCGGCAGCGGCAAGCCTGACCGTGTGGGTGACAGGGATCGTCGCCTACTACCTCGCCTATGCCGCGCAACTTGCGCTGGGCGTGCCGGGTCGAGAGGAGGTGGGGCTGACGCAGATCGGTGAGCCGCACTTCTGGGCGAACTGGGCCAGCTTGCTGCGATATGACGTGCTTGGCGGAATGGTTGAGTATATGTTAATTGCGGTCGTGGGTGGCGCGGCAATCGGACTGGTGTCCGGCGCAGTCTACCTGAGAGGAAAAAACCGGTAACTTCTCTCAGTACAACCACACCGGCTGCGTCCCATCCGCATCCGTAAACCCGTACTCCCGCGCCAGCCGCCCCGACAGCAGCGCCTGCCCCGTCTTCTTCATCACCTCCGCGTCCGCGGCGAGCGCGGCGACCGCGCGGCCGACGTATAGCGGCGTCTCGGAGTACTGGAAGTGTTTGTCCTGGCTGATGCCGTCGCGCCAGTTCTCCTCGCGCACCCCGAACGCGTCGAGCACCTCTTCGGAGCGCATGAAGCCGGGCGAGAGCGCGACCACCGCGATATTGTGCTCCCGCAGTTCCTCCGCTAACCCCAGCGCAAGCCGGATCACATAGGATTTCTCCAGGCTATAGTAGAACATCCCGCGGCGCACCTCTTTTATGTCGACCCCGTCCGTCATCTCCACGATCAGCCCGCCGCCCGACTTGATCAGCAGCGGCACGGCGTAGTAGCTGTTGATGATGTGCGTCTCGACGCCCGTGCGGAGCAGCTTGAGACCCAGGTCGAGCGAGCGTTCGGTGAAGGGGATGTCCCACCCCGGTTCCATATAGCCGTCGCCCGTCAGGTCGTTGACGAGGATGTCCAGCCGCCCCTGCTCAGCCTCGACGCGCTCAAACAAGGCGCGGACCTGCTCCTGCTGCGTGTGATCGACGCGGACTGCGATGCCCCGCCCCCCGGCCGCGTTGACCATCTCCGCCGTGTCGTCGATGGTCTCGCCCCGGTTCTTGTCCGAGGGCGCGCCGCGCACGCTGCGGCCCGTGCAGTAGACGGTTGCGCCGGCCTCGCCAAGCGCGCGAGAGATGCCGCGGCCCGCGCCGCGCGTGGCGCCCGCCACCACAGCCACCTTCCCCGCCAGAACTGTCATAACCATCTCCTCCAACAGGCGCGCCGGGTAACTCAGGCCATCCGGTCGAGCTGCCCGGCGCCCTTCAATGGTCCGCCCGGCTCAGGCCGCGACATAGCCGCCGTCGACGAGCAGATGACTGCCGCTGACAAAGGACGACTCGTCGCAACAGAGGAAGGCAACGGCGGCGGCCACTTCTTCTGCCCGGCCCAGCCGCCCCGTCGCGTGCTTTGAGACAAGCATCTCATGCAGCGCCTCGTCCTCGCGCAGCGCCTTCGTCATGCTGGTTTCGATGAAGCCGGGGCAGACCGCATTGATGCGAATCCCCTGGCCCGAATACTCAAGCGCGGCAGTCTTCGTCAGGCCGAGGACGCCGTGCTTGGCCGCCACGTACGCGGGCGAGTTGGGGAAACCCACCAGCCCGAGAATGGACGCGATGTTGACGACCGCCCCGCGGCCCTGCTTGAGCATCTGCGGGATCTGCGCGCGCATGCCGTAGAACACACCTGACAGGTTGATGTCAATCACCTGGCGCCAGCCGTCTTCCGGGTACTCCCCGGTCGGGGCGGAGGGGCCGCCGATGCCCGCATTATTTACCGCATAGTCGAGGCTGCCGAAGCGTTCGACCGCCGCCTGCACCGCGGCCTGCAAGTCGGTCGGTTTCGTCACGTCCACCCGCATGAAGAAGGCGTCGCTGCCCGCTTCCCCCACCATCCGCACCGTCTCCTCGCCGCCCCGCTCGTCGACATCCGTCACGACAACGCGGCAGCCGCGCGAGGCAAACTCAAGCGCGCACGCCCGGCCAATCCCCGAACCGGCGCCCGTCACCAACACCACCCGACCTTCCATATCGCACTTTGCCATCACACACCTCCCATCCATTACAAGTGATCGTTAGCCCGGTCGTTGTTTCATTCGCCTGTCTTCGTCAGGCGCTTGAGCGGCTCCAACGCCGGCCCCTCCAGCACCTCCCCCGTGCAGGCGAAGCGGCTGCCGTGGCAGGGGCAATCCCAGCTGCGCTCAGCGCCGTTCCAGTGGACGATGCAGCCCATGTGCGTGCAGACGGGCGACATCGCATGCACCTCGCCCGCGTCGTCCACGTAAACCGCCACCTTCTTGCCGTCCGTCTCAACGAGGCGGCCTTCACCCGCCGTCCAGTCCGTCACCGCGTCGATGTTCGTCGCAGGGCCACGCGTGAACCAATCGCGCGCGTACTGCTCCGCCACGTTGACGTTCTCCTTGAGGAACTCGCCCGCCGACTTGGCCGGGGTGAAGCGCTTTGCCGCATAAAGCTCCGCATAGGGGTTGTCGTGGCCGAGGATTTCGTCCGCGATGATCTGCGCGGCGACCGGGCCGTAGAGCAGGCCGCTCGTGCCAAAGCCTGTCGCCACGTAGGCGCGGCCGCTGTTGACTGTCTTGCCGATGTAGGGCAGGCCGTCCGCGGGGCGATAGTGCTGGCCGGACCAGCGGTAGTCGAACTCGCTTACCCCAAAGTGCTGCGTCGCGTACGCCTCGACCCGCGCATAGTAGTCGGTTGCGTCGTCATGCTGGCCGGTCTTGTGCTTCTCGCCGATCAGGACAAGGTAGCGGACGCCGTCGGCCATGAACGAGCGGATGGAGTGGCTCGGCTCTTCCAGGCTCCAGTGGATGCCGTCGGGAATAGGGCCGTCGTCAAGCCGGGCGGCGACCCCGTACTCGCGATACGGGCCGAGCGCCGTGTGCAGGAGGTTGAAGCCTTTGGGCGTGTGCGTGGCAAGGATAATGTGATCCGCGCGGACCGAACCGGATGGCGTCCGAACGGTGCCCTTGTCTGAATCGACTTCCAGCGCGGGCGTCTGCTCGAAGGTGCGACAGCGCCCCCCCGAGTTGGCGGCGATGCGCTCGGCCAGCAGGCGGGTGTAGGCGGCGGGCTGGAATTGCGCCTGCCCCTCGATGCGGATCGCGGAACGGACGCCGATGGACGCGGGCAGGGATGTTTCAGATGTTACGGACACCGGCAGACCCGCGAGCGCCTGCGCCTTGCGCTCCTCGTCCAGTTGCTCCGCCTGCTTGTCGTCCAGCGCGTAGATGATGTGCGGCCGGCGGACGAACGCGGCGTTGAGGCCAAGCTGCGTGACAGTGCGCTCGATGTGGTCGACCATCTCGGCGCGCGAGCGCGCCACGGCGGTTGCCGCATCGCGACCCCACTTACGGAGGATCAGCCGCATGCCGTCATCGGGGACGACATGCAGGTTGCCGGTGGAGTAGCCCGTCGTGCCGGAGCCGACCGTTCGCGCCTCCAGCACAGTGACGGTGCGCCCGCCGTCCGCGAGAAGCTGCGCGGCCGTAACGCCCGTGATGCCTCCGCCGATGATGCAGACGTCGGCCTGCGTCTCGCCTTGCAGTGCGGGAAATGCGCTTGCAGGTGCGGTCCCTTCCCAGATCGACTCGGTCTTCATACTCCCTCCGCCGAATACTGATTGCATTACGCGCCGATGCATGAATATCAAATTGTCAGGACAGTATCGCGGCAGAAAGGGGGGCCGGCGCGTTAGGGCGGTTCCAATCGGGCCGGAATCAGCTTTTCTCGGCGAACGCCTTGAACGCCTTCATTGAGTCATGATTCTGCTTGCCGATGATTTCGTTAATGATAGGCGCGGCCATTGCCATCATCAGCCCCACTTCGACCGTGTTCGTCAGCACCCAGCGCGTGCGACCGGGGCCGTCCTCATAGAAACGGTTCTCGACGAGGTTCTTGACGCCCTTCCCCTCGTAGCGCAGCGTGTAGAGGTCGGGCAGGCGGCGCTCGACGATGGTTTCAACCATGTCGAGCTTGAGGCCGTGCGATTCGATCACGACCTTTGCGCGCGCCCCGGGCTGGCCCTGGGCGCCGCTGAGAAGCTGAAATGCCTTGACGCCCGGCTGCCATTTTGGGAAGTTGGCCGGGTCCATGATGAGCTCAAGGACGCGCTGGCGGGGAAGGGCGATGGTGATTTCGTGGGTGGTTTTCATGCGCTTCCTTTCGGATGAGCAGTGCTGGGCCAAAACGGTTAGGTTCACGTTTTCGCGCGAAATTCAGTTTTGCTGCGCACGCGTAGCGGCGGTTATGCGGTTGAATGCTCGCGCTGGTTTGGCGGGCGCGAGGCGCGGCCGGGTGCGTTTCTCGCATGTTAACGAGGACGGCGGGCAGCCGAACGGGCCGAATGAACGGCAGATGGGGTGACACAGGGGATTTTGCGCGATTTCGCGCAACGATTTTAACGCGAATGCGTCGATTTTGGCGGGGATGATGCGCACGCCCCCCTGCAAAGAGGGGTTTGCACGATGGACCACGGGCGCGCTGCGCGGCAGTTATGCGCCCGGGGGTGTTAAGGAGCGGTGGCTTTTTTGTCCTCTACCCTGACTATAACATATGTTCGCAGGGAAAGTCAAGGGGATTCCGAAATTCGGCCTACGAAAGTATTCGGGTTTTGCGTTGGGGAGCGTCTTCGTGGTCCTGACGCCTTGCCCAACCCGAAATGTTGAACCGCACGCGCAAAGTGACTATTGACAAGCGCGCGAACCAAGCGTATACTCCAGGTGTAGATTTCTTTCAGCCCTTGAATAATACCTTGTCCCGGCGGTATCTCGCACCGATGAAGCCCAACCGCGTCCTGACCCCACCCGGCTCTCCCCAACCGGCCAACCTCCCCCGAGGCCGGTCGATTACGGGCGTCAAGGAACACAACCTCCAGGCGATCCTCTCCGCGCTGCTCCGCTACGGACCGATTTCGCGCGTGAACATGGCGCAACTGACCGGCCTGTCGGCCACCACGATCACCAACCTTGTGACCGAGTTGCTTGAGCAGAACATCGTCGAGGAGGCGGGCAAGCTCGAGGCGGAGGGCGAGAAGCCGAGCGCGGGGCGACCGCGCACGCTGATCCGCCTGATCCCCGACGCGCGCTGCGCAGTGGGTATCCACATCGGCGTGGACACCGTGCATGTCGGCGTGACAGACTTGTTTGGCGAGCTGCAGGCGTACCGGCTCGAACAGCAGCCGGAAAACGCTTCGCCCGAGCAACTGCTGGCGCTGGCCGTCGAAATGGTGGAGGACGCGCTGGACGAATCGGGCAAGTGCCGCGAGTGCCTCGTCGGGATCGGCATCGGCGCGTCGGGCCTGACCGACCCGCGCACCGGCGTGAACGTGCTGGCGCCGAGCCTGGGGTGGCGCAACGTACCCGTACGCGAGATCGTCGAGGGGTTGACCGGCCGGCCGGTGATGGTCGACAACAACGTGCGCGCGATGGCGCTGGCCGAGTCGATGTTCGGCGCGGGACGCGACGTCAACACGCTCGCCTTCATCTACAGCCGCGTCGGCGTGGGCGCAGGGTTTGTCGTGGGCGGGCAACTCTACCGCGGCACGCAGTACGGCGCGGGCGAGATCGGCCACACGACCGTGGTGCCTGTCGCGGGCAAGCCGTGCCGCTGCGGTAACTCCGGCTGCCTCGAAACGTTGGTGTCCGAAGGGGAGATCGTCCGGCAGGCCGTCCTCCTGGCCGAGTGCCACCCGCGCTCGATCCTCGCGCGGCAACTGGCTGCGGAAAACTCTATCGACGCGGTGTTTGAGGCTGCGCGGGCGGGCGACGCAAACGCGCTCGCGCTGCTGGACGAGTGCGCATTTCACCTCGGCACTACCTTAGCCAACCTGACCAACCTGCTGAACCCCGACATGATCATCGTCGGCGGGCTGTTTGCGGCCGGGGCAGACCTGCTGCTGCCGCGCGTCGAAGAGACGATGCGGCGCCGCGCGTTCGCAGGGCTGGGCGAGCGCGTCACGCTGACCGTGACCGCGTTCGGGCGCAGGGTCGGCGTGATCGGCGCGGCTGCGCTGGCGCTCGACGCATTCTTCTACAGACAAGGAACCGACGCTTGAAACCAACGCTGCATATCGGCTTGATCCCCATTGCGCGGCCCACGTTCGACGTGGCGCTGGCGGCGGAGATGATGGGGCGGATGCGCGCCAGCCTTGAGGGGTTGGGCTGCGCGATCCACGGCCCCGGCGACCTGATCATGGACCTGGACGGAGTGCGCGCGGCTGCGGCCGAGCTGTTGTCCGAGCCGGTCGACCTGCTGCTGGCCTTTCAGGCATCGTTCGCGGACAGCTCGATGGTCACGGAGCTGGCGCGCACGCTGGACGGCGCGCCGCTGCTGCTGTGGGCGCTGCCGGAGGAACGGACGGGCGGGCGGCTGCGGCTGAACTCGTTCTGCGGCATCAACCTCGCAGGCCATGCGCTGCGCCGCGCGGGGTTTACCTATGATTACGTCTATGCGCAACCGGAGGACGGAGACGCGCTGCGCAAGCTGACGACGCTGGCGCAGGCCGGCCGCGTGCGCCGGACGCTCCGCAGTAGCCGCGTTGGACGGTTCGGGCTGAACCCGGACGGCTTCGAGCCGTGCCAGTTCGACGGCGACGCACTGGCCGCGCGGCTGGGCGTGCAGGTGGTGCAGCGCGGGCTGAACGAGGTGTTCGACGGCGCGCGCGCGGCGGCCGTGAGCGCGGTCGAGCCGGTGCTGGCGAACCTGGCGGAGCGCGTGGACGGGCTAGATGAGCTCGAGCAGGAACCGCTGCGCAAGACGCTCGGCGCGTACGTGACGCTGGGCAAGCTGGCGGACGAGAACAGTTTTAACGGGTTGGCCGTGCGCTGCTGGCCGGAGTTCTTCACGGAACTGGGCGGCGCGGCGTGCGGCGCGATGTCGATGCTCACCGACGAGATGACGCCCTGCTCTTGCGAGGCGGACGTGAACGGCACGGTGACGGGCCTGATGCTGCAAGGGTTGAGCGGCGAACCGGCTTTCGGCACGGACATCGTCGGGTGGGACCTGGAGCGTGGCGAGACGGTGCTGTGGCACTGCGGGCTGGCGCCGCTCTCCATGTGCGACCCGGATTTCCGGCCGCGCACGACGGTGCACTCGAACCGGAAGAAGCCGCTGCTGATGGAGTTCCCCCTGAAGCGCGGTCGCGTGACGCTCGCCCGTCTGAGCCAGGCGACGGGCGAATATCGGCTGGTGGTGGGCGCGGGCGAAATGCAGGTTGCGCCGATGAGCTATACGGGCACATCGGGCGTGCTGAAGTTCGACCGGCCTGCGGCCGAGGTGCTCGATACGATCATGCAGGAGGGGCTGGACCACCATATTTCAATCACGTACGGCGATCATCTGGACGCGCTGCTGGCGCTGGCGAAGCTGCTCGAGCTGCCGGTGCTGCGGCTGTCGTAGTGGCGAACGAAGACCCGACGGGTTGTTGAAACCCGTCGGGTCGATGCGCACACCACCCCAAAGGAGGGAAAGCGAATGTCGGAGAAGAAGAGTCGTCAGTTGTCCCGCCGCGAGTTTCTGAAGCTGGGCGGGAGCGGCATCGCAGCCGCGGCATTCCTCTCGGCCTGCGGCGGCGCTCAGCCGACGCAAGCCCCGGCTCCGGCCGCGCCTGCGGCTGAGGCGACGACGGCCCCCGCTGCGGCCCCGACCACTGCGCCCGCGGCCAAGCCGCCCGCGGGGCCGATCGAGTTCCTCGCCTGGGGCGACACGACGGACGGCCCCGCGTGGGAAAAGCTCGGCCCGGCCTACACCGCGAAGACGGGCGCGACGGTCAACATCACCCCTGTGGCCGACCCGAACGCGAACTTCTACACGAAGCTCCAGACCATGTTCGCCGGCGGCACCCCGCCGCATCTCGCCTCCTTCCAGGGGTGGGAGTGGCAGACGTACCAGGATAAGGGCCTGCTGCAGGAAGTGGACGAGTGGATCGCGCGCGACAAGGCGAGCGCGGCATTCCCGGCCGGCTTCACGAGCGTCGAGCAGAGCACGAAGCGCGGGGGCAAGACCTACCTCGTCCCGCTGCAAGCGGGCGTCATGGTCATGTTCTACGCCAAGCGCATCTTCGACGAGGCGGGCGTGGCCTACCCGAAGGACGACTGGACTTTCGACCAGTTCGTCGAGACGGCTCAGAAGCTGACCGACGCGGGCAAGGGCACGTTCGGCTACCAGGTCAACGGCAACTGGTTCCGCGACATCGGTTGGATCGTCGGCACGGGCAAGCGCGAGTTCGACAACATCATCGACCCGACCAAAGCGCAGTTCAACACGAAGGAGATCGTGGATCGGATCACGACGACCTCTTACGACATGCCGCACACCTTCAAGGCCGCGCCGAGCCCGGCGGACACGTCCGGCGCAAACACGATCAACACCGGCAAGTGCGCCATGAAGTACGAGGGGCCGTGGTTCCTGCCCCAGTTGAACAGCCAGAAGCTGCGCGACGAAAAGAAGGAAGTGCCCTTCGACGTGGTCCGCATGCCAGCGACCCCCGGCGTCAACGGCCGGCCGCACCGCGGCTGGGGCGAAGGCGTCGCCGTTACCAAGACCGACATGGCCGAGGCGGCGTGGGCCTTTGCGGCCTTCCTGGTGAGCGAGGAAGGCAACAAGATCTACTCGGAGACGACCGGCCGCATCCCGTCGAACCAGGACCTTGCGAAGAGCTGGTGGGTGCCGCGCACGAAGGAGCTCTACCAGATCGAAAACGGCCAGGCGTTCCTCGACGCGTTCAAGGAAGGCCAGATTGACGTCGTCAGCGTGAAGGCGCCGCGCTCGAAGATGTGGTCCGAAGTGGTTAAGCCGACCGCGTGGGACGCGATCAACAACGCCAGCGCCAAGCCGGCGGATGTTTTCCCGCAGGTGGACGAGAAGCTGAACGCGCTCCTCAGCGCATAGACGTTTTTGCCACAGAGGTCGCAGAGGCATCAGAGGGCGTCTATCTCTGCGATCTCTGCGTCCTCTGTGGCAAAGGGGGATTACCGGAGGTACAGCATGGCCTCGATAGCGGTCCCAAAGCGCCGGGTGTCGTCCTTTCAGCGACGCGAGTGGCTGCAGGGGTATTTGTTTGCTGCGCCGTTTTTGATCGGGTTCTTTGCCTTCGTGGCATTCCCGATGTTGTTTTCGATCTGGCTGATGTTCCAGAAGTGGGATTTGCTCTCGCCCGCCTCGTTTGTGGGGCTGGCGAACATCAAGCGCGCGTTCACCGACGAACTGGCGCTCAAGGCGCTGGCAAACAGCGCGATTTACACCGTGTTCGCGGTGCCGTTCCAGCTGGTCATTTCGTTTTCGCTGGCGCTGGCGCTCACGCAGCCGATTAAGCTGCGCAGCCTGTACCGCGCCGGGTTCTACCTGCCCATCATCATCCCCATCGTCGCGACCGCGGTCGTGTGGCAGCGCGTGCTGCACCCCGATTTCGGCATCCTCAACACCGCGCTCGGCTGGTTCGGCATCCCGCCGCAGCCGTGGCTGCTCGAACCGGCGCTTGCCAAACCCGCGTTCATCTTTATGTCGTTCTGGATGATCGGCCGGCAGATGGTCATCTTTATCGCGGGCCTCGGCAACATCCCGGTTTCCTTACAGGAGGCCGCGCAGATCGACGGCGCAAGCAAGCTGCGCTCGATCTGGTCGATTACCGTGCCGCTGATGACGCCGCTGATCTTCTATAACATGATCATCGCGATCATCAACTCCTTCCAGACATTCGTGCCGTCGCTGATTATGACGGACGGCGGGCCGGAGAACTCTACCCTGTTCGTCGTGCTGAACATTTACCGCAACGGTTTCCAGTTCTTCAACATGGGCTACGCGTCCGCGCTGGCGTGGCAACTGTTCATCATCGTCATCGGCCTGACCATCGTCCAGTTCTATGTGTCAAGCCGTTGGGTGTATTACGAATCGTAATACATACGAGTCATAGGAGGCACAGATGGCAGTAGTCACCGCGCCCAAGCAGGAGACCCAGCGGTATGCCGCGGCGAAATCGCGGCGGCGCATTATGAGCATCCTCGGGCTCGTCGGTCTCCAGATACTCATGACCCTCATCCTGATCACGTTCCTGGGGCCGACGATCTGGATGGTGTCGTCATCGCTCAAGACGCCGACCGAGATTTTCGCGGTGCCCATCGTGTGGATTCCGCAAAATCCGCAGTGGGGCAATTATGTCGAGGCGATGCAACTCTTGCCGTTCGCGCGCTTTGCGCTGAACACTTTCAAGATTTGCATCGTGACCGTCATCGGCGTGACGCTTTCGTCAGCGATGGTTGCGTACTCGTTCGCGCGGCTGCGCTGGCCGGGCCGCGACTTCTTCTTCGGCATGCTGCTCGGCACGATGATGCTGCCGGAGATCATCACGCTGATCCCCATGTTCATCCAGTTCAAGGTGCTTGGCTGGACGAAGCCGGGGAACGTGCTCGGCCTGTTCCCCGCGCAGCATCCGCTCGGCTTTCCGCTCAACTACCTGCCGCTGACCGTGCCGTTCTGGCTGGCGCTGGCGCCGCTATACGTATTCCTCATGCGGCAGTTCTTCAAGAGCATCCCGATGGAGCTGGAGGAGGCCGCGCTGGTGGACGGCGCCAGCCGCTTCCGCATCCTGTTCAACATTATTTTGCCGCTCTCCAAGCCGGTCCTCGCGACGGTCGCGGTGTTTGCGTTCCTGCAAAGCTACAACGACTTCCTGCAGCCGCTCATCTACATCAACAGCCGCAATAACTGGACGCTGGCGCTCGGCCTGCGCGCGCTGAACGACGTGCAGATGACAGGCAACTGGCATCTGCTGTTTGCCGCGTCGACCGTGGTGCTGCTGCCGATCCTGCTCGTGTTCATCATCGCGCAGCGGTATTTCGTGCAGGGCATTGCAACGACGGGGTTTGGGGGAAGGTAAACGCAGACCCGTCGGGTTTTCGGAAAACCCGACGGGTCTTAACTCGAACGGAGGCATAGGAATGAAGTTTTTCCTGGACAGCGCGATTACGGACGAGATCAAGTACGCGCTGGAGATGGTCGGGATCGACGGGGTGACGACGAACCCGCGGCACGTGCAGGCGTCGGGCAAGCCGTTCATGGGCGTGATCCGCGAGATTGCGGACATTTTTAAGGGCACGGACTTGCCGGTGTCGGTGGAGGTCAACCCGCATCACGACGACTGGCGCGAAATGGTAGCCGAGGGCAAGAAGCTGGCCGCGCTCAGCCCGAATTTCGTCATCAAGCTGCCCGCGACCGAGCCGGGGTTCCGCGCGTTGCGCGCGCTGTACGTGGAGAACATCCGCGTCAACCTGACCCTCGTCTTCTCCGGCAGCCAGGCGCTTCAGGCCATGCGGCTCGGCGCGACGTTCGTCTCGCCGTTCATCGGCTGGAAGGAAGAGGTCGGGGAGGAGACGGGGCGCTTCATCCAGGAAGTGGTGATGATGCGCGATAACTACGAGTTCGACACGCAGATCATCGTCAGCGCGGTGCGCAACGGGCGGCAGATCGTGGAAGCGGCTACCGCGGGCGCGGACATCGTGACGTGCGGGCTGGCCGTGTACAAGGGGATGATCCAGCACCCGTGGACGGATGAGGGGTTGAAGCGGTTTTGTTCGTTCTGGGATAAGACGCCGTACGAATAAGGAGGAGCGATGGACGCGCTCGCCAGGATGCGATTTTGGCGGAGCGCAGTCACGCGAGTCATGGTGAGTGGGTCCGGCCTGCTCCTGTGCCTGTGCTTATCGGGTTGCGGAAGGGAGTTGCCGTTCATTCCCACGCCCGGGCCGTCCCCGGTCCCGACACGCGCGCCGTTTCCGCAGGAGGCGCTGCAAACGTCGTGGGAACTGGAGTACGTGCTGGTGAACGGCGAGAGGTTGCCGCCGTACCACGAGGGTCAATGTCTGGCCGTGAGCGCCCGGCCCGAGCAGTACTACTTCTACGACGGGTGCAATCACGGCTACTGCGACACGATGGAACGCCGGTCGGAAAGCAGCAAGGGCGACACCCGCGTCCTTTGCAGCATCACGGTTGCCGGCTGTGTAGAGGGCACGCCCGATCCGAACGGACAGCGCAAGTTCGTCGAGTGGGACAAGCCGTTCCACGAGGCGGTGAAGCGCTATTCACGCGCCGAGTTGCGCGATGGCGCGCTCTGGTTAACAACCCACACCGGCGGCGAGCGGACGCTCGTGTTCAAGCAGATGGCCGGACCCTGCAAGGCGCAGGCAGGCTATCTAGGACCGTAAGTCCAACGGAAGACAACAGGGGAATCTTTCCCGATTCCCCTGTTGACCAGAGCCATACTTCTAGTTATACTGTCGGTAGAAAGGGAAGTATAACTATGGAGAGCACAATCAAGACGGCTGTCTCGCTGCCAAAGACGGTGTACAAGCAAGCCCAGGAACTGGCAGGAGAGTTGAAAGTATCCCGCAGCAAACTCGTCACGCTTGCGCTGCAAGACTTCATTCTGAAGATGGAGAACGAACGTCTTCTCAAGGCCATCAATGAATCCGTGCGCGATGCAAGAGATGAAGATGATGAGAAGTTTCTTTATTCGTCCTCCGTTCAGATGGCGCGCTTCGCAGAAAGCGACCCGGATAATCGATGGTGATACGACAAGGAGACGTCTTCTGGGTTGATCTGCCGACGCCGGTTGGGTCCGAGCCAGGGTTCCGGCGGCCCGGCGTGGTAATCCAGAATGATGTATTCAACCGCAGCGAACTCGGCACGATCGTTGTTTGTCTGTTGACATCAAATCTCAAGTGGGCACGCACGCCAGGGAACGTGCTTCTCGCCGAGGGCGAAGCGAACCTGCCGAAGGCGAGTGTTGTCAACGTGACGCAACTGTTTACAGCAGACCGTCGCCAACTGGTTGAATACATCGGTTCTGTCTCACCCGGAAGACTGCGACAGATACTAAACCGCATCTATTTCGTTCTGGAGCCACGAGAAGCAAGGGTGTGAGCTATGCCAATCGGTAAAGAATTCCGCAACCAGGTCTTTGCGCGAAGCCCTGTCTTCGCCTACATCCCCGCCGAGGATCGCTATCTCTTCGCGCCCGGCGAGGAACGCTACCGCTTCAATGTGATCGGGACCGGCGTCAACGGGCAGGAGCACATCCGCGTCACCGGGATGGAGGGGCGCGCGGTCATCCACGGCGTGTATGACCCGAACCCGCTGAGCGTGGCGGGCGCCCAGGGAATGCACGCGCAGTTCCGGCCCGGCGGGAATAAGCTGGTGGTGTACGACTCGCTCGAGGCGTGCTGCAACGATCCGGCGGTCGACGGCCTGATTATCTGCACGCCGAACTTCTCGCACCTGGACGTGGTGCGCGTGGCCGCCGCATCGGGCAAGCACATCCTGCTCGAGAAGCCGATGGCGACGACGATTGCGGACGCGCATGCGATCATGGAGATCGCCCAACAACACCCGGCCGTGTTCCAGATCGGGCTGCAATACCGCTACAAGCCCATCTACGTCGAGGCCATCCACGAGGCGCTGGAGCGGAAGAGCATCGGCGACGTCAAGACGATCAGCATCCTCGAACACCGTTTCCCCTTCCTCGACAAGGTGAAGCAGTGGAACAAGTTCTCGAAGTACTCCGGCGGCACGCTCGTCGAGAAGTGCTGCCATTACTTTGACCTGATGAACCTGTTCGCCGGTGCGCGGCCGGTCAGCGTGTTCGCCACAGGCAGCGCGGCGGTCAATTTCCTCGGTTTCGAGTACGGGGGCGAGAAGTCGGACATCATCGACAACGCTTTTGTGATCGTAACCTACGCGAACGGCGTGCGCGCGAGCTTCAACCTGTGCATGTTCTCGCCGATGTTCTATGAGGAAATGGTGCTGTGCGGCGACGACGGGCGGTTGAAGGTCTCGGAGAACGAGGACTTCCTGCCGGGCGGCCAGCCGGATACGTATATAGAGGTCAAGTGCGGCGACCGCAAGCCGACGCGCACCGGCTCGCCGTGCTACCCGGCCTTCATCCAGTCAAGCGGCCACCACGGCGCGACCTACTTCGAGCACGTCAGCTTCATCGACAATATCGAAGGCAAAGAGACGAGCGCAGCGACCGCAGCCGAGGGGTTCTGGTCCATCGTAGTCGGCGCAGCGGCGGAGCAGTCGGTCAAGACCGGGCAGCCAGTGCTGATCGACCAGTTGCTCGGGGAGAACGGACTTCAGATTTGACGAATAGCACTGAGACCTGACGGGTTTCCGAAACCCGTCAGGTCTGGGACAACTTCAGGGGAATCGAAAGAGATCATCATGTCACACGGTATTCTCATCCATGAACTCATTGACGATGTCGGTGTGGCCGTGCGCGACCTGCGCGCGGGCGAGGAAGTCGGCGTGGTCACGCTGGAGGGGCAGGAGGCGGGCGCGCTGACAACCGTCAGCGACGTGCCGCTCGGTCACAAGGTGGCGATGAAGGACATGCCCGCGGGGCACAAGCTGCTCAAGTACGGCCGCACCATCGGCCAGACCACTCAGGCCATCCCCTGCGGCGGCCACGTCCACACGCACAACCTCAAGACGATGCGGTGGAGCCTGGAAGAAGCGCCCACGCCGGAAATCGTCCAGAAGCACACGGAGCGGCTGGCGCTCGGCGGGAAGAAGCCCGAAGAGATGAAGCTGCTGGGCTACCGGCGGCCCGACGGACGCTTCGGCATCCGCAACCACGTCATCATCCTGCCCATCGACGACATTTCCAATGCGGCGGCGAACGGCGTGGCCGCGCTGATCAAGGGCACGATGTCGCTGCCGCATCCTTACGGGCGCCTGCAATTCGGCGAGGACCTGGAGCTGCATTTCCGCACGATTGCCGGCACCGGGCGCAACCCGAACGTGGCCGCGGCAATCGTCATCGGTATCGAGCCGAAGTGGACGCAGCGCGTGGTCGACGCCATCGCGGAGACTGGCAAGCCGGTCGCGGGGTTCAGCATCGAGCGCTACGGCGACCTGAAGACCATCGAGATGGCGTCGCGGAAGGCGATGGAGTTCGTCCAGTACGCGACCGAGTTGCAGCGCGAGCCGTTCACTGTGGACCAACTCTGCATGAGCACCAAGTGCGGCGAGTCGGACACCACCTCCGGGCTGGCATCGAACCCAACGGTGGGGCGCGTTTTCGAGCGGCTGGCCGACGCGGGCGCGACGCTGATCTTCGGCGAGACGACCGAAGTGACCGGCGGCGAGGACATTATCGCGAATCAGTGCGCGACGCAGGAAGTGGCCGATGGGTTCATGCAGCTATTCAACCGTTACCAGGCGCTCGTCAAGAGCAAAGGCGTCGACCTGCTCGGCTCGCAGCCGACCGAGGGCAACATCCGCGGCGGGCTGACGACCATCGAAGAGAAGGCTATGGGCAACATCCAGAAGATGGGACGCTGCACGGTGGTGAGCGCGATTGACAAGGCGATTGAGCCAGAGGGGCCGGGGCTGCACTTCATGGACTCGTCGTCGGCTGCGGCGGAAATGGTGACGCTGTGCGCGGCGGCAGGGTCGGTCGTCCACTACTTCCCGACCGGGCAGGGCAACATCATCGGCAATCCGATTATCCCGGTGATCAAGCTGTGCGCGAACCCGCTCACTGTCGCGACCATGTCGGAGCACATCGACGTGGACCTGACCGGGCTGCTGCGGATCGAGATCAACCTGGACGAGGCGGCGGACAAGGCGATGGACGTGCTGGAACACACGATCAACGGCCGGTTCACCGCGGCCGAAGCGCTGCGCCACGACGAGTTTGTGCTCACGAAGCTGTACGAAAGCGCGTGATGTCCGCCGTCGCTGCCGAATTTAAGAAGATACGCAAGGAGTTGCACCCGGCGCTGCCGGGGCTAATCCTGGCCGCGGCGATTGCGTTTGCCGCGCGGCTGCTGCACGGGCTGATCCCCTCGCCCGCGCTTGGCCGCGCGATCAGCGAAGTGTTCATCGCGGTGCTGCTCGGACTGGTCGTCCGCAATTCGTTCCAGCTCGGTCGCGAGTACGACGCGGGGATCAAGTTCGCGCTGCAACGCATCCTGCGGCTCGGCATCATCCTGCTCGGCTTGCGGCTCAGCCTGCAGGACGTGGTGCGGACGGGCGTGTCGTCCCTCCTGCTGATCCTGGTCTGCCTGACGTTTGCGCTTGCCGCGGCGTATGCGCTCGGGCGGCTGCTGCGGATTCCGCCGCGGCTCGCCGCGCTGATTGGCGTCGGAACGGCGATCTGCGGCAACTCGGCCATCATCGCCACTGCGCCGGTGATCGAGGCGAAGGACGAAGACGTCAGCTACGCGGTCGCGACCATCACGCTTTTCGGCACGCTGGCCGTGCTTCTCTATCCGATCATCGGCCTTGCGCTCGGCCTGACGGATCACAAATTCGGGCTGTGGGCGGGGACCGCCATCCTCGACACATCGCAGGTGGTGGCCGCGGGCATCTCGTTCAGCGAGGCCGCGCGCGACGTGGCGACGGTGGTCAAGCTCGTGCGCAACACGATCATGGCGCCGTTGATCCTCCTGATCGGCCTCGTGTACGCGAACGCGCAGCGGCAGCGCGACACGACGTACAAGATGACGCTCGGCAAGGCGGTGCCGTGGTTCGTGCTGGCGTTCATCGCCATGACGCTCGTGCGGACCGTGCTGAACGCCTTCGGCTTCCTGCCAGTGGACGTGAACAATCCCGGCGACATGGTGGCGGAAGCAAATCTGCTCAGGGCCATCGACGAGGTGGCGAAGTTTGCCATCCTCCTGGCGCTCGCGTCCATCGGGTTGAGCACGGACCTGGGCGCAATCAGAAAAACCGGCGCGAAGCCGCTGCTGCTGGGGTTTGCGGTGGGCGGCGCGCTGGCCGTGCTGAGTTTAGGGCTGATCACGCTGTTCTATTGAGAGTGGACTGTTTTCCCAGGATTTACAGGATTATGAGGATTTGCAGAATTAGGCACTGAGGAGTTCTGCGCCCAAATCCTGTCAATCCTCAAAATCCTGGGAAAGCGTTCAAACTTACCCGACGCAAAAACTGTTATGCGCACATACTTGCTGCCGTACGGCAAACAAACGGTCGAGTTGCAACTGCCAGACCGCGCGGGCTGGGAGGTGTGTCTGCTCGCGCCGCGCGAAGCCGCGTCCGCGCCCGACCCCATTGCTGCGGTTGAGGCTGCGCTAGACTCGCAGCCGCTGGCAAAGATCGGCGAGACGGCGGTCGTCGCGATCAACGACAAGACGCGGCCCGTGCCGCACGACGCCCTGCTTCCGCCGCTATTGAGACGGTTAGAGGCGCTTGGGTATCCGCCGGAGCGGGTGACGCTGCTCATTGCCACCGGCACGCATGCGCCGATGAAGCTGCAGGAGTTCGCTTCCGTCGTTCCCCCCGCCATCCTCGCGCGCTATCCGGTCCACAGCCACGACTGCGACGACGCTGCGCAGCTTGTCGAGCTGGGGAGCACCGTGCGCAGCACACCCGTTGCGGTGAACCAACATTGGCACGCGGCGGACTTGCGCGCCGTTGTCGGCAACATTGAGCCGCACCAGTTCATGGGCTTCTCCGGCGGGGTTAAGAGCGCGGCGGTCGGGCTGACGGGTCGCGCGACGATCAACGCGAACCATGCGATGATGACTGCGCCGGGCGCGGAAATCAATCGCTACGAGGACAACCCGTGCCGGCAGGACGTCGAGGAGATCGGGCAGATGATCGGCGTCCACTATGCGCTGAATGCGGTGCTCAACGACCACAAGCAGATCGTCCACGCGCTGGCCGGCGCGCCGCGCGACGTGATGGCGCGCGGGATTCCGCTGCTGCGCGCCATTTACGAGGTGAAGGTCGACGAGCCCTTCGACCTTGTGATCGTCACGCCCGGGGGAAGGCCCAAGGACATCAACCTGTACCAGGCGCAAAAGGCGCTGGCGCATGCGACGATGATCGCGCGGCCGGGGGCCACGGTCATCCTGCTTGCAGAGTGCCCGGAAGGAACCGGCAGCGCGGGATACGAGAAGTGGATGACCGAGCGCGCGTTCGGCAGCCACGACGCGGTGCTCGCAGCGTATGCAGCCGAGGGATACCGCATCGGGCCGCATAAGGCGTGGCAGATCGCGCGCGACGCGACGCGCGTCCGGTTGATGTTTGTGTCCGACATGCCGCGCGAGTTGAGCGAGAAGCTGCTGCTCAACCCGGTTGCCTCCCTTCATGAGGCGGTCCGCTGCGCGCTGGACACTCTCCCCGGCCGCGCGCGGATCGCCGTCATGCCATTTGCCAATGCCACAATACCGGTGCTAACCTAACCTTATGACCACACATCGCTTTGACCCGACCCACTACTGGAACACCATCGGCTCACACGCGCTCGTTTTGCGCGTCGACGACGGCGACACGGTTATCACGCGGACCATCGACGCGCACGGCAAGGATCGCACCGGCAAGCAGGTGTCGGGGCGTCCCAACCCGCAGACTGGCCCCTTTTATGTAAATGGAGCAGCGCCGGGAGATGCGCTCGCGGTCTACCTGGCGCGCCTCACACCCGACCGACCAGACGGCTTCATGCGCAACCGAGTCGCGTCCAATGTGGTCGATCCAGACTTTGCGATGGAGTTGCCCGCGGCGGAGTTGCTCGTCTGGGACATCGACTCGGCGGCCGGCGTTGCGACGCCACAGCAGCCGTTCCCCACCCTCGGCCGGCTCGCCCTGCCCCTTGAGCCCATGATCGGCTGCTTCGGCGTCGCCCCCGCGCTCGGCCAGGCGATTTCGACGGCTACGAGCGGGCCGCACGGCGGGAACATGGACTATCGCGGGTGCTGTGAGGGCGCGACCATATACTTCCCGGTTGCCGTGGAGGGCGCGCTCTTCTTTATCGGCGACGGTCATGCGGTCCAGGGCGACGGCGAGATCGTCGGCACGGGCATCGAGACGTCGTTCGAGGTGGAGTTCACCGTGCGCGTGCTCAAGGGGAAGAAGATCGGCTGGCCGCGCGGGGAGAATGCGACCGACATCTTTACTGTGGGCAACGCTCGGCCGCTCGACCAGGCCGTCCAGCACGCGACGACGGAGATGCTGCGCTGGCTGACGTCCGATTATGGACTGACCCTTGCGGAGGCGAGCGTGCTGCTGGGCCAGTGCGTTGACTACGACCTCGGCAACATTTACGACCCGGCGTATACGATGGTTTGTCGGTTGGCAAAGCGTTGGCTTCCATCCGTCCGGTGATAGAGCATGGCAAAGAAACCGCTGGTTAATGCGCATCTCGAAGGCGGGCCGTTCTATTTCCAGGGCGGGCCGGACGGGGTGCTGCTCGTCCACGGGCTGACCGCGACGGCAGCGGAGGTGCGCCCACTGGCCGAGTATTTGCGCGACGCGGGATATACCGTCGCGGGGCCGCTGCTGCCCGGCCACGGCACGCAGTCGAGCGACCTGAACCGCGTCAAGTGGCAGGACTGGATGCGGTCGGTTGAGGAGACGTATGCGCTGCTTAAGTCCCGATGCCGCAGGGTTGCGGTAGGCGGCGAGTCGACTGGCGCGGTGCTAACCCTACACCTGGCTGCGCAGCATCCCGAAATTGCCGCGGTGTTGTCGTATGCGCCTGCGCTCAAGCTGGCGCTCTCACCCGTTATGGTGGCAGCGGGCCATGCGCTGGCAGTGTTCGGCTACGAGCTGAAGCCGAAACCGGGGCCGCCCGCAGAGTCGGACGCGCTATGGCAGGGGTACGACACGCGGCCGACACGCGGCGCGCGCGAGTTGCTGCGGTTGCAGGCGGCGACGCGGCCGTTGCTGCCGAGGATCACACAGCCAATTCTCATCGCGCAGGGCAAGCTCGATCGCACCGTCGATCGCCTTGCGCCGCAGGAGATTTACGACAGGGTTAGCTCAAAAGTGAAAGAGCTTCACTGGCTGGAGCGGTCGACGCACTGCGTGGCGCTTGACTGCGAACGGCACGAACTATTCGAGATCACCCGCCAGTTCCTCGAACGAGCATTCAGAGAACCAGAGGCTTAGATCAATGCGTTACGGACACACCGGCAAGGTGCTGCGCGTGGACCTCACGCGCGGGACGATTGCCACGCAGGTTTTGGATGAAGAACTTTACCGGATGTACCCGGGCGGCAAGGCGCTCGCCGCGTATGTGCTCCTTAGCGAGCTACCGAAGGGGGTGGACCCGCTGGGCCCGGACAACATGCTGGTGCTGGCAAACGGCCTGCTGACGGGCGCGCCCTTCTCCACGGCCACGCGCTTCACGGCCGCCGCGAAGTCACCGTTGACTGGCGGGTACGGCGAGTCGGAGGCGGGCGGGTTCTGGGGGCCAGAACTGAAGATGGCCGGGTATGAGGCGGTCGTCATCACCGGCCGCGCGCCCGCGCCCGTCTATCTGTGGATCAAGGACGACCACGTCGAAATCCGGCCGGCGGAGCACCTGTGGAAGCGCGACCCGGAGGAAGCGCAGGCGACAATCCGCGCGGAACTCGGCGACAAGCTGATCCGCGTGCTGCAAATCGGGCTGGGCGGCGAGAACCTCGTGCGCTTCGCTGCGCTCATCAACGACCTGCGCCACTTCAACGGGCGGACCGGTATGGGCGCGGTGATGGGGTCGAAGAACCTCAAGGGGATCGCGGTGCGCGGCAGCACGAAATATCTTGAGAATGCCGCGCAACCGGCGGCGATTGCCGACCTTGGCAAGACGCTGGCGAAGCGCGTCAAAGAGAACCCGCTGAGCTGGGACTTGCAGGTGAAGGGCACGCCGGGGCTGACTGCGGGCCTGAACGCGGGCGGCATCCTGCCCACGCGCAACTTCCGCGCGGGCGCGTTCGAGGGGGTCGACAACATCCGCTGGGAGCAGTACGAGTCGCAACTGCTGAGCGCGCGGCGGTCGTGCTACGCGTGCGCGGTGCGCTGCAAGCGCGAAGTCAAGGTCGATGACCGGTACCAGGTGAGCGACAGTTACGGCGGGCCGGAATACGAGGCGGTGTCCGGTTTCGGCTCAAACTGCGGCGTGGACGACCTGCAGGCCATCGCCAAGGCAAACGAGTTGTGCGGGCGTTACACGATGGACGCGATTTCATGCGCGTCGGTGGTGTCGTTTGCGATGGAATGCTACGAGCACGAGTTGATCGGGCCGGAGGACACGGGTGGGCTGGAGCTGCGCTTCGGCAACGCGGAGGCGATGGTGCGCTGCGTTGAGCTGATTGCGCGGCGCGAGGGCATCGGGGATCTGCTCGCTGAGGGGACCAGGCGCGCGGCGCAGGTCATCAGTGGGGACGCGCCCTTCTTCGCCATGCAGGTGAAGGGGCAGGAATTGCCCATGCACGACCCGCGCGGCAAGGTGGGCGTCGGGCTGTCGTACGCAACCTCGGAAACCGGCGCCGAGCACCTGACCGCGTTCCACGATCCGGTGCTGGCGAACCCCGACTCGCTCCAGTTCAAGGGCGTAATGCCGCTCGGAATCAGCGAGCCGCTGCCCCCGCGTGACTTCAGCCGCCGCAAGGTCGAGTACTACACGGTGATGGAGCACTGGAACAACTTCGGCAAGACGAACGGGCTGTGCTACTTCGGCCCCGCGCCGCGGTCGTTCATTGCCGTCGAGGAAGTGGTGGACGCGGTGAACGCGGCGGCCGGGTGGCACCTGTCGCTCGAAGAAATGCTTCGCATCGGCGAGCGCGCCAATAACCTGACGCGGGTGTTTAATGCGCGCGAGGGCTTCACGCGGAAAGACGACACGCTGCCCGAGCGACTGTTTACCCCGCTTGAGGCCGGCGCGCTGAAGGGCGTGAGCTACCCGCGCGAGGAGTTCGAGCGGGCGCTGACCGACCTGTATGAACTGAAGGGTTGGGACGTGGAAACGGGCGTGCCGACGCGGGAGAAGCTGCGCGAGCTGGGGATTGAGTGGGCGGCGGAGAAGCTGGAGGGCTAACTGCGCATCCACCTCGGCGGGCACTTAAGCTGGTACGACGGGGAGAAGCGGGACTGGCTGACCATCGCGCAGCCGCTCCCTATCTCCCTGCCTGACCTCGCGGCTGCGCTCGGCCTGCCGATGGAAGAGGTGGCGATTATCGCAGTCAACCGGCGGCTCGCGCATTGGGATGATCCGCCGGTGAGCGACAAGGATGTGGTAGAATTCTTCCCGCCTATGGGTGGCGGATAGTTCCGCCAAACAAAAATCCCCGCAAAACCACGAAGGAGGACTATGGCCCGTCCCTTGCGCTGGTATCATCTCATCACCATCAACATCTTCTTTCTTGCCCTCACCGTCCTGTCGCAGACCAACGGGCTCGTTTTCCCGTTACTCGTGCAGGATTTCGTCGGCGAGGCGACGAAGGGCACGCGGCTGGGCGAGCTGCGGCTGTGGAGCCTGATGGCCGCGCTGCTGTGGCAGGCGCTCATGGGCATGTTGTCGGACCGCAGCGCGTCGCGCTTCGGACGCCGCCGACCTTTCATCTTCATCGGTACGCTCAGCCTGCTCGTCTTCCTCGTCCTCATCGGCGTTTCGGCGGGCATGGAGGGCATGGCCGGATTCACGTTCCTCTTCACCGTGGCCGTGCTGATGTCGTTCGCCTCCAACACCGCGCACGGCGCGCAGCAGGGCCTCATCCCCGACCTCGTGCCCGACGAGCAGCGCGGCCGCTACTCCGCGGTCAAGGCCATGCTCGAAATCCCCATCCCGCTGATCCTCGTCTCGTTCACGATTGCGCGCTTCGTGGCGAACGGCAACCTGTGGGTTGCGCTCGGCATCGCAGCCGCGGTGCTCGTCGTGTCAATGCTGCTGACCATGCTGGCGCCCGAGGTTCCGCAACGCAAGGAAGATGCGCCTCCCTTTGAGTGGCAGCCCATCCTGCGCCTGGTGCTGATGACCGCGCTCTTCACCGCGATCATCCTCGGGCTGGGCGAACTGGTGAAGCGGCTTGATCTGGTCTTTGGCGGGATGAGCTCGGCCGTGGTGCTGATGATCGGCGTAGGGGCGATCGGCGTCATTGCCATGCTGGTCGCGATTGCCATTGGCGTGTGGATCAGCGTGCGCATCAGCATCGGCGGCCGGGCGGCAAGCGACAACCCGTCATTCACCTGGTGGGTCATCAACCGCCTCGCCTTCCTCGTCGGCGCGACAAACCTGTCGACCTTCGCGGTCTACTTCCTGCAGGGGCGGCTGGGGCTGGAGCGCGAGAAGGCCGCAGGCCCGGCCGCGCTGCTGATGACCGTCATCGGCGTGTTCATCCTGCTCGCTGCGCTGCCCAGTGGCTTCCTCGGCGACAAGTTCGGGCATAAGCGGATGGTGTTTATCGCGGGCATCCTGGCCGCGCTCGGCGTGCTGATCGCCCTGCTCATGCCGAACATGACCGTCATCTACATCGGCGGCAGCCTGATCGGCGTGGCGACCGGCTTCTTCTTCACCGCAAATTGGGCGCTCGGCACGCGCATCGTGCCGCAGGCGGAGGCCGGGCGCTATCTCGGCATCTCCAACCTGGCGGGCGCAGGCGCGGGCGCGGTGGGCGCGTACATCGGCGGCCCGATTGCCGACTACCTGACGCAACGCCTGCCACAGGTGCCCGGCGCGGGGTATATCCTGTTGTTCGCGATTTACGGGGTAATGTTCCTGCTGTCAGTGCTGGCGTTGCGCGGGGTGGTTGCGCCTGCGCGGGCTAGACCGGAATTTGCCGCAGTGGCAGCATAGCAGCCACAGAGGGCTCCGAGGGTGCGCCTCGCAGCCCTTTGTGGCAAAAAAGAAACCGGGTGTTCCTGACGGAAACCCGGTTCTTCGCGTTTGCGGTTAAGGCTCAGACCTCGGTGACGGTCACAGCGCCTTCGTTGCAGGCCGACTCGCACGAGTAGCACGCGATGCAGTCGTCCGGGTCGCCCTTGAACAGGGCGTACTTCTTGCCGTCTTCCTCAACGAGGGCCATGAGTTCCTGCGGGCATGCGTCGATGCAGTCGCCACAGGCTTCGCACTTTGCGACGTCAACGGTCACGACGAACATGATTTCCTCCGAAATACTTTACGGGTGTGGTGGCGGCGCCGCTTCGACGCCTAACAGGAAGAGTTTAGCACGCGTCGAAGCGCGAGAAAATGATCATTGTCAGGTTACGCGACGTGAGACCTGACGGGTCTTCGTGACCCGTCAGGTCATAACTCGCTAGCGCAGCGTCAACGGCAGCCACGTCTTCGCGCGCGTGGGCGTAACCGTGCTCATCCGGTGCGAGAAGGGCAGCGTGACCGAGCCGTTTTCGGAGAGGCCGACGACGAGCTGGTTGTAATTCGCCGTGTAACCCACTGCCGGCGTGGTGATCGCCACCACGTATTCGCCCGCGCTCAGCCCGGTGAATGTCTTGCGACCATCGAGACCCGTTGCGCCGGTGGCGACCGGCGCCGCGTTCTTGCTGACCTGGAAGCCGACGTTTGCGAGTTTCGCGTCGCTTTCGTCCGGCTGGTTGTTCAGGTTGAAATCGTGGAACGCGATAACCTCGATCTGCGCGCCGGCAGACGTTGTCGCGGTGGGTGTGGCCGTCGCGGTCGGCGTCTCCGTGGCTTCCGGCGTCTCTGTCACCGTCGGCGTGGTCGTCGGCGTCCTGGTGGGTTGCATCGGCACGAGAGAACCCTCCCAGCGCCAGATGTTGCCGGACCAATCGGCCACGAAAGTCGCATCAGAGAAACCGGCGAGGCCGTGCAATTCGGACGTATCCGGCGCGGCAACCTGCACCCACTTCATCGCCTTGCCGTCCTTGTCGTCGTCGTCGCCGGTGTAGATGATCGCATTTTGTGTCATGCTGGCGTCCGCCGGGTCGGGATTCGTCCCGCCGACCGCGACCACACTCCACCGGCTGAACGCCTGGAGCCGCCGAAAAGTTGTCGTCTCCGGGATGGTGCCGTCATTCTGCGCGATCCACCCCTGCGCCGCGTTGACGGTGCGGTACAGCAAGCCGCAGCTTCCGGCCACCCAGCCGTAATTCTCGTTGGCGAACGCGATGCCGTAGTAGCGGCGCTGAATGCCCTCGGGCGGGTATTTGTCTGAGAGGCAGTTGGCGTTGAGTTCATCCGTGCCGACGCGCGCGGCGAGGAACCACGTATCGCCGCCGTTGGTCGTCTTGATCACCTGACGCTTGATCTGACCGCCATAACACGTCGTCGCGTTGGTGCAGGTCATCGACCAGGTCGCGGAATACCACGAAAGGAGCGGCCAGTAGTTGTAGAAGTTCACGCCGTCCTTCGAGTGAAGCACGGTGTTGTCGGTCGCGCCGAAAATGATTGAACTGGCGTCCGTGGTGATGCCGGCGGAGCGAATCCAGGCGGTGAAAGGGACGGGCGTCTGCACCGCGGGTGTCGGGTAGGCGTCCATGCCCTGCCAGGTGTACTCGTTCGCGCCGAACCAGGTGTCCCCGCCGTCCTGAGTGTAGACAATTTGCCCGCGCTTCCCGCCGACCCAGCAGCGCTTTTCGTCCGCGCACGCCATGCCGATCTTCCAGCCGCGGCTCTCGTGGACAAGCTGCCAGGTCGCGCCGCCGTCCTTTGTGCGGTAAACGCGGCCGGGGTTGATCGGCTGCCCGTTCGCGTCGGAGTCAGACGCGTTCCACGATTGCCCGCCGTACGCATAGCCGAGATCGCGGGTGACGAAGGTCATGTTGTAGAAATGGAACGGCTCACCGTTGGGATAGGCTGGCGCGGAGAAAGCCACAGTCCAGCCGTTGGACTCGTCACCGACCGCGCGGGGCGAGGGGCCATTCTCGGCCGCGCTTGCGCGACCTCGCGCGGACGGCGCAAGAACGGCGGCGATCAGCGCGACCGCGACCACCATCAGAAGCGCGACGAATACGCCGCGGCGTGGAGTGGATTGCTGCATGTGGGACGTACTCCAGAAAAAGAGGTGTGTTCTGAGACTTGACGGGTTTTCACAACCCGTCAAGTCTTGCGCGAGTGTACGCGCTCTCTATGAACAACGGATGAAAACGTCAGGGAGTGCGGTTAACGAAAAGAAACCCGGACTTCGGCAGTCCGGGTTTCTTTTTCAACCGGCGATTGACCGGCTCACGGCGTAGGCGTGCCAGGAGGGAGCGGCGCAACCGTGGCCGCGGGCGTGGGGGTCGCGGGCAGGAAACCCGCTCGGTCGCGTTGGATAAGGTCCTGGACGGAGAACTCCGCCACGCGGACAAAGTACTCCGAGTCAGACGATTTCACCACGTAGGATTTATCGTTCGGGTCCTGCGCGCCGACAGTCAGCGTCGTCGTCTTGACCTGATCGCCGCTCTTGACTTGCAGCGTCACCGTGGCGGTGGGCGCGGCCATGCCCCATCCGGCGTCTTCGGTCTTGCCGAGCGGCTTCGTCATGCGCAGCGAGGCCAGGCTGCTGAGGAGGTTATTCACCTTGTCCTGGTCGACCGTCTCATCCGCCCCCAACCCGACAAGTTGCCACGCGCCCTGCGCGTCCTTGGTGAAGGCAAACTCACCGTTCTTGTTCTTCAACGTGAAGCCGGTCAGGTCGGCCGCGTTAAAGCTGAGGTACACCGGGTTGATCCAGTTGAGCAGACTGCTGTCAACCTCCCACGAGGCGAGGCCGGAGGCAAGATAGACGTTATCCTGCCCGGCCAGGCGCACATGCCCGGCCTGTCCTCCAGCGGTTGAGCCGAGGTACACGGTCTGCGTCGTCCCGTCTGCCTTCGTGATGTCGATCTTGCGGACGTACTTGTTATCAGCCACCTGTAGCTGCGCGTGGCTCTGCGGTGTCTGCGCGATCAGCCGGCCCGTCTTGAGCGCAACGAGCTTGTCAAGCACCGGCGTGATCTTCGCGGCGTCCGCCGGATACGCGCCCGCGTCCGGCGCAATCCAGGCGTCGCCCTGCTTTGCCAGCTTGGTCGTGTTCCCAGCCTCATCGGTGATCGTAAGGCCGGTGATTTGATCCGCGGTCAGGCCGGCGAGGAGCGGCTGCCCGCCGCTGCCTGCGACCGGTCGCGGCCAGAAGACGAACACGCCGAGCGCAAGCTGCGCGACGAGCAGACCGATCAGGAGTCGCTGCCACTTGTTCATCGTTTCTCTCCCACCAGCGTCATGGGCTTTTCGTTCTTGCGGCGCAGGCTCCAGAAGAGCGCGATCAGGATCAGCGCGAGGAGCGCGAGGCCGTAGTTGGCGAACTCGATCAGCCGCTGCTGCGGCGCGCCGATTGGGTCGAGCACGCGCGTTGATGTGCCGCGCGCCCGGATGTTGAGCAGGTCGGTGTCCTCGACGCTCCAGTCGACCGCGTTCTGCGCCAGTTGGAGACTGTTCAGGTAGCGGTCCGCGCTGAGGCTGGACGACACCTGGAAGACGACGTCGGTCAGGAACTCGCCGGAGCCGATGACCACGAGACGCGCGCCGTCAGCCGAGCTTTCAAGCACGCCGCTTGTGGGCGCGGCGGGCGTGGGCGTGGCCGCGCCCTGCTCTGCCGGCGCGTTGCCCTGCAGGAGCGGGTTCGCCTTGCCCTTGAAGAAGCTGTCGAACTTGCCGGTGACCGCGACAGCCAGCGGTTGCGACGCCTGCTCGCCCTCCACCGGGAAGCCCAGCTCCGGGTACTGCTGGAGATCGGGCGTGACGTCCACGCTGGTGCGCAGCCAGGAACGCGGGCTGGATTTCATCAGCACGCTCGTCTGCCGGCCCTCCATCTTCGCCTCGTCCAGCCTGACCGGGGACGACCAGTTAAGCGTAACTGCGTTGAGCTTGCTCGTGATCGGGTTGCTGCGGTCCATCGCGTCCGGCCGCACGTCGACGAAGAACGGATAGTTGACGGCCTGGATCTCGCGGACGATCACGCCGCCGACCTCCCGCTCCACCGGTGACGGGAAGGGCTCGTTCTGTGGGTCCATCACGAGCGACTTCTCGACCGTCACGCCGTAGTGCGCCAGCAGATCGTCCAGGCCGCCTTGCGCCGGGTTTAGCGCGAGGCCGCCGGTCATATCATCGACTGCGATGGCGTAGTTGCCCGCCGCGACGATGACCGAGCCGCCGCGCATGAGGAACTGGTCCACCGCAAACTTCGCCTTCTCGTCGAGGTTTTGCGGCGAGACGATCAGCAGCGTGTCGATGTCAGACGGCGCCTGTCCGGTGGACAGGTCCACGTCGCGCACGGTGTAGTCGCGGCCGAGCTGCTCGCGAAGCTGGTTCCACGTGCGGAGCGCAGGCTGCTGCTGGCCGAACATATTCGTGGTGGGCACTTCCGGCGGCGTCCACAGGCCGACCACTTTCAGGAAGCCCGTGGACGTCCGCTTGAGCGCGGATTCAACCGCGGTGCGGATGCTGGCCTCGCTCAGGTCGCCCGAGGGCGTCACCAGTTGCCGCGAGACCTGCCCGTCCTTGTCCGTCGACTCAAGCATCATGTCAAGGTAGTAGGTGTCGGTCGAGAAGAGGGACGCCTGGATGGGACGCAGCCGGTACTCGTCCAACAACTGCTGCCGCGTCACCGCCGCGCCCTGCGCGTCCGGGTCGACCGTCTCAAACGTCAGCTTGCCGCCGGACTTCGCCGCCAACTCCTGCCCGACCTTCTGGAAGGTGGCCGGCGCGTCGCGGAGTTCCGCGGGCAGCGCATTCGCCGTCGCGAATAGCGTCAGCTTCGTCTGGTTCGGCAGGGAGGCGAGCAGGTTGTCGACGCTCTGGAAGCCGGACGTGGCGCGCTTAATGGTCCGCGTCAGGTCGTACTCCAGATTGCGGAAGCGCACGTCGGGCGAGCCGTCGCGGTTCGCCTGCACCTCGATCAGGTCGCGGAAGTTGAGCACCTCGCTCTGGTCGCCGTAGCGGACAAGCACGTCGAAGTAGGCGTTGATAACCGACGCCTCGTAGCGGCCGGCCACCTGGAACGGCGACGGTTGGATGCCGTAAGTCTGGTTCGCTTCGACTTCGGCGTCCGGGTCGGTCGTCGGGTCGATCACCTCTGCCGTGACCTTGCCGCGGCCGGCGATCTCGTACTCGCGGAGCAGGTCGGCCAGTTGCGGCTTGAGCGGCGCCAGCAGCGGATGCGTCTTGTCGCTGACGTATGCGCGCAGAGTGAGCGGCTCTTGCAGCCCCGCAAGCAAATCCTTCGTCGTCCGCGACAGGCTGTACTCCTGCTGCTGCGTCAGGTCAAGGCGCAGGCCGTTGAGCGGGTACAGCCAGACGTTCATCAGCACGAGGTTGCCGATAACCAGTGCGGAAGTGAGAACCAGGCCGCGGCGGTAGCCGGCGGTGCGCTCGCCCGTACCCCATCGTTTGCGGTCGACCGAGAGGACGTTCAGCGTGAGAAAGATGCCCGTGATGCTCAGGTAGTAGAGCAGGTCGCGCAGGTCGATGACGCCGCGCTCGATGCTCTCAAAGCGGCTGCCCGCGCCGAGGCCGCGCAAGATGTCGCCCAGCGCGCCGGGCGCAAAGTCGGTCACGCCGGACGAGCCGACCAGGTAGAACCCGCCGCCGATGATGACGGTCAGGATGAGCGCGACGAGCTGGTTATCGGTGCGCGACGAAACGAACAGGCCGATGGCCGCATACGCGGAGGCCATGAGCAACGCCGCGAGGTAGCCGCCGATGACCGGCCCCCAGTCGAGCGGGCCGAGCAGCGCCGCGGTGATCGGCAGGAACAGGGTCAGCGCCAGCGCCAGCGCCACGAGCGCCATGACCGCGAGGAACTTGCCGAGCACAAGCTGCGCCTTGCTGACCGGCAGGGTGAGCAGCACTTCCAGCGTGCCCCCGCGCTGCTCCTCGCTCCACTGACGCATGGTCAGCGCCGCGACGAGGAAGATCAGCAGCACGGGCATCCAGCGGAACATGGGGCGCACGTCCGCGATGCCGCGCGCGAAGAAGGTGTCGACCCAGAAGAAGGTGAAGAGGGTGACGGCCAGGAACGCGCCGACGAAAATGAGGGCCATCGGCGACCCGAAGTAAGCCGCAAGCTCCTTGCGGGCAATCGCGAGTGTTTGTTTCATCGGTTACTGCCCCCGCGCCTCAGACGCGCCGGTCGCAAGCTGGTTGAACACGGTTTCGAGCGTCCGCACATCGCGGCGCAGCTCGCGCACCGGCCAGTTCTCCTGCCGCGCCAGGTCGTACACGACGGGGCAGAGATCGACGTCGCCCATGCCCATGATGCGGTAAACCGCGTGGCCGTCGCCGTTCCGCAGCGGCTCGATCCCGCGCACGCCCGGCAACGACCGCAGCGACCGCTCCGCGCCGTCCACGCGCTTGCCGAGCACGAGCACCGCATCCGCGGTCTCTTCCAGGTCCGCCAGCCTCGCGTCCGCCTTGACCAGGCCGTTGATCAGGATGATCGCGCGGTCGCACAGCGCCTCGACTTCCGACAGGATGTGCGTGGAAAAGAGGATGGTCGACCGCTCGGCCAGGCGGCGGATCAGGCGGCGGATTTCGACGATCTGCGTCGGGTCGAGGCCGACCGTCGGCTCGTCGAGGATGAGCAGCTTGGGCTGGTGCAAGATGGCCTGCGCGAGGCCGACCCGCTGCCGGAAGCCCTTCGACAGGGTGCTGATGGGCCGGGTCAGGTGCTCCTGCAGGCCGGTCGCGTAGACAGCCTCGGACAGCCGCTCGGGCTGCTCCGCCGCCGGGATTTCGCGCAGATCGGCCATGAACCGCAGGTAGCCCTGGACGGACAGCTCGCCGTAGAGCGGCGCGTTTTCGGGCAGGTAGCCGATGCGCGCCTGCACTTCGCGCGTGTGGGTCAGCACGTCGAGGCCGTCGACCTTCACGCTGCCCGCGTCGGGCTGGAGGTAGCCGGTCAGGATCTTGATGATCGTCGTCTTGCCCGCGCCGTTCGGACCGAGCAGGCCGACGATCTGGCCGGGCGCGATGTCGAAGCTGACCCCGCGCAGCGCTTCAACTGCGCCATACGACTTTCTTAGCTCTGACACTTCAATCATATGAGAGCGCCTCGGAGAATGAGGATTGCGCAAGAATACGCGCCGGGCAGGGGCTGCCAGGCGCGACCGTATTATAGCGCGAAGGGGGGCAAATGAGGATTAGAGTTGCATTAGAAGTAGCGCAACCTCACACGGTTTTCTCGGGATCGCGAACTTCGACGCCTTCCTTCGCCATTTCGCGCACCGTCAACGGCGGCGCGCTGACGCTGCCGGTGATCAGGCGCGCGCCGCGGTTGCGGGTGAAGTAGTTGTAAGCCCATTGAATCAGGATCAGCAGCCGATTGTCGAACTCAGCAATGTAGAGCAGGTGGATGAAAAGCCACGACAGCCACGCGAGATACCCGTTGTACTTAAGCGGGCCGATCTGCGCGACGGCGGCGGCCGGGCCGATGGTCGCCATGCTGCCCTTATCCTTGTAGCGGAACGGCGGGAGCCCCTGCCCTGCCAGCCGCGCCCGAATCAACTTTGCCGCATAGCGCCCCTGCTGCATTGCCACGGGCGCGACGCCGGGGAGCGGCTTCCCGTCCGCGCCCAGGCTGAGCGCCATGTCACCGATGACGAACACTTCGGGATGGTTCGGGAGAGTCAGGTTCGGCCCAACCTTGACGCGGCCCCAGCGATCAACCTCCGCGCCGCTCGCCTCGCCGAGCTTCTTCGCCAGGGGCGACGCCTGCACGCCCGCAGCCCACAGCACGGTGCAAGTGGGCACGGTGCGCAACTGCCCCGCCTGCTGCACGACAACGTGATCGTCGTGAACCTCTGTCACGCGCGCGCTCGTCTCAACCGTCACGCCGAGCCGCTCCAGCGCGCGGCGCGCCTTCTTCGATAGCTCCGGCGGATAAGGCGGAAGGACGCGGTCTGCGCCCTCGACGAGCAGCACAGTGGCCTCGGCCGGGTTAATGCGGCGGAAGTTGCCCTTCAGCGTCTGCCGCGCGATCTCGCCCAGCGCGCCGGCCAGTTCGACGCCGGTCGGCCCCCCGCCCACCACGGTAAAAGTGAGCAGGCCCTTGCGCTTCTCCGGGTCGGTCTCCTTCTCCGCGCGTTCGTAGGCGAGGAAGATGCGGCGGCGGATGTCCAGCGCGTCCTCAATGGTCTTGAGGCCGGGCGCGAGTCCCTCCCACTCGTCCTTGCCGAAATAGGAGTGGCGGCTGCCAGTGGCAACGATGAGCGTGTCGTACTCGACCTCGCCGTCCGTGAGGATGACGCGCTGCCGCGCCAGGTCGAAGCCAGTGACCTCGCCCATCAGCACAGTGATGTTCTTGTGCTTGCGGAGCACCGCGCGCAGCGGCGAAGCGATCTCGCCCGGTGAAAGTCCCGCGGTCGCCACCTGGTACAGCAGCGGCTGAAACAGATGGAAATTGCGCCGGTCGATCAACGTGACGTCGATTCCCGCCGCGCCGCCGAGCGCTTTCGCGGCGTACAGTCCGCCAAAACCGCCGCCGATAATCACGACTTTATGCAACTCGATCACAACCGCCTCCCCGATACGGCCGCAGGTGCGTACGCAAGTCGCGACGCCAACACAGTTGGCGCACTTGCGCTACATCACGAACGATTTGCGGCTGACCTTAGTTTCGCGCAGAGGAGGGTCGAGTTATGTGACAGAAGATACAGAATTGTGATGAATAAAACGATCCACCGATTACGCAGATTTTCGCCGATGGGTTCGGCTAAATCTGGGCAACCGGTGGATCGTTTGCGTTCGCCCTGCGACTTTAGTTCTGCCGCACGCTTGAAGCGCCGGACGTATCCACCTGCACGCTGGTGGGCGAGCCGGTGTAGCGCACGCTGCTGGCGCCGCTGGCTTCGCCGGTGAGCCGGCCGCTCGCGTTGACGGTGATATTGCTGGCGCCGCTCGCATTGAC